>JADMIH010000002.1 GCA_015478675.1 Chloroflexota bacterium | reverse complement strand
GCCAAACGGGCGGGGATCGAAGGTACAATATCGCAGGGGGTGAGGGTGTGTAGCGTGCGACGGGCTCGGTATATGGGCTTAGCGAAAACGCGCCTGCAGCATCTGGCGGTGGCCTCGTCGATCAACCTGATGAGAGTCAGCGATTGGCTAGATGAACGCCCACATGCCAGAACACGCCAATCGGCGTTCGAGCGACTGTATCGTATCGCAGCATGAGCGTGGCTCTCAGTGGGAGTTTGCCAGCGGTATCAACTTTGCGTTAGAACCCGATACTGTACAGTAAGGCAATACCGGTCGATGACAGAAATCCGTCCGGGACTTCTAAGTTGCAAAAGAACGACCAAGGGAGTTTGCAAGTGGGTAGAGAGATTAGGCGAGTACCACCCTGGTGGCAGCACCCGGTTGACGTAGACGGGAAATACATCCCTCTCTTTGATCGCAGTTACGACGAGGCTGTACGTGATTACGAGTACGGCCTGAAGCTATGGGAAGAAGGGCGGCATCCTTCTCAGCTGAGGTTCCCGGATGATACAGCCGGTCTGAGTTTCGCGCAGTGGTGTGGCTGGGAAGGCGAGCCGCCCGATCCTCGAATATACAGGCGAGAGTCCTGGACAGAGGACGAAGCCACGGCCGTGCAACTTTACGAGACTATATCGGAAGGAACGCCTGCATCACCTGTATTTGGTACCCTTGACGACCTGGGCGTGTGGATGAGCGAGCACGGCTATTCGCCGCAGGAAGTAGCGAAGATACTATCGGTTGGCAGGCTCCCCAGCGGTGTCATTTATTTCCCGGATGAACCGGGGCAGGTGAGCTGAGTGCCGAAGCGGGGACACACATCAGACAGATCGCAACCTGGTGCACAAAGGCAGGAAGCAGATTGGAAAGCTCCAGGAGCGCGGGAGCATGCTCAGGCGTTGGTAAGTCATCTGTTGGAAGAACTTCGACTGAACGACGCGACATCGCTAATAGTAGCCCGCACACTCGCGCGCGAAGTTTTCCAAGCGCGCGGCCTTGGCGGAATGTTGCGCGTGGTGTATCGTAACAGCCCCTACTACGCTGCAATCGACGTCCGTCCCGAGCTAGCCTCATGGCGTCACGCGCCGGTTAGCGATGATTACTGGAGAGGCGTAAGTGGTATAGAACGAGCGCAAGCTGCCACTGCTTGCCTATTAGAAGAGTTCGGCCTGGATAAAACGGCCAGGCAAGACCCACGTTCGATAGTGGGCCTGTTGCCGCGTTCCGTATTCGACTGGTGCGACCTGGGTGGAATGCTCGACGTGGTGTATGCCGGAAGCCCTACCGCGGCGTTGCGTGCCATATTTCCGGCCCTCCCGCCATGGCGCCATGAGCGCTCTCGAAAGGGATACTGGCAAGGTGAAGAAGGCCAACAACGTGCTCAGGAAGCCACCCGCAGATTGATCGGCGAATATGGCTGGGGCGGCCTTTCAGCTGAAGAAGTCGCGTTGCGGGTGTCACGAAAGATGTTTTTGCAGCATGGCCTCTCAGGGATGCTCGATGCGGTTTACGAGCGCAGAGGATATGATGCCCTGGCTGACATCTACCCCGGCCTACAGCCATGGCAGATGAGCACGGCCCCCAGCGGCTACTGGTCAGGACCGCGCCGGCGCCAGCATGGCCGTATTGGCACTCGATGGCTCATCAGGCGGTTGGGGCTGACCTCCGCTCCCTTGCCGGAAATTGCTCGCCGCCTTGATAAAGAAACCTTCGAGGCTAACGGCCTCGGAGGTCTCCTGTCGTGCGTCTACAATGGCAGTCCATTCGCGGCCCTTCAGGATGTATATCCAGATCTGCGCCCATGGCTAGTTAGAACAGAGGCACCTCACAGGTATTGGGCCGGGAAAGATGGGAGGGTGCATGCCCAGGAAGCGCTTCGCTGGATGCTCGGCGAGCTTGGGCTTCAGAAGGCTCCTCCAGCAGAGGTTGCTAGCGTCTTCGACCAGCCTGTCTTCGTACGTATGGGCCTGAGCGGCATGCTAGGCATTGTCTACCGCAACAGCCCATACGCAGCGCTGTCTGACCTCTTTCCAGAACTGCGACCCTGGCAAATGAAGAATGGCGTGCCAATGGGCTACTGGCAAGGCGACGAGGAGCGGCAGCACGCGCGTGAGGCCACCATTTGGTTGTTGGAGCAGTACGGCCTGCAAGACGAAGATCCCACTGACCTGGCCGCGGTGGTGGCAGAAGATATGTTCACCCGGCATGGGCTGTATGGCATGCTCTCGATCCTCTACAACAGCAGCCCCTATAACGCCCTGACCGATGCTTTCCCACAACTCCCTAAACGGGAGCCAAAGACCTACGTGCCGAAGGGTTATTGGCAAAGCGAGGTGGGGCGTGGCCACGCCCGCGAAGGTACTCGTAGCCTGATTACTTCTCTTGGCTTGGACGTGGACGACCCCGTTGCCATCGCTGCGGTGATAGACAAGCCGGCATTCATTGAACATGGGCTTGGTGCTCCGTTCCGGGAAGTGTATGGGAGTAGTGCTTACGCGGCGCTGTCTGACCTCTTCCCCGAGCTTCGGCCTTGGCAGATGGGTTCAAAAGTACCCCAGCGCTGCTGGCAAGGAGAGGAGGGGAGGCGTAACGGTGTTGAGGCAACCCGCCATATGCTGGTCGAGATGGGCCTGCTGGAGCGCGACTCGGAGCAGATTGCGCAGGTGGTCGATGCAGACGCGTTCGAGCGCGCCGGTTTGATCACCATGCTGGGTAAGGTCTATAGCGGAAGCCCATATGAAGCTCTGAAAGCGATCTTCCCGGAGTTGCGACCCTGGCAGATGGCGAAAACCCCCCGCGAGTTTTGGCAAGGTGAGGAGGGCCGACAACACGCAAGGGAGGCGACCCTCTGGATGCTTTCAAGGCTGGCTATTGAAGCTAAGCTAGGGAGCACGGGCCTGCGCACGATCACGAAGGAGACGTTTCAGCAACATTATTTGGGCGGTATGCTGGCCAACATCTATGGCAATAGTCCTCATGACGCTCTGGCAGACGCAATACCTGGGCTACTGCCTTGGCAGGTGAGGAGTGCGCCACGGGAATACTGGCAAGGGGCGGAGGGACGCGAGCACGCTCGGGAGGCTACCCGTTGGCTCCTTGCGGAATTGGGGCTCGTGAAAGTAGGAGAGCCTATCGACCAGTCGGCAATCGCAAACCGCATAGACCGAGCCGACTTCATCGAAGCGGGACTGGGCGGCATGTTAGCGATAGTGTACGACGGCGGGGTATACGAGGCGCTATCCGACGTTGCTCCAGACCTGATACCATGGCAGATGGGCACACAGGTGCCATTCAATTACTGGAAGGGAGAGCAAGGGCGAGAGAATGCCCGCAATGCCATGCGGTGGATGCTCGCCCAGCTTGGTTTAGAGGATGCATCGTTGGCTGAAGTTGCGGAGAAGGTCACTCAGGAGATCTTCATTCGCTTCGGATTGCAAGGAATGCTCGCCAGCGTCTACAGAAGTAGCCGGTTCGCTGCTCTATCTGACATACTACCTGACCTTCGGCCCTGGCAGATGGGTGTCAAGGTTCCCCAGGGCTACTGGCGAGGGGCTGGAGCACGAGACCGGTCTCGTGAGGCTTTGCAGTGGCTTCTGAAAGCAGCCGGGCTTGCTGATCGAGAGCCTGTCAGCATTGCTGGTACCTTCACCAAGGAGCTATTTAGTCGCTTTGGTCTCGCTGGTATGTTACAGAAAGTCTATGGAGGCAGCCTTTTTTGTGCATTTGGCGATATCTTTCCAGATATGCGCCCCTGGCAGGTGGCATTGCCAACCCCCAAGGGCTATTGGAAAGGCCCTGATGGTCGTGCTCGTGCGGTGGAAGCTACCCGCTGGTTGCTGAGCCAACTAGGGTTCGATCCAGTGGTACAGCGTGAACAGATAGTCGCAAGCGTGACAGGCAAGCACTTTGAGCGCCTTGGTCTGGGCGGCATGCTCTCATGTGTTTACGATGATAGTGCTCGCCTAGCCTTGGAAGATTTGCACGCCCAGCAACTGACTTTAGGATGACAGCGTCCCCCACTCGTCTTGGCGACTGATATGCACAACTGGCATAACATCTCCAAATCTACGCTGTCATGAACGATCAAAGCGGTGAAGATTGTAGCGACGGTTTAGGCCTTATCCCCGATCCAGTTACCGTGCCTGGTGCCACAAATATTACGTCGGCGCTATTGTGCTGAACGCGCGGGTTCTCTCATAACCCGATATTTTCCTCTTCTTCGCGCAACCGTGCATCCTTGATCTGGGCATCAAGGGAGCGCGCCAAGCTAAATGCCCATTCTCTGACGTGAGCATCCTCATCGTGTTGCCACCTTCGGGCAATATTGAGCTTTTGTTGGAAGTACTCAGCTTCGCTTCCCATGAAGCCTCCGCTGAAGAAGTTGCCTGCTAGAGTGCCGCCAACCTGGTCCCCATATTCACTGATTAGCAGACGGACAAGCTCGCTCAACTGCTCGCCACCCGGCTTCAATATCACAGCTATTGCCTGGGCACCCTTGGCCTTTTTCTTTGCCAACCATGGCTTGAGGATTTCCAGTGGCACCTGGGAAATGAACCCAGACTCTTCAAGTGCCCATGTAAGATAGTATCGGCTTGGGCTCCTGAGTAGTGCTTCTCCGATAACTTGCCAGACTGCAGCTGGTTCTATGGCGAGTGCTTCACTCAGCAGCGTAACTCGGCCGTGATGTAGCCCCGGCGCTTGGGCAATAATCATCAAGATTAGTCTCGCGAGCCGCGCAGGTTCGCCTGGCAGTAGGATCTTTGCTAGTTGCTCCCACTCGTACTCAAGATCGACCGGACCGTTCCAGCCACTCGGTCGCTCCAGGATTTCCCAGATAAGTGTCTTTACTTTGTCATCGATTGGCTGACTCTTGTCCTGCACCCAGCCGATGAGTATTAGCGCTGCCGCACCTGTTGCTTGCGTAGACGGATCCGCCAGGATTCTCCTCAGTATTTGCTCCACCTGGTAGGCTGGCAGACCTTGCGCCCAAGCGCCATAGCCCAGCAGCCTTAGCATATCTGGCTTTACCCACTGTTTATCTACTAGCTTCAGTAGGCGCGTGACGCCCCTCTCACTTGAAGCACCGAGTCTTGTGGCTTCGAAAACGATCCTGCTGAGGGCTTCATCCTCAGACCATTTATCTAGGAGGTTTTCTCGCCATTCTTGCTCTCCCGCCTCTGCCCGCCCAGAGAGATACAATGAGAGCGGTTGCGCATTATTGCCCGTCCTTGTTGCCTCTAGTAGAGGTTCTAGCCATATATGCTCTGTATCAAGTTGTCCCAAGCGCCGCGCGAAGATCCACGCGTTTTCTGCGTCGGGCGAGGTTAGCCAAGGTAACACTGATCGTAGCTCGTTGAGACGCGTAAGCGCCTCCTCCGCTAGCTCGCTAGCGATTTTGTTGGGATCTAGCTCTTGGTTCTTATGGCCTATTGACCAGTCGACGCTGGAACGCCTGCCCACATACCTCTTTATCCGGTCCGCGAGTGAATCGCCGTAGAAGCGTCCTAGGTTCCGTTCCAGTGTTTCCCGCTGCTGCTCAGTCAGGCGTTCCCCAGACCAGTTGAGCACCTCCATCATGTGCTCCCATATATTCCGGTCCTCCTCTTCGTTCTCGCCTGACAACTCTACAAAGCGGGACACGGCGTCTTCCGCCATCCCCCCCTCAACGAGCCATCTGGCATTGTCTAGAAAGACTTGGAGGGCCTTCTTTCTAACTTCCGGCTCTCGATCGCTGAATCCCTGGTCCAGTATGGTAAGCATTTGCCGTTTGTACTCCGATACCTCACCCCAGGTCTTAGGTCTCCAGCGGCTCCGTGGAATCACCGTTGCTTCAGGCACGATCGTCGCGACTTCATGACCTTGAAGTGCAGAGGCTACAGCATCGAGTGCTAGCATGCGCAAGGCCAAGGAGTCGGAATCCATTACTTCCGTCGCGAGGGTTACTCTCTCGCTTGCGGGGACCTCAGTCTGACCCAAAAACGTAAGGAACAACTCCTGCCAAATACCCGTAGCGCTATTGCCGACACTTTCGTTTTCGGCCTCAGCCAACCTCCGGACTACACGGGCAGCAGAGAAGAAGGTCTCCTTACTTGGAAGGAACTTCTCGAGGGCCCACAGTACGTGCCTTCGGCCGGGTCCGAAGGTCTTAAGCCTGTTCAGCGGCGTGGTGTCGACTATGTGCTGCAGAGTTGCGAGCGCTGCCTCGGGAACTCCCTTAGCGAGAACAGAGAAAAGTCTAGCAGCCTGCGGTTGGTCGAGAGACTCTATATCGCGAAAAAAGCCTTGCTCATTTAGCATACCTCCCAGTATGCCCCTCACGCCCGGCAGATCCCCCAGTTGCGCCAAGCGGTCCAACATAGCCTGCTTGCTAGGCTCCGAGGTGAGAGTATCAAGCAGTTCGATGGCGCGATCAGCCTGGAATCCCCATATGTCGGCTGCTAGCCACAGAGCAAGGAGCTCCGGCGAAACGTACAGGTAGCGTCCCCTCTCTACAACAAGCCCCCTTCTCCTCGACTGCAAAAGAGCATTTCGCATCGCGTTCCATCCTAAGCCGAGGAATTCGGCGACCGCGCGGCCTTCAGCTTCCAATTCGTCTTTCCAGCCCAGGCGAGTTAGAAGTGCTACACCGGCAAGTGCATCATGTGCTTCATCACCAGGCACCATAATGCGCGTCACCTCATGCCGGATCTGACTGGCATCACGCATCTGCGTCATTGAAGTCGCCCCGCGCGCAACCGCACCAGCGACCGCTATAGTCATCTTCAAGTAGCCCTTTGTTGTTTCAGCAACCCGGCGCACTTGCATGTCATCCAGGGTTGGAGCTGAAGAACGGATCACTTGCTCCACAGCAGCTTGCTCCAACCTCGGCAAAACGTATATGTTTTGACCGCTGGCACTTCCTGGCCTCATTGGCCCAACTGATACCAGCGTTAGGCGCCCCTCGGCCAAGCGTACCCACTGCTCAAGTCGAATCGCGTCTGTCTCATCACACTCGTCCACTATAACTACGGGCTGGATGCGGGGATCAGTAACTACCCAGGTGAAAAATGAGTTCGATGGAACGTTCTGGCTATAGAGAACAATGGACTCCAGACCAAGATCACGAACGATCTCTAGTGCTAACCTGCTCTTCCCGATACCGGCTTCGCCCTCAATCCGTGCGTATGAGGATTGCCGTGCCTCAGAGAATACCTGCTCCTTTATTGCGCTGAGTATCGTCTGACGTCCGGCATCCATCTCGAACTCTGTTGCGTGTACCGGGTCTCGTAATGCTTGGTCCGCTCGAATGAACTCACCTGTGGGGTGGTGAAACTCGAACCGTGCTGCCGGGACGGTTGAAGCCCACCCTGCGATAAGATTGGCTTCGTAAATGCGAACTTCCCCTGTGCACCCATGCTCACGTGCCAAGTCACGGAGGGCTTCTTCCCGCTTTCTGTTCCAATGTGGGGTCGTCCGGTGCCCAACCACCATAATATAGTTGCTACCCTGCGCGAACATCTCTTGAACGGCTGGTTTCGTGAGTTCAGCTTCCCTTTGCTGTGGCGTGCCGGGCCAACTCTTCTTAAACTGCCAGACTGTGGAGCCCCGAGGAAAGTATGAACTCTCCTTCTCTACGGCATCCGTGATGGCGTCGATACCCCCATCCGGATCGGTAATCGCCAGGGTAGTTCTGACCTGATTTGCAGGCAATCTAAGCCGCTCGCCCTCATCTTTGATGAGAAGGTTGACAAGGCGAACAACTCCTATGTCGGGAAGGTTCTCAATATCCCGATAGGTTATTTCAGATGGGTTAAAATAGACCATAGAAATCTGTTTGGCCCTTTGGTTGTTTTGATTACAAACACGCGTGTGCTTACAGCTTTTTCACTTGCTTGACCTTGCTTCTTCTCCAGATGCCTGCTCAGGTGAATCATCCGTGAATGCAAGTCTAAGACAAAGGCGCAAGACCACCCACCACAAGTATATTGTCGGCCACCCGCCGAATTCCTCCGTCCTCATTAAGCCATGAGATAGGCGATTTCGAAGGTTTGTGCCCAGATGATCCACGAGCAGAACTTTCAAATCGTATACCACTTCTTCCCCGAGGATTCGAGCTGTTTCGGGTCTTCTCAGGACGGTATCGAGCAAATGAGCCTTCTGAATCCTATCGTCATCTAGCCCATATGGAATTACGTCGCTCAGAGTGAGAAGGTATCTAATAGATTGCTCGATCTGGGGTACCAGCAGATGCGAAGCAACTAGGAAATCGCTGCGAAAACCTGCAAGTAGCCCATGTGCGAAAATGACCTCGTGACCAGGAGGTACAAAGGGCCTGTCGGCTAATACAACGGCGTAGCGGCTCTGCGGGACCAACTTATAGCTAGTTATCTTGAAGAGTCTGTATAGCTCCCCGAAGATTGACTGGTAGTGGTTCTTCGAGGGGTCTCTGAGAGACTCGGCAATCGCCTTTACCCTGTTCATTATTTCGGATGCCTGTTCGTCTGTTATGACGGCACCAGGCTCCAACTTGCGCTCGACGCGGCCCAGGCGTTGCTGCAACTGGCCGACAATCTGGGCTGCCTTATCCAACCGTCCATTTGCCCTGTCCAGGCGCTGGTCTGTGTTCTCGATCCTGGTAGACAGAACGGTGACCGTGCCGTCTATGTAGTCCACTCGTCCCTCAAGCGCCATCTGCTCAGCGAGCTGCGCAATGGTGAGCCCCATCTCCCGCACCTGGGCGAGCGGCGAGCGCGTCACGGCGTGCACCTGGCGCTGCGCAAGATCGGCCTGGAACTCGCGCCAAAGGACGCGGAACCTCTAAGTCTGTTAGCCGCATAGTGTCTGAAGCCGTAGCGGCCTTGGGCTTTGACTACTTTCCACAATGCCCACTCTATTTCGACCTTCCCAGGATCTCAAGCAGCCGATGAAGCCTCCGCAACCGGCGCACTGCTACGCCGGCGTTGCGCTGCCTCTTGCCAGCTCCATAATTCATACAACCCTTCGCTCAATCGGCCACATCGCAGGCCCTGTACCCTCAGCCAACCTCTTATGAATCGCTGTAAAGCTGCCTCCGCCTTTGTTGAATGCTCGTGCCGAGGCTGACACAGCACCCAAATCTCTCCACGTGTGATGGGGGTGCGGGAAGTGCCGTCAGGATGTTCGTAGTGGACTGACAGGTGATATATTCTCGCTGATTGCCTCTCCAGATCATCACCGAAGCAGTCCCAATGCGCCATTACACTCGCCTGCGGGTAGTCGAGGAGAGCAGAGTTCAGAGCCCAGAGGGCCTGTTCCAAATCGGCATCGCTCTCAACGCGCGTGTGGAACAGATAGGTTACTTCACCGTCTTCGTAACGAATAGTCTGTGCTCCGGCCTTCCAATCGCCGCGCCTCCGACTTGCCGGGGTGATGTGTTGCATGGCATAACGCAAACACCCGGCGCTCTTTTCGTCTTGAGGTAGAGCCAGAGACCCAAAGTCGCCATTCTGCGTGTAGCCGAGACTCCAGCACCCACGCAGCAGGCTTCTGTCGAAATCCACCGCCGCCGCGTCGTAGTCAGGCAGTTCACAATAGCCATACAGAACTGCTTCGAACAGATCATGGTCCCAACTCTGCTCGCCCAGGCGCTCGGCCAACGCTATCCTAAGTGCATCATAGGCGCGCCCTGCGGTGTACGGGCATAGGCTGCCTGCCAGGCTCCCGGCCTGACGGTGAGCCTCCCGTAGTTCTTCGGTCTCCTGAAGGTAGCCTTCGAGCGCCTCCTGGGTCAGCAGGTGCTCGACGCCCCACTCTACGGCCAGCTCCCTCGCCCGGCGCCAGGTAGCTGCCTCCCCATCCCAGTATCCGTCCAACATCTCCGTGGCACGTGTGCGTAGGTCGGCGTGGGCTAGTTCGTGCAGCAAGTTGGTTTGCGAACGAACGGGTGAGTCTGGGCTTGGGGGGCAGTGCAACCATACGTCGCCGCTCTCCCTGTGCCACGCTCCTCCGGCTCCGGGATCCAACGGTTCGTTCACCATGTATAGCCGTCCCAGGTGGAACCCTGCGGCCTTGCCTTTCTCCCATAGATAAGCGCATTCGGGCGGTGTGTCGACGAGCGTCTCCCGCCCTGCGAGTCGTCTGTACTCTATTTGATCGGCGAATGAAAGCTTAAGCATCTGTCACTATCTCCTCAAATTACCCGTTTATCCCGCCGTGCAGTTGGCAGCTGCGTGGCCCAGAGGTACCTCGCCCGACTTACGCTGCCCGGCTTAACACGGCACTCCACGGACGGGCGTTATCGATCATCGCTGCACGGTCCTGTCCGAGAAGCTCTACAAGCTGATTTGTCGTGCATTCGCTGGCTGACTTATCATCGCGAAGGTGCAATATGGAAGTCCTGGGCTCCACTAGGCTGATGCCGACCGTGCGTGCCTTCAGACAGGAGACCGTCAGCACTGGCTCCTTACCTTGCGCAAGTAGCGCACCCAGGTGGGCTATATCCGCATCCCGAAGGCCGCTACGCACGCACCCCACATCGATGATGGCTCCATCTGTGGGTCGCAGGAGGCCGAGCCGCACCGAGCCGGTGCCGATCCCAGGCTTGATCCCTATGACTATGGCGTCTACCTCGGCCACGAACTTGTATTTTCGCTCGTAGCGGGTATCGCCCTGCAGCGACGGTGCATCCAGAGTGCGAACAACGATGCCTTCTCCGCTGGCGAGCATCACCTCCGACATCACTGCCTGCTTGTCCTCTTGCTCGGTGGCAGGTATCAGCAAAGCCAGGCCCGGCACGGCAGTAACGTTACGAGCCAGTGTCGCCCCTGCCCGCTTGATGAGGCCAGCGCCGATCAGAGCATCCTTGAGCTTCTCTATGCGGTGACTGTAGGGCCAGTCACGCACGGATTGGCAGCCCCACTCCAGCAGGTCGAAGATGGCATACGCACCGGCGCTGGCACCCTCCATGCGCTCTCCGTCCACCATGAATGGCTCGTGTAACTCTACGAGAGATCTTGCGGCATCTGGTACGGTCGGCTGCTCCACACCCCGCCGGTTGTAGGCGCGCAGGTTAACGCCATCGAAGCTAACCACACACCGGGTCCCGTTGACCTTCTCGGTGACGCCATACTCTGCTGCGTTCAGACAGGTCGTAAGCTCCGCGTCGCGCAGGACGGTGACGTGGCTGACCACGATGCGCGGGGTCTCTCTGGGTGTAGTGGCCTCAGGGCCGGTGGATGCGCCCATAGAGCTTGCGGCTCCTGATACGGCAGGATGCAGGCTACTCAGCGTAGTGCTGATGCCGTAGAGAGTGCAATCGATCTCCTCATAACCTTCGGCTAGCTTTTCCTTCTTCTTGCTGTTGAAGAGCTTTTGGGCGGCGGCCAGGTTTACCGTCGCTTTGACCCCGATCTGCAAGGATGCCCCGCGGCGACCCCAGCAGGACACCATAAGTGCGCTGGCATCCTCCTCTTCTACCACTGCAGCGGCCCATACCTTGTCGGAGCCCCCTGCCTGGTAGTGTAAGGCTATCAAATCTGTCACTTTGCCACTCATCTCAAACCTCCCATTCTCAGTTTTCGGCTTTTCGGCTTATTGGCAGCGCGAGATAGTGCTGCTTGTAGCAGGTCAATGACTAGGAGCCGAGTGCGGCCAGTTGCCCTGTCTCGACAAGAACGTATCTTGCGTGGGCCCGATAGTGTTCCCTGCGGCGAATGCTGCCTCTTGCAGCGGGGTGCGTGAGTTGCAGGTGGGGGATGCTGTATGCTTCGAGCCGTCGGCAAACGATCTGCCCCATCCCAACGATCATGTAGCCGTCTGTTTGCAGCCTTCGAATCTGTGTGATTGCCTCTGCTTCGTCCCTCGGATCGCAATCGGACCTCCTGGGGGCCATGTAGAGATTGAGGTAGCACTGGCGGTCGGGATCAATCCCCAGCGATGTCAATGTGTCGCGCAGTGTCTTACCGGCAAGTCTGCCGTTTTCCCAGGTAGCGCCGATCTGCACGGCACGCATAGAAGGTCGCTCGCCGATAAATGCGAAGGCGTTCATTGGAATGCTCCTCTGTCGGGAATGCTCTTCTGTCTCATTCGCAAGCAATCGCCGCCCTGCGGCCCGGCTATCAGCAGTAGAGGACGAAGCCCGTGTCGCTGGCAAGTTCAAAGGCCTGACGAAATCGCCTGTAAAGGTCTGCGAACTCGGAGTCCTCAGTGGCGATGCGCGTTGCATAACGTGCGAAGTCTGCTGCCAGCACCTTGCTGGTCGCTGGTCCAAATGCACCTTCGCAATCGCTGAAGTCGATCAGTTCAACGAACGGCGCATTCTCGTAGCGATGCTTGCAGGCCCAAACCCTCTCCTGAGGGACGCCCACCATAAGGAGGGAGAGGCGATCTCGCCAATTGCCGTAGTCTGCGTAACCTCCAGCCGAGAAGCCTAATTCGCTGCCCCTTATGAGATAGACTCCTCCTCGCAAGCCGTCGAGGCGCTCGGAGAAACCGGCGTTGAATGTCGAGATGCTGATGTGGTCACCATGACCCCAGGACTCGGCATAGCCTGCGGAGACGAACGATACCTTGCTGACTGCTCGGATGGCGAGACCCATAATTGCAACCCTCTCCTCTATCTACCTCACATCCATTCTACCAAATCTGATACCATTTGTCAAGTATCAATCTGTGCACAGGCATCGAGAATGCGAACCTCGGGCAGGGAGCGGAAATATGAATCTGGGGAAGGAAAAGCGAAGGGCAAGGTCGGATCGACGGATGGAGTAAGGAAAGTTGCAGTTGCTGGAGCGCATGGCCCACAGAGTAGAAGTGCAGCCTCGATCCTGGCGCTTCGATTCTGATTTGGCGCGGATAGCCGAGGTGGTGGGCGTAGACCCAACAAATCTGGCACAGGTAATGTATGGGCGCAATATGAGGCGCAAGAAGGATGGCTGGTTGATTATGGCTGGTACGCTACGCATAACCCGGCCAGCAGCTGTGAGTCGCGCATGCAACGCATCGGTATCGGAAAGAGGCGTCTAAAGGAACCTGTTACAGAATATGGTACGTCTCTATCTCAGGTCTCATCCGCATCGCCTGGAAGGCGCTGATCCTGGACATGAGCAGTGGGCTGATCACGCCCTAATAACCTCTCGACATCTGAGCGAAAGACGTGCGCCCTGGTGTAGCTGTCCGGGCACCTGAAATAACCCGCAAGGCGAAGCACACCACTTTCGATATATCGTTTGATGGTGCGCCAGGAGACGCCTAATCGCAGAGCGGCTTCTTCCCTGGTCATGAGCAGGTTGTCTCGCCGCAGACGCTCCAGCGCCCCGGTATCTCCGGCCTGTGTAAGCCGGGCGAGTTCCTGCTCCTCCTGAGGTTCGTAGCCCATACGGGCTGTTGTGCTTGTGGTGGCTTGGTTACCCCCAGCACTTCTCTCATTTGCGCGCCATCTGGCCTCAGAAGCCTGAGCATCGTCTGGATGGCGGTCTTCCCTCTCCAGGTATCGATCCAGTTCGCTCTTGTGAATACGCAATCGTCCGTAGTCATACGGACTATGCTCCCCCTGCTCACCTTGCTTCCCTTCTCTACCGGGAGTTAGCAGGCGATGCGCGTGCAGGGTGCCCTTTTCCAGGTAGCGGGTAATAGTTATCTCGGCCACACCTAGGTACTGGGCGGCCTCAGACTTGCTATACCACTCCTTTTGAGTATGGGGTGGATTGCCATGCCTCCTACGCCTTGGCGGCGCTCCCTGCGTGGACGAATACGCTTTCTCAGGCAGGCCGAATTCTTCAGTCGACCGGCTCAGGTCCTTCTCTGCACCGTTCTCTGCACTGTTGTTCCCTGGAAGTGAGTTGTGCGGAAATTTGCTCACCTTGTGATCTTCTCCTGTAAACCCGCGTACCAGTCCGAATGGCCGCTGCCTTACATGATGGTAAGATAGTGACTATACTAGGGGACTAGAAGCCATCTGTCAAGGTTCATGCGAACTCTCTTCGAAAGTCGCGCCAGGGCGGCAGAGTAAATAATAGCACCGAGAGAGACTTCAACTTGAGTTTGAAACTGCTCACGTAGGGACTAAGCGTCTGAGCGGGGCGCCGTGGTTAGGGTAACTTAAAGCTGGCGGTCAAGTGGTAGATGGGCGTGCGCGTGCCGCAGGCTTATTGGCAGGGCGCGAAAGCTCACGAGCGCGCTCGCCAGGACACCCAGCGGGTGCTCGACTAGGTCGGGCTAGGGCCCGTGGGAGGTCAATGGTTTGCAGGTGGCGCAGATATTCAACAAGGAACTCCTCAGGCGCTTTGGACTGGCCGGTATGTTGCAGGAGGTATACAACGGAGCCTCTACTGGGCGCTGGCCGATATATTCCGCGATGTGCGCCCGTGGCAGGTTCCCTTACCGACACTGAAAAGCTACTGGAAGGGCGAGGAGGGACGCGAACGTGCCCGTGAGGCCACCATCTGGGTATTGGCCCAGTTAGGGCAGGGACGAGAGGAAGGAGCCGGGTACGCTCACATAGCCACACGTGTTACCGGTGCCGACTTTGTACGCATAGAATTGGGTGGTATGCTCACCTGCGTTTATGGCGACAGCGCCCGCCGCGCTCGATCACATGCTTTGCCCGAAGAACTTGATAAAAGCGCAATTCTCGTATCTTCAGGTTCTTGACAAGGCCGCAGGGATCTGGTAACATAAGCTCACTTCAGAGGTGTAACAGCCCCTGGAGACACAAAGGCTCTGATTGACTTTCGGGTTAGTTAGGGCCTTTTGTATTGCCCGGCATGCCGTGGTGTAGGCGCATCCTTCGCCGTACTCTCTTCGCTTCCTGGGCTGCCTTCATTACTCTCAACCTCGCTCGGGTCAGGGGCTGATACTGCCATTACGATCGCCTGTGCCTGCGCTTCCAACCGATGCACCGCGCTTGTGATCTGGTCTTTCTGCATGTCGAGGAGCGTTGCATACATCTCGGCACGAGCATAGATTTCCTTGTATTGCAGGAGCCGCTCGGAAACGGTTTTCGGCTTGACGGTGCCCGCGGGGGCCACGATGAAGCGCTGCAAGTCTGTCTGCATAACGGCCAACTCATCCATGAAACTGGTATGAGCGGCCCTGGCCAGGCTGCGCCTCGCAAACTTCGCGTCCGGGACGCCGAGACTCAGCAGAAAGCTATTGCTCTCCCGTGCCCCTTGTGCCTCTCGTGCCTTGCGTGCTCGCGACCCGCCTCTTCTCTTGAAGTTCAGGTCTTCCAGATTGCTGACCAGGGTACGCAGCCGATCCAGACTGCCGACAGCAGATGGAGGGACGAAATATGTACCGCCACCGGCTCGCAATGAGATGGCTCCCATGCCACGTACAATGTCGCAGACGACCCGTGACAGGTCCGAAGCCGTGTGCAGGCTGCGGTAACGCGCCCAGTATTCGGGCAGCCCGGCGGCGATGGGCGGGGTTGTATCGCCGCTTACACGCCCCCTCGGCGTAGTGGTGATGGCGATTGACAGGTCTGACTTGCGGAGTAGCACCCGCAAGTCGGTGCCGTAAGATAGGCCAAGGGAGCGCAAATCCGCTTCCTCAAGCACCAGCGCGAACACGAGGTACTCACTATCCCGCCTGTTGATGGTGCGCACCAGCACCTGCCTACGCTGCCCTGAAGTGTGGGTTCCTGTCCCTCCTTCCTCTCCTTCTCCCCTGACTTCGCCTTCCTCGTCACCCTCGACGTCCCGTCCTGATAAGCCTGCCCCCTGCCCTGCCTGAGCGCGCCTCAGGACCCAGCTTTCTATCGCTCTACGCAGTGCCTTTCGAGGCGTGGGCGGATCCGGCGTGTATCCTTGGAAGCCGATCTCCGTTAATGCCTTGACCAGATCGTCGTGCTCTACCTGCAACCCCCGCAGGCTCCACTGCACTGTATACCCGAGCAGGGGCAAGCCCTCTGTGGAGCGTTCAATCTCGTCTCTGATACTGCTGCCTGCGCTCATGGTGCTTACCTCCTGACCCCCGTAATCCAGTCCTGATCCGCAGATTACGATTTTGCTCAAGGCGCGTCCTAATCTACCCGGCGGCCGCGCCTGCGTACTCTTCCCTATGCACTGCATTCTATCAGATAATGATACCATTTGTCAAATATCAAGTATGCCGTAGTTCTGGTCTGTGCTCGCGGCCGGAAATCACCAAACTGCAGTTGAACTTCCGGGTTTTACATTAGATGTGTGACGAGCGCGTGACGCTCCCGATGCTAGGCTTGGCTCAGCGGCATTGCGCCGATGGCGGCCTGGTTTCGCCTGCACCCGTCGAGTCTTTACTGCGGATCTACGGATCATGACAGGTCTTTCACATAGTCATTCGAGCCATACCAGCAGGGCTATCAGGCATATCTGACCGGAGTTTAGAGTTGGAGTTGATGAAAGCGAAGCATGGCAGATACACCCGACACACCAGATACAGTAGATAAAATAACGTGCCAGGCCGATTTCGCCGACCATTCTGTTGATCGTGTCGTACCTCGGCCTTCCCAGGGAGGCAGGCCATCCCGCCGTATGCCGGCGTTCTCCGTGACTTGGTTACCAATGATCCTTGGATTACTTGCCTTACAGGCTATTCTGGCTGGCTGCACGGGCGGGATGATGAGCGAGCAAGCAGCTATCGCCACAGCCACTGCGTGTAGGTGCAACTGCTTTCCCTACGGCTCGCAGCAATACACCGTGCCCACAGGCACCGCAACGCCCACCGGCACCTGGATACCTCCCCGCCCCACCAACACTCCTGTTCCAACGCGACCTTCCGGTGGTTCGTATCCCACCCTGGTTCCGAGGCAGCCCACCGAGCCGCCGGCCTGGCCACCACCAGCCATAACGTGTACTGCCGCTCCCGGCCAGCCCACCCTCACCCCGCGGCCCACGATTCCCCCGCCCGTCTTCCCAACCTTCCCGATCAACACGCCGATGCCCTCGGGAGGCAGTGGCACTTCAGAAGGGCGGGCTCTCGCGTCGATGTCCGGTAACGCCGGCGTCGGCCAGCCCGCGATAGATCCTGTAACGGGCGCGCCTTCCTTTATCTGGTCGCAAGACAACACCAACCAGGCAACGGACGCCGAGCACAGAGTCTACCTGCGACGGATGGATCCGAAGACCCACACCCTTTCCGATGCCCGATCGGTGAATGTCCTGGAATCGAAGATCGGGTTCAAGACCACCTATCTGGATTCGGCTGTTGCCATCACGCCCAACGGAGATGTACACGCACTCTACTGCGACAGGCGCGCCGGCACCAGTCTCACTGATGCGCTCTACAGGCGCTCCGGAGATGGGAATGGAGGATGGTCAGAGCCCCTCCGCATAGGTGATGCAAGCCCGAGCTGGTGCAACAACGTGCGCTTGAAAGCCGCACCCGACGGTGCGCTGCTGGCTGCGTGGACAGGCGGGAACGCAGATAGGCCGGAGGTGCCGGACTCGTTCGTGCGCGTTTTCCGCCGCTCGCCGCAAGGAGAATGGACCAATGTATCCCCTCCAAGGATGACGTCCGGACGCCAGTTCGAGAGCGACTTCGCGTTCCTGCAACTGCCAGGCTCGCAGGGTGGGGGTTACCGGGCTTTTCTAATCTTCGATGATGGCAGCAATGTGTACGCCACTTACAGCGATACCGGGGATGATGGGCAATGGCAGGGATGGCATCAGCCAGTGGAGTTAGCGAACAGCGACGCCATGAACGCCAGGCTGGGTATACTCGACTATTGGCCGTCGTCGCTGCGCGCCCTGGCGTTTCGGTATCAGGGTCGTGCATTTGTGTACGCCTTCTGGAGCATCTATTCCACGGGGCGCATCTGCTTTGTTTATACCCCGGACGCGGACACACCCGCCGGGCCTCACTGGACAGACGAGGACACCTTCGCCTACTTCCCACCGGTCCCTGGAGAACCAGAACCAACCACTACCCCGGAAGAAGGGTACAGCGAGGGCACTGAACAGGGTGTCCTCGCTCCAGGATTGCAACCCGATGCCACGACAATTGCGCCGAAGGTGCATCTGCCCCAGCCATTCTGGGTGCCAGAACGCAGCAGGGTATTCGTGGTTTACAGGTACGGCACTGCTCCGCCGGCTGTTGGCGGCATAAGACAATACTTCGCCGCCTATGCCTACTCTCTACCCGATGCGCCCGGCAGCGCCTGGGATGGCGCAGTAGGGCCACAGTTCGGGCAAACCACGCCCCTCCGAGCCTTCCCACCTACTCAGTACGAAGCTATGAACCAGTTGCAGGGCGCTGGGGCGCTGGACAGCACAGGAGCTGCATGGCTGATCTGGATGGAGAAAGGGGCAAGCAAAGAAGCCTTCTTCGGTGCCATATGGCCGTACACGCTGATTTCGGCCAACAACCAACCATAACAACCATGACAACTATGAACACTCATAGGGCGAAGAGTATGACGAGGTCAAACACACCCGGCGAAGTATCGTCAAATTCAGACAGCAGCGAGCGCAAGCACTTTGCCGCGGTGCGTGAGTATAAAAGTGTGCGCGCAGCTTACCTCACGGCGTTTCTTTGCTTCGCATCTGCCGTGCTGCTGGCGTGTCGCGCCGGTTCTGACCTGCCCGACTCCACCGAGATGGGCCTATACAACGCCTACTGGAACTGCCCTACTCCTTCGCCCGTGCCGACACAGTGCTGGCTAGAACCGTATCCAGGGCCGACCGTTGGTCCGGGCACTCCCACTCCGGAGCCGGTGCTGGAATGCACAACACCACTCCCTACGGCCACACCTTACGGCCTGCAGATGATGCCGGACTCTCACACCACCACGACGTTCTATATGGACCAAAACGTGCGCATGGGCCCTCTGCGGATGACCCTCACAGGCTACACCACCTCCGCACCTCTCCCCACTCCCGGACCTCAGGGAATGGTGGCCCATGTGTGGACGTTCGAAGTAGCCAATGAAGGCGGTCAGACGCTCACGGTCACCTGGCCGCTCCGCACCATAATGCGTGAAGTCGCCACTCAGTCGGGCGAGGTGCTGTCGGGCAGGTGGGGGTATACAAAACGCGCCGGAGAGGCTGCCGGAGCAGTGTGGCAGGACGACTGGGCCATCTTGCACGGCGGCCAGACCCGCGTGCTCCACATGTCACTGGAAGCTCCTTCGGGAAGAGGGCTAGCTGTGGGGTTTGCGCCCGACCTGAGTAATCCTGACTTGCGCTATGACGCCGGCAGCGCGGAGAACATAGTCTGGTTCAGACCAGCCGCCGATCCGCATTGCCGGGACAACACATCCGGTCCGGTCACCAGTCGAGATCAGGGCGGAGCCGTCTGGCAAGAGCCTCTGGTCAGGCGAACGCCGGTAATAGATGGCAGCTTCCAGGGCTGGCCCGTGCGCCGAGGCACGTATATCAGCCAGGACTTCGGCTGCACTGCCTTCCCCGAAATCTCAGGATACGACTGCCCACCTGGCCGCCCCTGGTTCCACGCCGGCGTGGACTTCGCCGACCGCAGAGGCTCGCCGCTGTACGCCGTGACGGAAGGCACGGTTACATACGTGGGCGTGTCTCAGGGAGTGCATTGCACCTTCCCAGGCGCTGAGGAGCCTCGCACGAACCTGGGCTGGGTGATCGTGATCCAGTCAGGGTCGTACACCATCAAGTACGGGCACACCGTCGTTGGCTCGGAGCGAGTGGAGGTAGGCGACCACGTCGTGCCTGGGCAGATCGTCGGCCTCATGGGCTCGACCGGCTGCTCGACCGGCCCGCACCTCCACTTTCAGGTGCAGCGCCCCGGCCAGGGCTTCGTTGACCCCTTCAACCTGCTCGGCCTCAATGGCGGCAGCCGGTAATAACTGGCCGGGAGGAGAGATATGAGACTCGAGTGGACACGGCATTCAAAAGCGCAGCGGGATACCCTCTCTTCTGGTTGCCTGCTCGCTAGCAGATGGCAGAGCCTGGTGGTGCTCCTGATGACACTGTGCGTAAGCGGCTTGATGTTTGCTCAAGGAGCAGCAGCGCAAGCAGGCGGCTCACAACACAGCCCAGAAGGTGCTATGTGCGGCCAGAGCAGATCGGTGCTGCTACGCTTCCTTGATGGCAGGGCCGCCATGGGCGTAAAGGTTGTGTTGACCGCCGCGTCGCCAGCTATGGGCGGGCCAGAACTGTATGTGGCGGGTCGTGAGACCAACCAGTTTGGCCCTAGCGCTGGACAGGGTGGCGGCGTCGCACCCATGTCGACGCCTGAGGTAGATTGCACACCCATCGTCACCGGCACTCTAAAGGCGACCACCGACCAGCGCGGACTGGTACGTTTTGACCAGCTCGGTGAAGGAACGTGGATCCTTCAATTTGAGGGCGAGGTCACCCACCAACAAGATACAGCATCCGTTGTTCCGGCCTCCCTGCAGGGCCTCTATCCTCAGGGTCGTACTCGCGAGGGAGGCGGTTTCGTCGAGCAGGTAACTGCTCTGAACGAAGAAGGGGGTCCCAGCCAGCAACCTGTACAACCAGGAGCGGGGCCGACCACGAGCCGTTACGTCCTGGAGTTCTCCTCCGGGCAAGGCGGCTGGCTACCTGGTATCGATCTGGCAGCCGCAAACGATGCCCCTCCGATTCCGCTTGCGAGCATAACCGTAGGGGCCGTCGGAACGCCGAGCGTTGTACGTCAGGCGAGCAGCGACGGCAGCGGTACAGGTGACAGCACCCAGGAATCGACCTTTGATGCATCGGGCGCATACGTGGTCCCTGGTTCCGACCAGCAGCCTTCACAGAGGACTGTGCAGACTTCCACGCACCTGATCAGCGCCTGGTGGGTCGCGGTCGCTGGCCTGGTCATTGGCGGACTGGTGGCAATAGCATGGGCCACAAGGCGCACCTCGCAGCAGAATGCACCTGCACGTGTTGACAAAGAGTCACGTCGGCGGAATTGGATACGACAATGATCATGTCTCAAAGTACTGCCAGCTATGTGCTCTGCGCGACCCTGAATCTTAGGAGGGCTAGACGACATGTGGCCTGATCTGGGCGCTATACGCGACGGCATCATATTCAACATCCTGAATATGATCGGTGGGATCCTGTGGACTCTCGACCGAATGATGCTCATGATAGCCGGTCTGCTTCACTGGTTCCGGGTGCTGCTCGTCGGCGGCGGTGGGCAAGACAACCTGCTGGGCATCCTCATGACCCAGTTGCTGCAGGGCAACGAACTACTCAAGCAACTGGTCTACCTGGGTATCATGCTTGCCTTCACCATACTGGCCTTTACCCTTATCGCTCGTCCCTTGATCGGCAGGTTCCAGGCAGTCGAGTTCAACAAGGTCATCCTCTGGTTTTTCATAGCCGTCATCATTTTCTCCGCAGGGCCGGGGATGGTAGCGGGGCTGGAAAGCACCAGGCTCGGGTTGCAGGAACAAGCTCATCTCATAGCCTCAACGATCAACTACCAGAATGAGGTCAATAGATATAACAACCAGGTCGTGCCAAACACTGTCGGTGACTTCTGGCTACCGGGCCAGACGCCTGGGTACGTGCCGCATCTGTTCGGCAATGCGGTCGGCTCCAATTGCCCGGCGGGTTGCAACGGCCTGGATGCCGCTGCTGCCTTCGTAGGGGCTGAGGAAGGGGACATCACCGGCGCTCGGGCCGACGCTCAGAACACCGGTGGCTACCCGCGGGCGCTGTATGAGAGGTACTTCACCTGGCGAGACGGCAACGAGGAAGAGCGCACCGCATCGGTCAGAAACGCCAAAGATGGGGTCATGCGTCTCCTCGAAGGCACACTCCCCTCCTTCTTCTCGATCATCGAAGCCGTCATATTCTTGCTCTTTGCGATCGCCGCTATGGTGCTCTTCATCTCGCTGCCCGTCGCTATACCCTTCGCTTTCTTCTCACTGACTGAAATCATAGCTGCCTCCGTGCTGCGCGCCTATCTCTTCCTGGTGGTGCGAACTTTCGTGGTGGCCACCATGCTGGCGTTCCTGGTGCAGATGCTCATCATCTTCGCCGATAGAGGAACCGCCCTGGTCTTCATAGCCATATCTGCCCTCACCATGCTCCTCTCGTTCCAGTTCGTGGGCATGGCTGCAAGCACAGTAACCGGGGCGCTCAACGTCATCGGTTCGGCTGTGGGTTCCGCCACAGGCGTGGGCGTCAGGCAGACAGACCCCTTTGCTGCCGCAGGCCGAGTTGCTGGTATGGCGGCGCTGGCGGGCGCGGCCGTAGCCACGGGAGGTGGTGCCCTGGTGGGAGCTGCGACCCTGCTCCATCGCCAGGGCGGGCTCAGAGGCGGTGGCTTGAGCGCAGTGGGCAGTGCTGCCCTCCAAGCCGCCAGGGTGAGAGCAGGGGCGGTGGTGGGTCGCTCTCCACTGGCGGGGTTACAGCGCGGCTACAGCGCAGTTGAAAGCTACCACCAGATGGCGCACGAACATGCTTACCAGCTGGAAACTGCTCGCGCTCTGCGCTTGGACCGGGATGCTGACGAAGCTGCTGCCATCCTGATGGAGCAGAAGAATGTCTCCCCCCAGAGGAGAGAGTGGGCGGTGAGAAAGGTCCGTGAGTGGACCTCCCTGGAGGAGAGCAGGCAGAAGTATCGCAGTGATATGCGCACAGCAGGTATGGGGCGCCTGGCGTGGCGAGGTTACTCAAGGCCCTGGAAATCCCTGCGTGCGGGCGACGGCAATAATCCCAACCAAGCTGGAAGTGCCTCCACAGCCATCGCAAATACATCCGCTGGCAACGCTGATGGCAGTAGCGACGAGACCGTCCGTTCCGGGGGGCCTACTTCTTCAAAGGCTACTGGCCCGAATAGCGCCACCAACAACGGTGCTGCCGCCAACCCAAGCGCGGCCACCAGTGCATCAACCAGTAGCCGGCAGGAGCCACAAGCTCGCGGAAGTAGTGTCGGGCAATCTGCACCATCAAGCAATGTTGCCAACAACGGCATACAGCCAGTCTCTGTCAGAGGTATTAGCAACACGAGGAGTTCGCCAACTGGAGAGGGGACAGACTCAGAAAGTGAGCCCTACGTAACCACCATGCTCAAGCTCAAGGCGAATGACCTGAGTGTACGTGCTGCGGCTGATGATGCGGTGCTGGTCGAGAACAGAGCGATCGCACTGATAGATGGCTATCTGTTGATCTACAGTGGCGCTCGCTTGGAGGATGACCACAGACTCGGCCATTACGATCTGATACCGGCGACCGTAGACATTCTTGGCCTCTTACAGAAAGGCAAACATGTGCAGAAGTCCAGGAAACGCCCAGGCTTTCTGGTGGCCTGGGAACCTGCCGACGGCGAAGCTCCTACTGGATTATCGGCAAACAAAGTCGGGCGAGCATCTGGTCTGACGATGTGGTCCGGTGCCGAGGGCCAGGCGCGACACCAGGTGTTGTCCGATGTGCGGGAACTGGCAGACCGGGTAGCTCGCGGAGTGCCTTTGAATGCGAATGCTCTGCAGGGTAAGTTGAGCCACCTGTCTGTCGATGATCGGCAGCGCTTCGCAACCATGCTTCAGGAGGGCGTAATTTCGCCCGATGGCATGTTGCGGGTTCTTGAGGCGACCGGAGAGGTAGCTGAGAGCGCAGGTGGGATGGGGGGTATTGAGGACCCCCAGGCTGTGCTCGACAGCTTCGTGGGGCCTAACGGCTATCTGGACCTGAGTTCGCCAGGCGCAGCATCCGTCCTGTCCCTGGTCTCCTCACGGGGAGGCCCTCTACAGATTCAGCCGCCTGGCTCCCTGGATACCACTGGGCAAGCCGATCAAGGTATACCCGCCGGTGATATGGCGCTCATGCTATCTGCGGGGTTGGGGCTGAAGCGCGCTCTGCCCTGGCCGCAGGTCAAAGGAGCAATAGTGGAGGCCAGCCTGTTGGATGCTTCTGACCCTGTGCAGGCCGTATCAGAAGAGCTGGGTACGCCATCACTCCGTACCAGCACTGCGCCCATCAAGCGCTTCGTCGAGATCGCACGCTATGTAGGTCTGTCAGCGACAGATGTGTCCACCACTCTGGACGTGGCGACGAGCGCCCACGACATGGCAGGGGTTATAGCAGGCATCCCGGAGAAGGATGAAACAAAGCGACACAATCAGTGGCGTGCAGCGGGGGTGCCACCTGACATGCTTCAGCCTCTGGACAGGGTGCGAACTAACACGCTACGACAGGCATCTCGGCTCTCTCCTCCCGGTACGCCTGGCCACAAGTCACGGGAGAGCGCTGAGGAGACGCTGGGCACGTTGCTCGCCGAAGGCATGACCATAAGCGACGAGCTTTACTCCGTGCCTATTGAGACCTACTCGGCCCATCCATTCACCGTCGGTGCTGTACCTGCTCCTGAGCCTGCTGTATCTCCAGCCATGTTTACAGCTACGCCTGCTACCCTAGAGGCCCCCTTAGAAGATACGCCAGCAGACGCTCGTGCGTACGTGTCTGGACATGAGCTACCAGGGAGATCTGGTAATGCGGTTGACCTCGCACCACAGGTCAAGCTTGGCCAGCAGAGTAAACCAAAGCCCCGTCCGCCGAGACCAACAAGAGGGCCAACGAGTAAGCCGAACAGCTCTGTAAGTCAGAACAGGGTAGATGGCGCAACTACTGCCGGGCAGGATTTGAAGGCCCATCCAAAGTCCACATGGCTTGCTGAGGGGGTAGAGTACGGCGAAGAGCCAGGAGAAGCTGATGAGATCAACTAGAGATTTGTCGCCTGCCGTGATCAAGCATACAGAAGCAACGCAATCAATCATCTCTAGCGATGTGAGCGCCATGCGCAATTCCGATGCAGATACGAAGGGGCGGCCAACGAGCCACTGTGCCGCGAGCATACCAGCGTTGCTAATTGTGGGTATGTTCTTGAGCGCCCTGTTTCTGGCGGCTCCCGGGACAACGTACGCCGGCGATGCCTCTCCTACCCCTTCACCCATCGCGCGTCCGATACTGACGCCGTCGACAGAGTTTGGAGGTATGCCGGTAATCTATGCGGGAGCGGGTGATGGTTCCTGGCCTGACCAGATGGAGCCTAACGACGGCACGGATGACCTGCTTGGCCCCGCACCGGTTGTGACGGGCACCCTTTACCGCAGCCTGAACCTGCTGCCTCGCACTCAGCCCGCGCCGAACCCCACCCCTGGTGAGGATCGGGATTGGTATGTATGGAATGTCTCCAGGGGACGCTGCTACCGAGCCTTCACCGGCGACATCAATGGCAATGCCGAACAGCTCACGGGGAAATGGAAGGTGCAGCACGCCATCCGCATCTGGTGGTACCCGCCTGTGAAGGAGGGGCGTAAACTGCTGGCCGAATACAACCCGAGCATGGGGCCCGCAGAGGGTGGATACTTCGCCGCTGCCCACGCCTGCGTCGACACAGACGGTCAGATGGCAGCTGAGGTATTCAACTATCGTTACGCCCTCAAGAACCCCCGAGGAGCCACCTACACCTTCGCAGTGCTAGATCTCGGGCCGCCTTCGGCATCTGTACCTGTTCAGCCGGTACAACCTTCAAATTCAGCTGGGCCCTATGGACAGGGCTCCGGGCCGATGCAGCCTGTCCAGGTACCAGTCCCAAAACAGCAACCCACTCCTCGTCCAACTCCACCGGCACCTGTTCCGACTAATACCCGCGTGCCACCTCCTACACCCCTACCTGCTACTCCAACGCTCACCTTCACTCCAACTCCTTCGCCATCACCATCTCCCAAGCCGGGGTCGCCGGGTCTACCTGCCAGCGTCGATGTGGTCGCTTACCTGGATCAAAACCAGAACGGCGCGCCCGACCCAGGCGAGGGCTTGCACGATCTGCGAGTGGCGCTACTGAACGTGCGCACCAACTCGGTGCAGAAGACCGTGAGTACCAACGCTAATGGGCACGCTCGTCTGGAGTGGGTCTGGGCGGGGCGCGTACGGGTGTCACTCCCGGATCTCAACTGGTCGGACCTGGTAGACCCTTTCGAGATGGCATCTGCTTCGAGGCAACGAACCGACGTGTGGTCCGCTTCGGAAGATGGAGGACTCTATCTGGAGGTGCGAGTACTTCCTCCCGCACTGCCCGCTGTCATCCCCTGATTGGCCTGTCAAAGTGAGTGACTACTCCGCACGCCCTGAAGGGTGGCGGCATCCAGGGGCTGGATACCCAGAGACGATAGCCCTCGTCTCAAAATGACTAAAGCGGCGGCAATATCACGATGACACTCAAAGCCACAATCTACACAGGAATGCCAACGTTCCGAAAGTCCCTTCTTTCGGATGCTACCGCATTGTGGGCACGTCTGCGAAGTCAGACGGGCGTCCACTTCCACCAACTGAGAACCAGCACCTTCCGCCTTGTACCTCAGCATACTGATGAAAGCAGACCAGCCTGCATCATTCACAGACTTGGCGAGCATTCCGCCCGCCAACCCTTTGACGTTCAACTTCTCTACAACAACATGGGAATACGTCTGAACCAGTTTGCGAGACAGCTTGTGGAGAAAATCCGCACGTTGTCGCCTGACCTTGCGATGGGCAGACACGACCCTCTTGCGGTATTTTCTTCTGAGCGGACTGCCCATGGTAAGCCTCGCCAATTGGTGTTGTACCTTCGCCAGGTGCTTCTGTCCTTTGCGAAAATAGCGCGGATTGGCTATCTGCCCTCCGTTGGACAGGTTAGCAAAGTGCTCCAATCCCACATCTACACCTACAGGCTTGCCCTGGTGTGTGGGGGCCTTGAACTCGTACTCCACAGAGAAGCAAACATACCAGAGACCGCCGTCTCGCCTGATTGTGACTGTCTTGACCTTCCCACAAATAGGACGATGCAGCTTCAATCTGATAGTGCCAATCTTGGAAAGTGTCAGGCGGTCGTTGTGCAAGGACCACCCCAACTGAGGATAGCAGAGGCTACTGTACCTGTCTCTGCTCTTGAAGCGTGGGTAGCCCCCACAGCCCCCACGCGCAAAGAACGCCTTGAAGGTCTTGTCAACGCGATGGAGCACATCCTGAAGCACCTGGCTGTATACGGAAGCTACGTCCGGTCGGACATCCTTACACTCCGGCAGGGCAGCGGATTGCTCGACAAAGCTGATGCTCTTGCCCGCCATGCGATAGGCATCCCGCCTGTGCTGGAGCGCGGCGTTGTACAACTCGCGGCAAAGGTCCAGGTGGTGTTGAAGCACAGTCGCCTGGTGACGGGTTGGCAGAAGTCTGTACTTGTACGTTCGGCGTTCTTGCATCTACCTACCTTTTTGTGCGTCAATGTACCCTTGGATGGTGTCAATGGTGTCAGCGGAGATATTGCTTGCCGTAGATGCGACGTAGCTTCTGGTCCACAAGCTAGGCAGCCTCAGCAGGTGAGGGTGCTTCTCTCTGAGGTCGTGCGACGTGCGCCCCTTGACGGCATTGACCACATCCGCCGCGCTTTTTGTTGGGCGTACTCTGACAAACAGGTGGATGTAATCAGGCATGACCGCAAGCTCCAGTATCCGCCAATCACTGGCATCGCAAACCTCCTGGATGATGCGCCTACAATCCGCTGCAGCACTATTGCGAAGCACCTTCTTTCGGCGTTTGGACGTCCATATCAGGTGGTACACAATCAGGTGTACCCGGAGCTCATCGTAGTGGTATTCAATGCCGCTATTATAGCACGGATGTGTCGATTTAGTGGGCCTATCAACACTATTGGTGGGCTTTCACTTTTCGCACCTACGGCACTTCAGCCACAGCCCCTAAAGGGGCGTGGCTCTCGCGCTCGTGATTGTAACTGCATGCCCGACAAATAAAAGCGAGTAGGCCGCCCGGCAACTGAGCTCAACAACACGATTCGCCCCTGGCTGGACGATCTGAGGAGTACAGAGGAGCAGAGGAGTAAGGAAATGTTCACGCGACAATACAGACCCGCAGGGCAGGCTATCGGCGATGACCTGGACCGAGAGTTCGACGAGGTGTACCACGGCATACTGTCGAGCAAAGGAGTGCGCACCGACGAGGAAGAACTTGCACTACTCAACGAGCTGATACGTAGAGCTGAACAGGGCTCCTTCCCCGAGGACGGCTCTATGCACATCATATCGCCCAGGGTGGACGTGGACTGGACCTCCGACGAGGCGATGCTTGCGGTACGTCCCGCCCCCGCACGGAACTACGGTTTCGCGGCTGGCGGCGCGCTCATAGCCGTTGCCGTGCTGTTTGCCTTCTTTTCAATGATGGGCAGCAATCGAGGTACTAGCGGGGTTTCTGCTGCATCGGGAACATCCGCGACGGCCACCGCCATGGCCGCAGCTGCCCTGACTGAAACACTGGCAGCCGAGGCGACGCAGACTGCTATGGCGCAGGCTACTGCCGTCTGGGCCGCGTCGGGCATCGTTGTGGGCTCAGACTACAAGCAGAAGCTCCCTCCCGTGTATCCGGAGACCCTGGAGTTGGATGGGGTGCCTTTCCGAGTCTACCCATCGGCTATGCAGGCCGGGCGATGGAGTTACCAGAAAACCGAAGGCACTGCCTCCTGGATCGGAGGCACTGTGATCAACTGGAGCTTTGGAATACCCGCGCTCGGCGCTAACATGCAGTTGTTCCAGGGACTCGGCCAGGCACAGGATGGCGAAAAGGAGGCTCTAGTACGGATGTCCGGAGGAGCAGTACGACACTTTCGGCTGGAGAAACCTGTGCAGATCGATCGCCAGCAGATTGAGGTCTTCATTCAGAACAGGCCCGGCCTTACCCTGGTTCTGCTCGGAGATGAGCAAGGCGCGAAACGCTGGCTCATTCGCGGCACCGAAGACTATACTCTCTCCGGTTATGGCGCTGGCCCAGAAGTTGGTGTGGCAACCCCATCACTCGACATCAACCAGTTGCCAGGGGCACCACCTACGCATCCCGTACCTCAGCCCTAACTACTTACTAAGGGTCTCACGTGAGTCCTCTCCGCAGAGGCACCGCCACTCTCCACCCTTTTGCCCGCTGGTTGCCCGGCGGGGTGTTGGTGGCTATGGGCATAACCATTATGCTGTCGGTAGCGCCTTCGTTCAGGAGCGTACCCGGTAGAGACTCTGGCGTCTTCCTTTACGTGGCTTCTCTCGTGCTCGATGGGAAGTTACCCTATCGCGACGTATGGGACCACAAGCCACCCGCTATCTATTACCTGGATGCTCTGGGCCTTGCCCTCGGGGGGCGCACCCTCTGGGGCGTATGGGCTATCCAGACGCTGTTTGTCTGCTCGGCCCTATTACTGGGGTTCGCGCTGATGAGAAAGGCTCTTGGCGTGGCGCCTGCCCTGTTCGGTTCGGTAGCCTGGCTGGGCACGCTTGGACTGCTCCTGATCTGGGATAACTATCCTGAAGAGTATGCCCTGCCCCTGCAATTTGGATCGCTCTATCTGTTCTGCCAGGTTGAGCAGTCGGCTAAGCCACAGCGTAGCGCATGGCCGGGAACAATCAAAAGAGTTTTCATCGGTGTGTCGGCAGCGACCTGTTTCCTGTTGAAGCCAACTCTCGTCGGCACGCAACTAACGATTGTTGCAGTTCTCATCTTCACGCGTATGTCATCAGGATCGCGTGCTCGTCGCAATGATATACTGGGCGATCTTGGGTCCATATGCGCCGGCATCCTGCTGGTGCTTATCCCTGTCACAGCCTACTTCTATGCGAACGGTGCGTTGGAGCAGGCATTCGATGCTGTCTTCCGCTACGGAATCGTCTACTCTGCGGCCCCTGCTGGAGATCGGCTCCTCTCAATCCTCTCCGGACTGGGTGGCCTGCCTGCTCTCTCCGGCACACCTGCCCTCGCCCTGATTTCATGGATCGGTATCTGCCGACAAGCCCTCAATTCTTATCGCCACGAGAAGGTAATTGGTCGGGGCTCTCCTGCTGACGGTTGCAACGGCAGCAGTAGCAGCAGTAGCAGCAGTAGCAGCAGTAGCAGTAGTAGCAGTAGTAGCAATGCTGCCTACAAGCTACTCGCTTTGCTGGTGTTGATTGACCTGCCGATTGAGCTTCTGCTGGTGGCGATCCCGGGTCGCAGCTATGGCTATTACTACACGGCCTGGCTGCCTGCGTTTGGGATCTTGTGTGCGGTGTTTGCTCGTACTCTGATGGAAGCCGTCAATGCGCGAGCGCCCTGGATACGAGCAGGCTGTCTGTGTCTTTTCCTACCTGTTCTGGTGGGTGTACCTTCGCTCATAGTGTCAAATCGCATCGGGATGCTCACTTCGACCGCAGTGACGCGCGCTCAGGCGGCCCGTTATATAGCCGACCACACATCGGCAGGCGACAAGGTGCTGCTCTGGGGTGACGAGCCTGGCCTTAACTTCGCTGCCGGGAGGCGCTCGCCCAGTCGTTTCGCATACCAGTACCCGCTTTATACGAGTGGTTACGGAGATGAATCACTGGTGATGGAGTTCCTGCGCGATATCGAGAGTAGCCAGCCTGCGCTGATCATCGATGCTTCGTCCAGCGACAGAATCACCCCGCCCATAGATGTGACCGCTCGCGAACAGTGGGCACCGATGCTCGTCTATGACATGCCTCCCCAGATGAGCGAGGTGTTCCATTACATAAACGCCCACTATCAATTCGTGGGCAGTCTTGGACCTGATGGCTGGAGATTATATGCCCGCAAACCGTCAGGAGCCCTGTGCCATGGTCACCAGGACATGTTTGACCGCTTCATATAGACCTTTACAACTATCTGGTGCTGCTCAGGTCAATGTCTTGCAATGTGCTACGGAAGTGATGGGATAACGAACGCGCGATCTCTGAAGTGTGACGCGTGCGTGACGCCTGCATCGTTATACTCTGGCTGTGGCGGATCTACGAAGCGAGATCGACCTGGGAAGGAAAAGGGGCCGGTTGAGCCCTTGCCATCCCTTTGGGCGGCCTCAATCTAATTCAAAACGGGTCCGCAAAGGAGGGTAGTCATGCACCTATTTTTCATACCGGCGCTAGTTTTCCAGTTGGGAGATGCTTCAGGAGGGTGGTTGCCCGGCAGGGCGTTGCACCTCGGAAGTACCTGGCTGGCGGGTGTCCTCCTACAAGTAGGACCTGAGCAGGCGATCTGCAATATGCTCGACGCGATAAAGGGCTGGACCAGCATACTCGTAATCGCGGCAGCAATTGCCATAGGGTTTGCCCTCATACTGAGAGGTCTCGCCCCCGAGTTTTCCAACCAGTTCCAGGGAGCCATCCGGAGTGTAATCGTCGGCCTCATCGTCATAGCCATACTGCCCCTGATAGCCACCTTCATCCTCACCACTCTGGGCGCCACGGGTACTGGCAGCGGCTGCGCGTAGCACACGCGAGGGCCGAATGCGCCACGGATTCTGGCGGCGAGAAGCCCGATGCGGCATCTACCATCAAACATAAGCCAACAGGAGTAGTGAGACATGGGGGTTCGTCAACTGGAGGAGTTCCTGGGACAGGCCGACCAGAAGGGTTTCTGGATATTCACCTATGCCAATCTGGGCGGAGGCTTCTTAGGGGCCTTCATCGGCAATTCGCTGATAGAGATGGTGGCGCCCCCTCTCAAGCTGCTCGGTATTCTCTTCGGCGTTCTGCTGGGCGTGATGACAACCTGGAAGGTCAAAGGCCACCCGATCTACAGATGGGCACTCTCCTACGCCACCTTCATCCTGCGGCGCTACCTGAAAATAGGGTTGGGTGACTTCACGATAGACGCCGCTTTCTACTACAGGGCACGCGCGGTCAAGCATGAGCCTTTCATGCTGGTGGCGACCCGAGACGGCAAGCCAGTGCCGGTGCTGGTACATAGAGGGTCCGGCTCCGGCTCGTCCGCCGACCTTTTCGACGGCCTGTTCGTACCACCTGCGGAAGAGAGGGCGTGGGCGTCCGTTCCTGGCGCTCAACCCTCTCAGGCACATGGTGTTGGTACTGATGCTTCTATCAAGCCGAGATCGGCGTCGAGCAACGGCCACTTGCATCAGCCTCCTGTAGGGGACGACCGGCTCGACTCAGATTACGGTGATTGGAACCTGTGAGCTGACACATGGCTAAGGGCATCCGAAACATAGTTCCCGGGAGGAGCAAGGACTCCCCACGACCGGCATCTGACGGCACTGATGATGCCGTTTCTCCTTCTTCTACGGCGGCGATCCGCATGGGTAGCGGGCAGCGCGGCAAGGAGAAGAGGCAAGACCGTAGCGCCTCCAGGTACGACATCACAGAAGGCGTCTCCATATTCGAGGTAAAACCTTTCCACCTGGGCATGTTCCAGGGAGACGAGCTGGCTGCGGTGCAGTTCCGCTTCGCGGAGTTCTTCTCTGCCATCGACCTGCCCATGCGCATCCTTGCCCTCTCCGAGCCATATTCGCTGCAAGGGGCCGTCGACTCGGCGCACGAGATGGTGCTTTCCACAGCCGAGGAGTGGCGTAGAGAGGGTCTGAAGCAGTACCGGCGGTTCATGGAGGAACTGCGCGCGTCCACCGACCTGCATGGCATCAAATATTACCTCCAGGCCTGGCTGCCGCCTGAGATACCTGACAACACCGTACAGGGTCTTGCCAGCGGCGCGTTCATGACGCGGGTAGTTGCTGTGGACACTACGGAGCCGTTCTTCAGGGGACAGTACATTGAGGAGCGCGACCACCTGGCACCGCTCACCCCTGGCGAGCCGTTCATGTGCGTGCTGACGAGCTGGGACCTCAGAGGGGCCTGGGACCTGTACACGATACACGATCTGCTGCAACTGCAGTTCCCGGTCGGCCTGGCCGTGGACATCTATACTTACCCTCCCGACCGCGCGCACATAACCCTCATGAACGCGTATAACGCCCTTGAGGCTCAACTCAACACGACCGGGCGTATGGGCCGCGATACCAGATCAGAGGCGGCCTGGGTGGACTGCGACTATGCTATGAAAGCGGTAGACGCCGGGCAGCGTTTGCACCGCGTGGTGGTGGCCATTCTGATCAAAGGCAGGACGCGTAGCATCTTACACGAGAACGTGCTGCTTGCCGAGCGGGTGCTGGCGAGCAAGCTGCGGTTCCGCGTTGAGAGTGGCAACCAGCTTGAGGCTCTCAAGCTCTTCACACCCGTGCCCACGGGCCGCATCAACCTGAAGCTGACCCAGCGCACAGCCGTATCGGAAGGAGCGTCGGTGCTGGTGCCCTTCGGCCTGCGCCGCCGCAACGACACGCGCGGCATCCTGTGGGGCATAGACGCCGATGGAGGCTACCCTGTGTTCTACGATGGGTGGACCCGGCAGAGTGGCGCCGGTAGTGTGGGCGGTGTGGCAGGCGCAGGAGTGGGCGGCAGTGGAATAGATGGGCCACGCAGGGGAGGTATCCACGGGGAAGGCGGCGCATCCGGGATATTTGGCAACTCCGGCGCTTCAGGAGCCTCAGCCTACCATCACGTGATCGTGGGCGAAACCGGCTCAGGCAAGACCTACGGTGCAAACCTCCTCCTTTACAGGGAGGCCCTTCGGGGCACGCAGGTTGTAGTGCTGGAGCCGATGGGTCATTCGAGGCGGCTAATGCAGGCGATGGGCGAAGGCGGGTCGCACAACCGCGTGGACTTTGCACACACCTCTCTCAACGTGCTGGACGTGGTGGAGACTACCCTCACGGACCAGGTAACACATGTGCAGCGTGCTCTGGCCGTGTTGCTTTCTTCGGCTGCGGGAGCCGGAGGCGCTGCAGCTTCTGCCTCGCAGGGAGGCGGCTGGCAGGCGCTCACAGGGCAGCCGGGCCAGGGGCAAGGCAGCGGAATGGTTGCCGGACGGCGGGTATTCACGAATGCAGAACTTGCGGCCCTCGGCTCCGCTCTGCGCGACCTCTATACGGGTATTGACCCCCAGACGATCAGGCCCGATGAGACGCCGCGCCTGGAGCAGTTGTGCTCTCGGCTCAGGCTCAAGGGTGACTACGGACGTGCCCTGGCGGACGAGATCGCCGGGCTGTACGTAGATGGCGTGTACGGGGAGGTGTTCAACCCCAGAGAGGGCACGAGCCTCAACCTCCTCCTGACATCGCCTGGAGTGGCTTACGATTTCTCGCAGGTGAACGACACCTTCCGTCCTCTCCTCTACTCGCAGGTGCTGGCGGCGGTGCAGCGACGCATCCGCAATCGCCACCGCGAGCAGCCGATGATAGTCTTCATAGACGAGTTTCGGTACATGGCGCAGGAGCCAATGCTTGCCGAGCAGGCGATGCTCCTGGTGAAGACCGCGCGCACCTATCGAGCTGCGATCTGGATGGCGGAGCAGAACCTCTTCACCTTCTCAGAAACGTTCACCGGTCGCGCCATCATTGAGAACACTCCGCTCATCACTCTTTATCGCCAGACGGCCACAGCCACCAAGATTGCGCGTGATCTCTACCCCAAACTGACCGAGTACCATGCTTTCTTGATGGGCACCAGCCAGCGCGGCGAGTGCGTCACGCTGCTGGGAGATGACATTTTCCACATGCACATGCATTCCAGCCGGGCAGAGATGGCTCTCTTCTCCGGAAGTTAGTCGGGATCCGCCCTGTGCTCACGGGGAAAAGGGCACGCAGTCGGTAGCAGGGGGCAGCCAGGAGAGCAAGAAAGGAGGCAGAGTAATGCCGATACGCCGAAGTCACAACAAACGATCCTCAGAGCGGGATGTGGCTCTCGTACAAATGCAGATAGCTGCGCAGACGCGTAACGGGCGCTGGCACGATTTTCTGTGCGCGAAACGCGACGAACTTCAAGCCCGTCTGCGCCAGCAGGGCTATTCCGGTAAGACAGGTGGTGAGAGCCACTTCCCCGATGGCAACGGGCGCGTACCTGCTGGACACGCCATTCACGGCACGGACGACATAACTGCCCCGGATGAAGTCGCGTCGCCGGGGGCCTCCTCGCGGTGGGGCGTGGCCGCGCCTGAGGCACCGGAGGTCGTCGCCGACTCAGACGTTGAGAACGCGGCCTGGTGGAACGAGAAGTATGCTGATCCTTCTTAGGGTGCCATGCGGTCAGGATTGAAGCTCTGCCGGAAGGGTGTCCCGGCTTTGAAGAGAGGGGTGTGAAGCGTCGTTGGAACGATCAACCTGTGTGCGAGTCGCGCTATGTGCCTTATGTTGTCTGGCGTTTGGAGTTATGCTGGTTATTCTGGCGGGAGCCGGGGTCGTGCCTCTACAAGCATCAATTCCAGGTATGGCGGCTATCCTTGGAAGCATCGGACTGCTCACCTGGGTAGGTGTCCGGTTATGGACCACCGCAAGAGGGGAGATGGTAGCATACAGAGTGCTCTATCACGCCGATCAGCAGCCGGACAGCGGCGCCGTAACCCGTATGCTCAATGCCGTCGCTCGCAACGCAGGCCATGTGGACCTGATATGGCGCTTCGAACCCGGGAAACCCCCCTCAGGTGCTGACATGGGAGTTATGGGCGCACCCGCAGCCGTGGCAGCTCAAGCTCCTGCTAAAGGTGGGCAGGTTGCAACGCAGTCTGAGTCTGAGAATTCAGACATGGTCTCCGCTAAGATTTCCTTGTTTCTCGTGGCGCCTGTCTCGGCCCGGAAAGCCCTGGAGGGCATGCTTTCAGGTCTATTGCCCGGCGTGTGGGCAATGAAGTGTGCCGTGCCGGGCCCACTCAAGCCTACGATCCCCGGCTGGGCTGTACGTGCCTGGAGGTGGGATGCAGCGTCGGCAGGTAGGGGGAGTCTGGCTGATCCGCTCGCCTGTGGCATCCACCTGGGCGAACTGGCAGCGGCGTTGGCGGCAGGGCTTGGAGGCTCAGACAATTCGACCGGTATAAGAGAAGTTGAGGTACGGTTGAAGCTTTGGGCACATGGCTGGTCGGCTGTCTTAGTGGCCCAGTGTGATATGAGGCAGCTCTCCATACGGCGGCCATCGCTCACATCTCTAAGGCCGGGTCGTAGAGCACGGCAATCACCCCAGGAGCTATCACAGAAATCACCACTGCCATTCCTGAAGCCGTTGTTATGGGGATTGACATGGCGGTGGCCTCTGCCCTCTCTGTCGTCGCAGCCTTCGCAGAATCCTCAACCGGAAGGTATCGATAGCGGCACACAGCTTAACCCAGGACTTCGCGAGAGAAATGGCATCATATACCGCGAACCGGTGTATGCAGGCCTACCAGGGCGCCTTGTAAACGCGCTGGCAGCGAATTATCCGCTGTGGGACTGGTGGCCCGGAGACATAAACGCCGGTCGCGCAAGGCAGAGGCGAATGCCGCCACCGGCTGTGCCGTTACTGGTTACGGAAGCCAATGGAAGTGTGCCTATCGCTACGACCGATGTCGCCGGCACCGTGGTTGGCACCGGCGACTTATTCTTCCCGGCCACAACCGGATCCTACACATCGCTCGACTCCATAGAGGCCGGCGAGGTGCCCTTACCACCTTCTTATGTGCTACCGCCTCTTCCTTCTCAGATCCTGGTACTCGGTAGCGCCACCTGCGATGGGCGAGCTGTAGGGGTGCCCGCACTTCGTAAGGCACAGAGCACTCCGCCAGCCTCGACTGTTTCGGCTGCTGGCTATGCTGCCAGTTCCGCTAGCGGCTTCCCTGCCCGCTCCGCCGCAGATGACTTACGTATCGGCAATGATTACTGCCCAAGGGGTCATAGTCGCTTGCGATTGCACCCTATGCTCGGCGAGCATCTACTGGTGGCCGGTGGCAGCGATGCATGGCGCAGGGATGTCGCGGGAGCGTTGGTTTCACAGGCACTCGATATGGGAGTAACCGTTGTTGCGGTGGACGGTGGCCCTCCTCCGGATGAGCCACCCTCGTCGGCTCGTAAGGGATCTCAGATCATGTCGGGCGATCTGAAAGGTCACAGAGCAGGGGTGACTTCCATCGTTCCTGCCGGTTATGCCGGTGCTGGTAGGGCCGCCAGCGCAGCCGGCGCCGATCCCCTCTCTCCAAACATGCTTCGCGTCAGCGACCCTGCCCTGGCGGCAAAATGGGTGGCCCAAATAGACATGGACAACCCGGCCGGAAGTGTGCATCCAAACATGCTGTACGTAGCGGCTTCGCCCTGGCTCCCTCCACTGCAAGGAGAAGCGGAAGCGGCATCGCTTGCTCTACAGATCGGGCTAGCGGCTCAGATGCGTTTCCTGCAGGCAGTGAATGTGACCGGCATGGACGCAGGGATCGTGGGCATCGATGCGGTCCGTATAGAAGATAACGGAGAAGATAACGGGCCGGGCATTGCGATAATGGAAGCCTGGCTCACCGTACTCTTGCTGCGACATCATCGTGCAAGGTTGATTCTGGCTTCCCGTGGTATCTCGTCATCTCCTCACGATGGAGAACTTGCAGCGATGACCGGCTCTCGAGGCTCTGCATCTCGGATGGCACCCTCGTCACCCTCTTTCTCACCCTCGTTGTCATCTTTACCTTCGTGTCCCGATCTGCCTGCGCTCATGCTGGTACTCGAGCAATCTGAAACGCTGCTCAACCTGCTGCGGCGCGAGCGTGCAGCATGGAGCGATCCGGAGTGGGTCGGTATCATGCAGAGGGCCGGCACTGCGGGCGAGCGCGCGCTCCAGGCGGCCAAAGAAGCTCTGGAGCGGGCTGCGGAGGTCGAGCGCCTAGACCCGCATGATCTCTACTTATATGGTGCGGCCTTGCGCGGCCAGCTCAAGCGCGTAGTGGGCCACTCCCCCCTGGTGCGCATGCTGAGTCGCCCACATGTCTCGCTGGGTGACCTGCTGCACGGAGGTGCTGTAGGCGCTGCCAGGATGCTGAGAGTAAACCTGAGCGGAGCATACCGGACGGCAATGCCCCCCTACAGCGAAGATGACCTGGCGCGGAAGCGCTATGGTCTTTATCTGCTCTGGTCATTGTGGGCCGTTTCGCAACAAAGAAAGGCTCAGGGCATATCGGCCATGGAGGCAACTCCAAATGGCTATACCGGCTACGGCGAGCCCGACCCGGTGCTGCTCGTGCTGCATGGAGCGGGGGCGTGGTTTGGCTCCGGCAGCCCCCTTTCGGATCCATCGAATTTGCAGGAGCTGGGACATGAGGGGTCAGGTATTGCTGTCGCAGCCACGGTCAGCGCGCTACGCCACCTGCGTGCGTACCGTGCCAGGGCCTGCGAGACGTTTGGCAACCTGATCATCGGGCCCGCTCCGGTGGCGGACATGGACGCGCCCGATGTCACCCTCCATCTGGTGGACCAGGAGTTGAGCATACTGCGCGATGGGATGCACAAGGTGGTCGAGAAGGCAGCAGGGGTGGATACGCGGGTTCCTCCCACTCGTCGCGACGTTTCCCACCCCGACCTCATGAGCCGGACGCTAAACGCAGATCGTCTATTGGGGGTGCTGAGGCGTATAGAAGAGGGTGATGCTCTGCTCGTGACAGGAGCTCCCGGTGCGAGGAAAGTCATCTTTACCGCACACGTAGATAGCAGCATAGCTAATGAGCTGCGGGCCTCGTGGTCGCCCACGTCCTCGTTGGTTGTGCCCGCTTCGCCAGCTATTCCTTCTCCTGCCGCTCCATCGGTAACAGAAGCAACAGAGGAGGTCCTTCCCTGAGATGGTAGTTACCACAGACCGGAAGCGATTGGTAAGCATTATGGCCGGTGCTTTGCTCGTCCTCTTAGCCGCCTGGGGCTATCACGTGTATAGCGAGATATCCAATGGGGATGATGCCAGTGTCGCATCCGTGCCGCGGATAAAAATCAGCGATTTCAAGCTGATGTACGACAGAGCGGCTGGGTTTGGCACTCTTCAGATGGCTACCCGTGGCCCTGGGCAGCAGGGGAGCGAGGGCAACCTGTATTTGATCGATGTCCGCTCCCAGGCACTCTACTCGGAGGGCCACATACGCGGGGCGCTATCCATTCCCGAGGCCGAACTGGAAGCACGTATTACGTCGGTGGTGGCTCCCTCGCGCTCTGACGCTCTCATCGTGCTGTATTGCGCGTGACCGACAGAGCAAATGAGTGCCCGTGCAGCACTCCTGTTGAAGAAGATGGAATATCCGGATGTGCGGGTGCTGGCTGGTGGGTGGGCAGAATGGCTGCGGATGAATATGACGGATCCTCACGGATATCCTGTGTACGGCAAGTAGCCGCTTATCAGGCAGTGTATGGGATAGGGCTTACCCCCGAAGCGATTTGAAGGCATTCCCGGGCAGTTCGGATCGTAGTCGGCCGAGGGTTCACATCTAGCTCGGTGTTGAGTACCCGCGAGCAACGGGCCAGCGTTTTCTTTATGCCTTTGCGCTGCCCCAGATGCGCCTGGCACAGCATGGCTCCCGCATACGCCGCCTCATCATATGGCTCAACCTGAGTAGCCAATCTATAGTTGCTCAAGGCTTCGAGCCAGGCGCTCTCCTCCTGCACCGATGCTCGAACTGCACAGCCACTGCCCTCGCGCGCTCGCCGTAATGCCGTGGCTTTGTCCTTCCAGTAACTGGCCTGTAGCAGCACCGCCTGCAAGTACCTTTGACGCAAATACTCGGCAGCATCCGATATGGCTCCAGTGCCTATTCCTTTGCAGAATTCTCCCTGGTAAAGCAGGATAGCGTCCTGCCGTAGAGCAGCCGCGTGATGGGCAGCATCCGGCTCAATGTTGGCTCGTACGGCCAGGCGCCCCGCCTCGTCCAGTTTGGCCTCGAACTCCCACAGGTCGCATGTCGTGTCGTCTGGTAATCTGTACCTGCTCTGGTAACCCCCTTGCTCTTCAGGGGAAACGACTATATCTGACCATCCTGCTAACTTGCGCAGACGCCAGACGAAAGTACGCACGGCACCCAACCCCATGTTGGCGCCCGAATCGAACGTATCTGTGTACCCCGAGTCTGAGGCAATATAGGCAGCAAGGCGCTCACTACTCAAACCTCGGGGGTGCAGCGCCAGTATATAGATGATCAGTGAGGCGCGAGTACATCGCTCCAGGGCTTTCAGCCTTGCCCCGTCGAGGGTGATCTCCGGTGAGCCGAGCAGCTTAAGGCGTAAGCGCCCCCTGACTGGCGGCTTATCGCCCTTTGAGCTGGGATGCTCAGGTGTGGATCCCTGCTCAGGCCGGGCAGCTGCCAGCTGTACCGATCCGTCGGGCATAACAGGCATACCAGGCATGTCTCGTATGCCACAAGCCACGGACTCAAGGCTTCTGACCAGGTGGTCGCTCAGTGTCACTGAAAGGCCGGATGCGACCTCACGCGCAAGGGACCGGAGGTCTACCGGAGCCAGGGGCTGAGGCGGATCGGCGATCGGACGTGCTGGAGAAGCCGAATGGGCACAGGATGCCCTCTCTATCTCGTCCGCCATGGTGCGCATCAGGCGGGGCAGCAGGTTCGCGACTGACGGCGACGTTGAAATAATCTCTCTCAAGTCAGCGGCAGAAGTGAGAAGGGAAGGGAAACTAATCGCGTCCTCGTGCTTGATTCCATGTGCTGGCATACTTCTGTACTTCCTTCACGAAAACCAATAGTGTGACAACGAACTCTGCCTGCGTGCCTAGCCGGCCAACCGAATTGCATCAGAGCGCTGATGCTCCCCGAATATCATTTGGCGCAGTTCGAGCACCGACTGCTTGACTTCCGGGTCGGTTTCCAACAAGCCCTCTATCCTGGCACATGAATGCATGGCCGTAGTGTGGTCCTGACGGCCGAAGCGATGCGCTATCCACTGGTAGGGCCGATCAGTCTGCTCGCGAATCAGATACATTGCGATCTGCCTCGGGACCATAACTCGCCGCTCCCGCGAGGCATCACACAGTTCGTTTATCTCCAGATCGAAGTAGGATGCGACCTGGTCGATAATCCCATCCGGCCTCAAATGTGGTCTGAACGTGGCTTCGGAATCGATTTCAGCAAGCACCGCCTGCACATCCTGCGGGCTTACCGATCTTGTTTGTTCCTGGGTCCCTGTCTGATCGCTCTGACCGCATCTGGCCATCACACGTTCCCAGGTGGCGTATAGCTCCGCCATGCTCTTTCTGGTGGAAGCCAGCAACTCCACGACGCCCGGACCCACCGGTGCACCAGCCTGCTCAACCAACTGGCCTGCCGCCCTCAGGCGCAGTTCAGCATCCGGCATCTCCAGCGCCACCACCATGCCTCCTCTGAGCCGGAAGTGCAGAGTCTCGTGTAATGCCAGCATAGAGTCCGGTGGTTGTGGGGCCGTCACGACTACACCCTTTCCTGCTGCGAGCATCGCTTCCACCAGCATCGCCAGCGATCTCTGAGCGGCGCGCCCGCTTGCGCCCGCTATGAGGTGCAGGTCATCAACCAGCAGCAAGTCTATGCTCCTGGGCGCGTCCGGAGTGGCAAGCCTGGAAGCGGCTGTAGGATTGTCGAATAGCATAGCTGATAAGCACACCACACGCGACCTCATGCGAGCGTGGGCGTCGTTGCCTGTGGCCTGCAGGAGGTGGGTCTTGCCAACGCCGCGGTAGCCGTAGATGAAGAGAGGGTTGTATGCTGCGCCCGGCTCCTCGGCTACGCGGCGCGCGACCGACGCTGCAAGCTGGTTGCCTCTGCCTACCAGGAAGCGGTCGAAGGTATATCGCGGATTGAGCACCGGGGTGGGAACTGAGTTGGCATGCAGGCTGGCACCTCCTGGTGTTCGGATTGGTCCTGTTAGTATTTGCTCCGAGTGTAGTGCCCGCACTTCAGAGTGCTCGATTCGATCATCCTTGGCACGCTCGTTTGGATTTGGCGTAGAATGGGCTGGGTATGTGCCAGCCCTGTTCGACGGGGCGCGCCCGGCGCTCAGGGGGAGTGGTCCCGATTGTCCAACTGCCATCGGCATAAGGTGCTCTTCAGCCTGGCTGTCGTGAGTGACATATGGGACATAGGGGATGCCATCGAGCGCGTGTATTGCTCGGCTTGTGCGGCGCGCCGGCGGGGCCTCCACCGTGAATGCAACGCCGACGGAGCGGCCCAGGCGCATCTTCAATGCCTCAGCGATTGACCTGCTGTAGCGACGCTGCAGCCATTCGGCGGCGAAGGTTGAGGGGACGGCAATCACTGCCGTAGGTACCCCGGCTCGACTCCCTTTGATCTCGTTCAGCCGTGTGCCCTCCAGCCAGGTCCGGAAGCTAGGTTCCGGCACCTGCTCCTTCAGAGCTGCCAGGGTCGAGCTCCATACCTCGCGCATGTCTATAATTCCTGTAGCTGGGCCATTAGCCGAGTCTGTCATCATCTCCATGGCTTCATCCTTTCTGCACTCTCCGATTTTCCTATGTACCAGATGTTCGCATCTCTAACCCGCAGTGCATCAGGGTTGTTCGTAGTGTAGCGGGCACAAGGTCACATAATTGTCACCGGCCCAGGCGAAACGCTCCGCTGCCGGGAATCGCGCCGATCTCGCGCTTGATTCTGGTCAATTGGCTTGCTGTCATGTCATGCCGACATGTAGGAACTGTCCGGGGTTCTGCTCTTGTTGCTACATCAGACCAGCAAATGCTGGGTTTGTGATACTTGCGTGGCATGGACAAATTGGTAGAACCTGTAAAGGTTGGATCGGTAGAGCTGGCGATACGCCCTTCCTATCCGACCGGTTCATCCTCGGTCTCGCAGGTACACTTGCCTGACGGACCATCAGTAGATGGGCCCTGATTACGCCTTTGCCTTCGTCTCTGTGGCAGCGTGTCTGCACTCATGTGACATCGTTAGGCGACGAGAAGGAAAGCGTGCCTGCAGATCACCTTCCGATTTGGGCGGGGTTCCGCCAGGTAGCAGACCTGCTTGCGCGTCCTCTTCAGACTTCTTGCTCATGGCAGAGCACTTCAGTCGCACAGCTATATTGGCCGGGGGACGTAATTGATCCCGGCTTATGGTCACCAGGTATTTCGGCTGTCGTCCAGACCAATCTGTAGCCCCGTGTTTCTGCTGCCCTGTACGCTGCACGTACAGCATCTGCAAGCGCAAGTGAGCCCTTGCCTTCGGGCCGCATGGTGTCATACACCACCTTCGAGCACCATTCAGGCTCGCCTACTTGTTCTGATGTCGTGCACGCCCCATCATAGCGAGCACACATCACCAGGCGGTACTTGCCGGGCTCATCGAAATACATGTGCGCCAGTTGCAAGATGGCCGGACGGTCGCGCTTGCCGATGCGCGCGTCCTTCTGTAATGGCTCGCACTCGATGAGCGCGCACAGCCGCATTCGGGCTTCCATCGCTTGCAGACTCAACTCGGTAACGCGCCGTGTGGCACCTCTCACCTCGCGCAGAGCCTCGTAGCGTGCCTCTTCAAGCTGCGTGGCCCGCTGCTCGAGAGCGTGGATGGTCGCCTCGATTTCTATCGCCCTAAACGAATTCAGGGGCCCATCGCTGATCGAATCGTGTTGCAGTTCTGAAGGCGCTGTGTTGTTCATTAGTGCATAATCACGAAAGGTATTGTTTGAGATGCTCATGGTGGACAGAACCAAAATAGTCACAAACACGGTCAGCCAACTGCTGTGCGGTCAGCTTGCTGGCAGGCTCGGCCACTGCTCGCTTGCCATGCACCCAGCGCGGCTCAATCGGGTTGAGCCAGGGACTTTTGATTGGCAAAAAGCAGGGGATTATCTGAACACCACTCTTGCCCTCTGCGCCTTCTCGCCAGCCAGCAAGCACCAAATGGTTGTGTTGGCTTATCCAACTCATTACTTCACGACTGATGTGCCAAGTGGCGTTGTCCCATATGAGCACCAACACTCGCTTGCCTTCGGCATCCAGGCGCTCACACACCCATTCCAAGTAGGCTGTGGTCACATGGCTGACTGGTCGTCCATCAACAAAGCGCAACCATACCCTATTTGTGTCAGCACGCAACAACCCATAGCAACACAACGCCTTTGGATCCGGGTCTTCTTTATCAACCCCAAACTCCTGCAAGCGCAAGGGCTGCCCTTCATCACACCAAGCGTGCATTCGAGGCTGCGCCAACCTGCTCCACCATACTTCGTCACCGTAGCCGACCACCCAACCTTCTTGAGCACGCTTGGTGGCTCGCTCAATCAACAGGTCGCGCCGCTTTTTTTCTAGGACGGCAAAATGAGCTTGAGTAGGTCATCTTCGAGCTTGGCAAGGTAAACCGTTGTATCCCTGCGGAATCGTAACTGAGCACGGCGACCCTCCTGCCTTCGCTCAAGGGACCTACGCAGTACCATCCACTGTGTAGTATCTATGGGACAAATGTCATCCGCCCGCAAACCCTCTACGGGAGTAGCCACCGCAGCTATCACTCTCACATTGCCTCGTACCACGATGGCGGGAGAAGCCCCCTTTCTGCCACTTGCTCTCCGCTCTCGGTAGCGTACCGAACCGAAGAACTGCTCCAACTCGTTGTTGGTGCGTGGTAGACCCACACTCGCATGCTCGTAACACCGAAACAACCCCTTCCAGTAGCTCCTGGTTACCTTCATGAACTGGGTAACCGCGCCATTCAGCCAACCTGATGCTCCAGTCCCAGTCGCTTCTTGATCTCGCCGATGAGCCAACATCTGAGCCAGCAGTTGACGGTAAGCACGGCGTAACTCTTCCACACACAAGCCTTCTTTGTTTGTGAGCAAGTGCTGAGCTTGATATACCCAACCATAGCCGATACATATCTGCGGCCAACTCTGCTCGGTCTTGCTCAGCCCATAAGCAAGCAGCCTGTGCAGACGAGTTAGTGCTTTAGGGAGGGTGCGCCCCCTTTTTCCGCGGCTGTGCCAACTCTCTCGATGGAATCACGAATTGCCCTGAGGCGCTCATACAACTTGAGCCCAGGAGCGCTAAGTGGAGGTCGGCCATCATCCGTAAGGGCGCTTCTGACAGCCAGGCAGTAGCCCTGTACGACTTGGGCTTGCTGGCCTTGCGGTCCGCCCTGACTTTCAACTAGCCTCTCTATGGGTCGCACCCCACGTACATGCATCTTTAGTTCCTTCTTGGCATGGCGATCAGCTTCGTACACAGGCTTTGCTGCTTCTCGTAGATAGTGGAACTGGCACAACTGGTGTGGTACGCCAGGTAGAGCTGTGCGCACTGCGTTTCTGATCGAGCGCTGCCCATCAGAGATCACACCGCGTATTTGTATTGATTTCGGTTTGGCCTCAGCGTCAGGGTTTTGGGGGTCGCGTTTATCCCGCTTATGCAGCACTTGCAAGGTTTGGAGGGTGTGAGCGACCTCTTGCAACAGTTCGACCAACTCTTCTTCGGCTGCACTCAACAGGCTGCGGGCCAGCAATACCTCTCCCGATACGCAGTCACGCAGCACCCACAGCACCTCATGTCCCATGTCCGGTTGCAGCCCATCTATTGCCAGGATGACGTATCCTTGCTCACTTAGCCGTGCTTGTAGGTGGGAGTGGTCTGCTAATCGTAAAGCCACCAGTTCCTCATAACGCTCAAGCAAATTGGTCACACTTCGCTCTGAAATCTCGACACCACGTGCGAGTAGCTCTCTGTGGATCTCAGGCACCGAGCGATGCTGCCCATAGCGTAGAGCACCCACCATCGCTATGACATCCAGGCCGAACTCACCTCCTGGCAAGGCAAGTACACCTTCTTCTTCTGGGCGGTAAGGTCGGTGGTAGAGGGGGCACTGCGGGTTTTGGCACCGGCGGATTACCAGCGTCAAGCGACGAACACCCTCCAATGTGGAGATGGTGCGCCTGTTGTGGTAAGCTACCCACGAACTGTTGCCGCACACCGAGCAATGGTGGTGCAGGGGCTTGAGTGTCATTTCCGACGTAGCTGCCGGTCGATGTTGCTTTCTTGCCATTCGATTTACTCCGCAATCAGGATAATGTGACCCTCTCAGCAAGAAATGCACCTACTCAAGCTCATTTTGCCGTCCTAGTTTTTTTGCGCTCGTATTCGGGGTCTGGGGAAGTAATCCAGTGTTTGGCTCGCTTCCAGCCTACACCTAGTCGCTTCAAAGCTACTCGTATCCGCTCGATGCTGACCAATCGCTCGGTTACTCCCTGCTCCAAGCATACCTCGGCAGCTAAACTGAGCGTCCATACTGAAGTAGGTTTGTCGAAAGTGCGAGGACTTTGGTGCAAGATAGCTCGTAACTGTTCGGCTTTGGCTGGGTCGAAGATGGGTTGTACTGTCTTGGGACGTGATGAGCCAGGTTTGAGGCAATCCAACCCTTCTGTGTGGAAATCGTTGATGGCATTGCGCACAGTCTGGGTGGCGCAACCCAGGTTGGCTGCTATCTCGGAAGGGAGCTGGCCTCTTGAGGAGGCGAGTAGTATTTGGCATCGCCGCAGCGTAAAGGCGTCGGACTTCAGGGAGCGCAGGCCAGCGAGCAGTGTCTGCTGTTCTTCGTCTGTCAGTGTCCGCACAAACAAGGGTGGCTTCATGCCCTATTCTACCAAACTTGTTCATCCCTTTTCACAATACCTTTCGTGATTATGCATTAGGAAGCTCCATGCATCTGTGTTGGACAATCATCTACCGGTGCCTGGAACATTGTTCGTCCCAGGCTTCATTTCGTTCAGGTGGGCCATAGCACCCAGCACGGCCAGGCGCGCCTCTCCCTGATATTCCTGCGCGAAAGCGGGTATCTCTTCCCGGAGGCACCTGTCTAGAGGGTCGATTTGATCTATGGCGGTGATCAACACGTAGTAGTCGCTGTCGCCATCGGAGTACCAGCCAGCGATCTCCTCAACAGTAGCGGTCGCCGGATCGGGGCTGTGCTCCTCTTCAGTGACGTTGCCTCCAAACCCGACCTCATCGATGGCATACATGGTGCGACGGACAGCGTACCAGCGACGCAAGGTGTCCAGAGCCTCACCATAGGAGGGGCGCGACCACAAGCTGGTGATGGTACCTCCCGTCACCACGATAGCCGCATGAGCCTGAGCCTCGTGTGGTGCATCGGTCAGCAATAGATGCATGTCGTTCATCTTCCTACCGTTCGACTGCTGGAAGGCCGATCGGACTGTCAGCTTTACGCAAAAGCGTCTTCAGCCTGTCCAATCCTATGAGCACAATTATCTGCGTCCTCGGCATCCTCCACATGATCTGGCCCTTTACGAACATCACTCAGGTAGAACCACTTTGCCTGCTCATCATAGCTGTCGTACTTCAACTCGATACACTGCACCTCATCGAAGGCACTCCCCAGCAGATCGGGGTTATCTGCGGCAAAGTTCTCGAATGCCTGCTCCTGGCTGTCGCCAAAGGCTGTGCCAAGCACCTGCATGTTGACGACATCGGGTGAGATAGCGTTTGGATCGGGAGAATAGGTGAAGCCTTCGTGAGTGACAAAGATGTATGTTGGCATAGCGATAACCCCCTCTCTTGCGCTGGTTACACCAGTCTAAGGAAGACTCATACAGTCAAGGCCGCCCCACTCCTGTTTGGCCTGCTCCTCGGCATCGTCCAGGTCCAGTTCCTTCATCTTGCCGTCCCAGCGCACGATGATTACCCGACCGTAGACGTTCTGTTCCAGATACTCGTATCCCACGTCGCGCACTTCCACAGCAGAACCCACTTCCAGAAGCGGGGCCAATTCCTGCGCGAAGTCCTCCACCGACACCACCTCATAGTCAGCCATGTCTGGGTTATAGATGTGTCCGGGCAACCGCCGCCGGGTGTCACAGGCCATGAACCTGACAAGCGCCTGCCCATCCTGGACGGACTCGACCTTCTCCAGGTCAAACTTTCGCAGGAAGGCGTCAAGGCTGGCAGGGTCTTTTGGCCGGAAGCTGCTGGACAGGATCATCTGGTACAGTACCCCTTTCAGTGAGTACATCAGTAGGCGCAGGCGGTTAGCTTGAATTCCTGGCCCCACTCCTTACGTGCCCGTTCCTCTACTTCATCGAGGCACAGCGTATGAGTCTCGCCATCCCAACGCAGGATTGTGGTCACACCTACCAGATAGCGCATCTTCTCGAAGCCTATCTCCCGGACCTCAACCGCCCAGCCGGGGGCGAGTTGCTCTGCCAGTTCATCGAGGAAAGCCCCTGGCTCGACCTCCTCGCAATCGCCCGTCTCTGCGCTGCATATGTAGGTGGGTATGCCTTCCCCATTGTCCACGTAGAAGCCAACGAGCTTCTCCCCATCCTGTTTGTCCTCAATCTTCACAAGCTCGTATCGCTTGCAGAAGAGGTCGAACGCCTGCACGTCTCTGGGTTTGAAGTAGCTGGTGCGAATCATGGGGTTGTAGTTAGCCATCTCCTTCTCCTCTTTCGCGGCTGAACATATTAGCGAGTTCGCGGCTGGAGAGCAGCACAGGGTTAGGCAGCAGCTTTCGATATGGATTCATATGCATGAACTTCCCTGGGCAAATCCGGATTGGAACAGACCAATACAGGGTCCGCCAATTGGTCCTGGCTATCAGCCAGATCGCTGTCAGCGTCTATGGGGCGTGCATTAAACGAGGCCTTCGAGGATCGCAATATTCGCTCAGCCTCGGCCATATCGTGGGCACAGCCACCGCACAGGTCCTGCTCGTTGACTACACCGTATTCCAACTGGCATAACTTGCATTGCACCGCCGCCCTCCTGCTCACTGCTGTCGCTTTACATTGACATCATAACACATCTGATACCATTTGTCAAGTATCAACAATCGATTTATAATGAGGCTGACAACTGGTTGAGGGCTATTGACGAATGGAGTTTTGAACACCAAGATATCAGTAGAGTTTGGTTCGGGTGAGAGCGCGGAGAGTACGGGGTAGAGTAAAGGAGAGGAGAACAGCATGAGTAACAGCCCTGTCTTCGGTCAGGTGGCGCAGCAAGCCGCCAGCACAGTTCAACAGGCACTGGGAGATCTGCACACACTAGTGACCGCTGCCGAGCAGGCCCAGAGCGCAATGAAGGAAGCTATGCTTCAGGCACAGCGAGCAGCCGCCCTCTCAGCATTTGACCAGGAATCGTTAGATCAATTCTTCCAAAAGCCTTATGTCGTGCGTCCTCTTGGAGCTGGGCGATACGAACTGATCGTGCCGCGTTTCCTCGGATTGCGGGCTGGTTGGCCCCTGAGGCAGAGTGGCGCTTACGATGTTTTCGAGGTATCCAGGTTCCTGCATCTCATTTCACCGCTGCCCGACTGGCTGGCTGCTGAGTTGGAGCTTGGGGAGCCGTCGTTCAGAGGCATCTTGGAGGGAGATATGCTCACTGTTACCGAAGGGGATGCCGCTGACGTCTTCGACAGGTTGGGTGGCCGCAAGACCATCGCCAGGCGAGAGGGGAATCGGCTTTACCTGCGCCCTGCGTCGCGGTTCGAGGTGCTGAGACGAATAATCCGCGAGGAGGGTTTTCTGCCATTCGCTCCTGCGCCTGTGCCGGAGGACCTCAAAAGGCCCAGCAAGATTGCAAAGGTAGAGGACACCGGGGAGCCGGCGTTTCGGCTGCGCGCTTACCAGGCCGACGCATATCGTCAACTCCTGGAACTGGGTGCAATCTCGATCTTCGCTCACCCGCAAACGGGGAAGAGTTACGTGGCGCTCCAGGCGATGGCTGATCTTCGAGGGCCGAAGCTCGTGTTATGCCCACGCCGAACGCTGGTCGAACAGTGGAAGGCTCGTCTTGAGTTGTTCCTCGAACCTGAGGCAGCGGGAGAGGTGACCGTCACCACTTACCACAGTGCACGCAAATACTTCGCGCAGGAGTGGAGTTTGGTGGCTTTCGACGAGTCGCACCACCTGCCCGCGGACTTTGCTATCGAGGCGGCGGCCGCACTGAAGTGCGCTGCCCGCCTCGGACTGAGCGCCACGCCTTATCGAGAAGATGGGCACGAAGAACTCATTCCGGCTCTTTGCGGCGTTCCTCTGGGCGGTGACTGGCCAGTCGCGCCGGCACAGCTGCCCACGGTGACGGTGTGGCTGGTTCGGGACCTCAACGAGAAGTTGAAGCTTGCGAGTGAGTTGTGTGCCCGCCCCGTGGATGGTAGGACCCTCCTGTTCGTGCAGCGCTTGGATGTGGGTCAGCAACTCGCCGATGTGCTGCGCGTACCCTTCGTGCATCATAAGACGAAGCGGCAGCGAGAGACAATCGAGACGCACGACATGGTGGTGGTCTCGTCAATTGCCGACGAAGGGCTGAGCATCCCCTCAATACGGCGGGTGATAGAGGTGGACTTCCTGTACGGTTCCCGCATGCAGGCAGGTCAGCGAGCAGGCAGACTGGCGCACCAGGCCGAGGATGCCGAGGTAGCTGGCGAACACCACGTGCTGATGGATCGCACGGAATTCGAGCGTTACAGCAAGCGCCTGCTGGTCTACGAGCGGTGGGGATTGGAGCTGACAGTGAACGTCTTCCAAAGTGGGGAAGTCCGCAACCTCCTGGCCAGAGGCCGTCCGGCAAAGGGCCAATCCCGTGGCAGCTTATCTAGTATGAGCACATCGACCGGTAGGCCGCCCGCTTCTCGCCTGAAGCGGAGCAGCGGTAGAGCCAACATCAGGGCCCTGACAAAGGATGAGCCTGGAGACCAGGGTGAAGACGAGGTCGGGAGAATCATGGCGATCCCCGCGGTGGCCGCCAAGATCGAGGTGGCAAAGGCCACGACCTCAGATGGGGCGGATCGCTATATACCACGCCTTCTGCGTATGTGCTTCGACGCTTCGCTGAGCCCGGAGGAGATCGCCGAGGGGCAGGGGACGACCGGTAGCAAGACCCTCTACCGTATCCGATCGGCCGCTCGCGCGCTGGTTGGCGTCAAGCTGCTCATCGAGGACGCAGACGGGCGTCTTCGTGTGAACAGCGCAGAACTTGACCGACTGCATGCACTTTCTCGGGCTGTATCCGGATCTGCTAGGGGCTAGAGTTCCGGACCTAGCGGAAAGCTCTCTTGTGGTGCTTGTTCTACGTCAGTCCAGGGTTGCTGTCCCTTGCAACTGCATTCCTGCAAGTGCTGCGCGTAGCAGGTTGATACTTGACAAATGGTATCATCTGTGGTATGATGACACCACAGCAAAAGATCAAGGAGCATCGGGATGGCAAGAGGGCGCAGACAGTCGGAAGGGCCCAGGGAAACAGCGATCCGAGGCAGTGAAGGAGATGCTGCGGACATTGGATCGGTGGTTGGTGTGCAGCTGTCTGATGCGTTGCGGCGATACCGGGCACTGGAGACGCAGTTGTGCGCGCAATTGTTGGAACGTGAAGAGGTTGTGCGGGCGGCGTTGATTGCCATCCTGGCGCGTCAGCACATGGTACTGCTTGGCCCGCCGGGCACAGCAAAGTCGCAACTGGTGGCACTACTTGCTCAGCGCATAAGCTCTCCGACAGGCGGGCTCCGCTACTTCATCTGGCTGATGACCCGCTTCACCACCCCGGACGAGATATTTGGCCCCATATCCGTCACAGGCCTTCGCAACGACGAATACCGTCGTATCACCGCCGGCAAAGCTCCTGAGGCTGAACTTGTATTTCTCGATGAACCCTTCAAGGCGAGTTCGGCGATCCTCAACAGCCTGCTGACGCTGATGAACGAGAGAGCCTTTGACAACGGCTCCGCTCGCGTGCCGGTCCCCTTGATCTCCTTGTTTGGGGCCTCCAACGAGATGCCCCAGGGAGAGGATCTGCAGGCACTCTGGGATCGCTTCAGTCTGCGCCTGCAAACTGCCTATCTCAGCGATGGAGGGTTCTCCCGCCTCCTACGGGCGACTGTCGCGGCTACCCCGGTTGCACACTTCGGCGGATCACAGGTGGCAGCGGCAGCAAGGGTGGCAGTGACCCGCGACGAGTTGCTTGCATTGCAGAGCGCGTCCGCTGGCGTGACTATCGCCGACGCAATGCTGGGTGCCATCGAGCAGTTACGCAAAGACCTGAAAGCGAAAGGCATAATCGCTTCCGACCGCCGCTGGGTGCAGTCACTCGCCCTGCTGCGGGCTCATGCTCTTCTCGAAGGTCGTAATGTCGTTGAAGAGGACGACCTGCTGATACTGAGAGATGTACTCTGGCAGACCCCGGAGCAGCGACAGGATATTGGCCGGGTTGTAGCCCACCTTGCCAATCCCCTCAATGCCAGGGCAGAAGAACTCGCCGACCAGGCAGCCTCGGTGCATAAGGCATTCCTGGACGTCCAGAATGACGCCGGCAAGAACGACGCCGAGAAGATGCAAGCGGCATTAGAGGCCTTCGGCAAGTTCAAGTCCAACCGCGCCAAGCTCGCCGAGTTGCAGAACGCCGCCCGGACGCAAGGCCGTAACACAGTTCGTATTGACCGCGCCTACGAGCAGGTGACATCCATGTTCCAGGAGGTAGTCAGGTTGGCGGGGGTTCCTTTGCCGGCCTAGCAATGTCTTCAGTGTCTTCTATGACTAGCAAACCTAGGAGAGGAAAACAGGCGACGCATAAGAACCTATCCTCTGATGCGGTTAATGCCGTTGATGATCTGCCTGTGAAGGCCGGGCAGCCTAGCTCTGCGGTGATAAATTGGCTACCCACTTCGGCTATCGAGGACGGCACTCAGGCGGTACTTCATGACGCCTATGACGTGCAGGTCTACAACGAAGCATTTCAGTCATACAGCCGGCTACCGGAAACGCTACAGAAGGTGCACGACAATCTAGCTACCGCCCCCGCGCTAATGCGCGACGTGTTCAACTCCGTTTACAAGCGCCTACCCAACCTGTGCAATCCAGCCGATATGTCGCCGGCCTACATCTATAACAGGGAGATGGTTGAGCAGATGATGTCGACCGTGGAGTGGAAGCGTCTCCGAGAAGCCGGGACAGTAGCTGACGAGGTCGCCTCTACACTGGCAACGATAGGTCTTGTGCCGGGGATCGTGACTGCGGTGGACCCGAACGACTTGGAACTCATCAACCGAGCCCAGGAGTTGCAAGAGCGCGCGGATTCGCTATTCGAGCGCGCCGAGGTGCTTTCCGACCTGAGCGATCTCGTTGCCCCGACGAACACCCGACGAGGCGAGCAGTTGCGCAGCCAAGCGCAGGGGATGCGAAAGGAAGCCGAGGAGTTACAGGAGCAGGCAGCGCAGATTGAGGCCGAATTGGCACAAACTGCAGAGGAGCGGCAGGACGCAGTTCGCCGCGCAGCGCGCGGGGCTGCACTGCAGGCTGAGCAGCAGGTCGATCAATTGGCCGCGACGCTCAAAGCATTCACAGGCGGATACGGGGACGTATCTGGTGGCGCCGGCATGGGTGCAGGTCCTGGCGGGCTGATGGATGCCCGTGAGCGGCTTGCGCTTGCCCAGCAGGTGCTGTCATCGGCTAAGCTGCGCCAGCTCGCCGAGATGTGCGGGCGCTTCGTGCGGCTGGCTCTAGATGTCCAGCAAACCAAGCTCCAACACGGACCTGATGAATACACCGATATCATCTCTGGTGCTGACCTTGGGCGCGTGCTGGCTTCTGAACTCTGTAAAATATCGGACCCGGAGCTTGAGGACCTTTTTTACCTCGGCTTCGCTGAACAGCGTCTCATGCAATATCATTTGCAGGGCCGCGATCCAGTTGGGAAGGGGCCGATCCTCATTGCTATCGACTCCAGCGGCTCCATGTCCGAGAGGCTTGGAACCTTCAGCAAAGAGATGTGGGCCAAGGCGGTCACGCTGGCGTTGCTGGCCATCGCTCGCAGGCAGCGCAGGGATATGGCGGTGCTGCACTTCTCCGATGGGGCTCAACTCAAAACCTTCTTCTTCCCCTGGAAGAGTGGCAGCGTAGTGGATCACCGCCTGCTGGTGGCATGCGCCGAGCATTATTTCGGCGGTGGTACCGAATTTGAACCGTGGATGCGTGAGGCTCTCAAGCTCGTCGAGCAAGCTCCCTTTGAACTGGCTGACGTGGTATGCATCTCTGACGGCTTGACCGTGCTCAGCAAGGGGGTCATAAGCGACTGGCAGTCGTGCCGTGAGCGACGTGGGATGCGCTGTTATTCGGTGTTGCTGGGCACTCAGCAAGGTCGGAACCTTTTAGACCAGATTTCCGACCAGGTGCTCAGCCTCGCCGACCTGAGCCCCGACTCAGACGAAGATGTGCTGAAGAGTGTCTTCGTGCTGTAACGTGATTGAACATCCCCGGTGCGTGAATGTGTGCAATCGGGCATGAGGAGAACACAAATGGCATCCCTTACTGCTAACGGAGTCCGTGATAATCAGCGGCAAAAGGTATATGACTGGGAAAACAAGAAGATTCAGCCCATGCTCAAGAAAGACCTTACGCTGGAAGAGTGCCGCAAGCTGATCACAGAAGTATTCGCCAGCTACGGACTTGAACCTCCTGAGGTCAAGGACGGTCGCGGCAGGCGCAGCGCGTGCTGGGAGCGACCCTACACGATCAAGCTGCCCACATTTGCCCGAAAGCCAGTGCCTGTCTTACATGAGTGCGCGCACGGCATCGTCGATCGCTACTACAAAGTTCGCGGCGAAGCACCGCATGGCACGACGTTCCTGAGGATCTATCTCAACCTGTTGGCGAAGTTCGGCAAGCTTCCCTTACGGACGCTCAGGTCCAGTGCCGCTGAAGCTCATCTCAATGTGGCACCCGCTTCAACTTGCCTACCACCGCCGGCGGCGCTTGTCAGACGAATGTGGGAGTTACAGCGCGCTGAGAGAGCTGCCTATAGCATTTGGCAAAATACCAAAAAGGAACTCGACGCTATTAGGGCGCAACTGGCTCGCTCAAAGGCGTAATGTCCAGAACCTGAGCGCCTGAACTGCCTCCTACGACCTGGCACTCACCTGCAGTTACTCCCAATCCTAACGCTTCCGCGACTCACATCAGCACACTAACCCGTGCGCGAGATTGGGACATTCCCAGATCTCTGCTTGCTATAATTATGCCAGAAACTGAAATGTGGCCATAGAGCCAGAGAAGGGAACAAGGTCATGAAAACTAATAAAGCATCATCTTCAGAAAGACCATTGAGTGAATGGCTCACAGAGGAGGAGATGCTTCAGCGCACAGGGATTTCAAGCTGGCAACTCCAACGATGGCACCGAGAAGTATTCGCTTGGTCTAATGAACCACTCTTTGAGCAAATACGCATCGGGCATAGAATGGTTACATTCTACAATCCAGAATGCGTCTCGATTGCGCGGCGGCTGCTTGAGATGAAAAAGGAAGGGCTGCGAGACTTCGATGCCTGGCTTTGGCAGTTATGGCTCGATGGATACCCAATCAATATGCGAGCTTATTGCTTGAAAGTCATCGAAGGCGCCCAAGAAGAAGTCCAGTCGCTGGACGAGAGCGGTGTCCTCTACTCAGATCAGCCTCTGGCCGATCAGTTGGGGTTACGTTCACCTGCCTCGGATTCTTTACTTGAGCTCGCATACAAACGTGTGTACGACAAGGATAAGGACTACGTCAATGCGCTGATAACCTGGCTGCTGCACGTTGCGGCCGAAAAGGAGCCGCCCATTGAATGGGACTACCAGGAGGAATACGATTACGATGTCCCCGAGGAGCTTCGCTATCCATCAATTGGCGAACTCTTTGCTCGTGCAGCAGGCGCACCGGAAGAATGGGCCCAACCAGTGCCCCTACGCGAATTGATGTCAATTCGGGCAGGTCGCGAGGCTCTCGCTCGAGCGACAGAGGACCAATGGCGACAGGTACGAGAAGACTGCCGTGTCATAGCCGACTCTTTCACAGCTTGGCAGCATATGTACATAACCTACAAACGTGCCAAGCAGGCTGTGAAAGAGGGGTTGTTTGTCGGAGATGTGACTGTTGTTGCGACAATGGGAAAGGCGATGAGGTTGGTTCCAGTCCGAGTGATTTCCAAGCTCTATTCCGACCGTTTTGTGAGAGCAGTACTCGCGGGCTATTTGCTAAGAGTGCGTATGTCGGATAGAGCGGGTAACGTCGAGAGCGTTATGGCTAGCTTACAAACTCTCGCTGTAACTGTCGGCGTAGCAACAGACCCTGCATAGCACTGCTGAGGAGCTGAAATCGGTTGCAACTCTTCAACTAGCCTTCTGCGTTCTCCGTCTCCGCGTTTCCATCGTGCTCATGCTGGCCTTCGATCCATCTCTCGATGACGAATGTCGCTGTCGTTAGCGGAATAGCCCCATGGCGCAAAAGCTCGTCGTGGAACGCTCTCAGGTCGAACTGCCCTTCAAGTCTCTCTTCCGCTTGACGTCTCAATGCCTCTATGTGCCGCTGCCCCATCTTGTAGGCCAGTGCCTGGCTCGGCCAGACGATGTAGCGGTCTACCTCGTTCACCACCTCGTTCTCTGGCAGGCCTACGTTGTCCAGCATGAACTGTATAGCCCGTTCTCGCGGCCACCGCAACGCATGTATGCCAGAGTCCACTACCAGCCGGGCGGCCCGCCATGCCTGGTACGAGAGCATGCCGAAGCGCTCCAGGTCCGTGCTGTACATCCCCATTGGCGTGCCTAGCCGCTCACTGTACAGCCCCCACCCCTCTGTAAAGGCTGTAAGCGCGCCGTCCGTACCGAGCTCGTGCCTTCGGAAGCGAGGGACGCCCTGGGCTTCATTCTGGATGGCTATCTGCAGGTGGTGGCCGGGCACCGCCTCGTGTAGGGTGAGGGCGGGGAGGTTGTAGCGTGGGCGGGTGTCGGGACGGTAGGTGTTGACATAGTAGGTGCCGGGGCGGGAGCCATCCTGGCTGGGCGGGTAGTAGAAGGCTGCCATGCTGTCTTTCTCCCGGTACTCCTCGATAGGTATCACTCGGCAGGGGGTGGCGGGGAGATGACCGAAGAGCTCGGGTAACGCCGCGTATGCCTGGTCGTACAATTCTTGCGCTGCCTGGAGCAACTCCTCTCTGGACATGAAGTGGTTGGCCGGGTCGGCCTTGAGCTTCTCCGAGTATTCTCGGACGCCCGTCACGCCCATCATGCCCAAAGCCCGCATCTCCTCGTGGATGCCCTGTAGCTCCTCTATGCCGATCTGGTGTATCTGCTCAGGTGTGAAGTCGCTCTGCGTCGCCTGCCGCACCAGTTCTGCGTAAGTCTCCTCCCCCTCTGGTATGGAACACAGCCCAGGCTCCTCGCGGGCAACCGGAATATACTCGGTTTCGAGATAGTTCAGCAGCTTTTCAAACGCCGGGTAGATGGAGTTACGTATGGCCGCGAGGAGTTGATGGGACAGATCGCCCAGCGCCTTCTGTGCGGTTCTACCATAAGGGGAAGCTTCCGGCGAGGTAGCCAGCAGCGCCGTCAATTGACCGATCACCCGCTCTACAGCGATGCGAGGTGAGGTTCTCTCCCGTGAGGCTCCTTCTTGGAGGTTGCCGAGGTACTGATCCATGTACCCGGGGAAGGCGCGGAACCGCGCTAGCAGATCGCGGGTATTCTGCTCGGTCTCCATCGTGTGCCAGTTGAGGAGCATGGCGAAACTGACCTGCGGCCCTCCTACCTGGTCCACCGCCAGGTGATACAATTGGCGATCCAGGGAGGCCAGACCGTAGTCGGCCGCCAACTCCAGCATGTGATGGGTGATAGCATCTTCCCCTGCCAGTGAGGAGCGGTCGATCCTTGACAGCTTCTCTCTCAGGTCGAGGAGCGCCGCCCGCTCCTCAGCTCGACCTTCGGGACCGATGTCGGGGAGACGGTCATCAAAGCGTCGGTCCCCTAAAGATGTCGCTGTCGTGGGCGAGCGCCGCAACACCCCTTCGGCAAACTCCTCAGCGACCTCGGTGATTTCAGTGCTTGGTACTCCTGGCATCTCGGATATCCTCCTGGTCCTAAGACGGTAGCGAGGCTGGTGAAGCTGCGAGGAAGATTGGTAGCCCGCGGACACCCCACTTGCCTGGCGGGCCCTCGAAGACGCCGGCGTGCTGAGCGTTGCAGGCGGCACTGTCCGTCTTCCATCAGACCAGCGCCCTACGAGGACCTTGTAGCATCGAGACGATGAACTCGCATCATCAAAGGCTTCTTTGGGCGGATGGTCAGCAAGAACTTCAGCTTGAGGCGCGTTGCAGGTTCTGCCTCGAGGCGAACCTGCTGTGTCAGTGCCGCCAGAGCGAGCGGTCCCTCAAGCATTGCCAGCCCACGTCCAATGCAGTTCCGCGGGCCGCTGCCGAACGGAAGGTATGTGTTGCGTGGGATTTGCGCTTCTCGCCCTGGGGTAAAGCGATCGGGGTCAAAGCGCTTCGGGTTGGGGAAGTAGTCGGGTCGACGATGCATTCCCCAAATGTCCACTCCCACGAACCAGCCTTTTCGTACTTCGTAGCTCCCAATTGTTGTGTCTACTGTGGCCTGGCGAGGTAACGTGTGAGCTGCCGGGAACAGCCTGAGTGTTTCCTTGAACACCTGCACTGTATACGGTAGATGAGCGAGATCCTCCAGCGTAGGCGGGCGACCTTGCAGCACATTGCGCACCTCATGCTGGAGCCTTGAGTAAACGGCAGGATGTTTGGTCAGCAGGTAAAAGGCAAAGGCTAGAGAATAGGCTGTAGTTTCGTGCCCGGCAACCAGAATTGCCATCGCATCGTCTCGTATCTCCTCATCTGTGAGTTGGCGGCCATCTTCGTCGCGGGCGGCCAGCAGCAGGGATATCAGATCACCCTTGCTCTCGCTGGAAGCACGTCGTCGAGCAATAGTATTGTAGATTGTGCTGTCCAGCATGGTGAGCGCTTTCCGCATCTTGATGTTATGAGGCAAGGGCCAAGATAACGGTACCGGCAGTAGGAACGCTGTCTTCATGTAGTCGAAGACGGTCGTGATCGCCTGCCCCAGTTCGTCCTCATCGCCTAGATCATCAAGGTCGAACATGATCTTGCCGATGACTCGCATCGTGAGATTTGTCATCTCGTTGCCAATGTCTATAACCTGGTCGTCGGCCCACATCTGCCCTCGCTCCATGGCGTGCTTACTGATAGTATCGACGTACGTAACGATGCGGCTGTGATTGAACGCGGGCTGGATCATGCGCCTGCGGGCGCGATGGGGCCGGTTCTCTATCAGCAATATGCCGAACCCGAATGCTGGGCGAGCCGCCGCAGTGACGGCAGGAGTCTTGTCGAATTCGTCTGTGTGCGTCAATACTTCCTGACACAACTCGGGCTCCGCTACAGTCACAAATGTGTATGGTCCAACGCGGAAGCGGCTGATGTCCGGGTACTCCTCACGCATTTTCTGCCGGAAGCTTGTGTCGCTCGTCAGTGCAGGCAGCAGACTTCCGATCAGCGGCGGTTCCGAAATGCCAGGAATCGTTTTGTGATTACCCATAACTGCCCCTTATGCAAACTGTACCTTCTGCATTATAATTTCTGGCACAGGGTTCATTCAATGAGGAGTCGCTATGAGCAGACTAGCGCGCACGATGAAGCTTACCTACAGCTGGTTGAAGCCGGAGGGGCCGGTAACGATCTCCAACGGCGTTCTGCTCTACGCGCCCAACGTGGTACGTGCAGCTGCGATCATATTCTGTGTGGTCGGTATCATGTTCAGCGTTCCATATACGCTGGAGCATTGGGGCGACTGGCGGCTCATATTAACCAGGGTGTTCGTGGTCGCCTTGGCCTGCCTGGCTACATTCCTCGTGAGCAAATGGATCGAGAAATATTACAAGGCATGCGTGTTAGCCTGCACACTAATAGGCATCTCTGTAACGCTGCTCGCTACGACGTACATGGACGGGCCAAATATCAACCCCCACGCCATGCTGGTGCTCATCTACGTTCTTGGTGCCGGGTTATGCCTGGGTCGGCGAGGTGTGATCATCACTCTGGGCTGGCTTATTTTGAACTATGCAATGTTATTCGCGACTGCCGGTATTGGGATATGGCCGCATCCCGCAACCGTCTCGGTGGCGAAGGTACAGTACGAAAACGTCAGCGCGACTTTCTTCATGCTTCTCAGCCTGACGCCCGTCTTACTGGGCTACCTGGCCGTCGTGGAACGTTTTATTACCGAGTTACAAAAGGCACATACTGACCAGGCGCATTTACTTCAGCAGGTGATCGCAACCCGGGAGAGCGAGCGTAAGCATCTCTCCCAGGTGCTGCATGAAGGGCCGGTGCAGGACTTAGGGGCGTTGCGCCTGGCCATACACAATGAGCAGGCTCCAGAGGAATTGCTCACGCTTGTCGATAGCGCCATCCGAGAATTAAGGGAGCTTTCAACCGAATTACATCCTGCGATACTGGACCTCTATGGTCTACCGGCAGCTCTAGACCAACTGGCTACTCAACGGGGTGGCACTCCCAAGGTCGAAGTAAGCAGCCACAGATTGGGTCGCCTGGATACTAATCTCGAGATAGCGTTGTTCCGGATAGCACAGGAGGCGCTAAGAAACGTACAGAAGCATAGCAACGGCCAACATGCCTGGATACGCCTCGAACATTTGAAAGACACGGTTGAGCTTGAAATTCGGGATGATGGTGTCGGGTTTGATACCGATATGACACTTCGGCGTAGCGTCCAAGATGGGCACCTTGGCCTGGCTACTATGCACGAACTCGTAACCTCAATAGATGGGAAACTGAAGATAACGAGCTCACGTCGCGGAGGCACGGTGGTCAAGGTCACTGCTCCTTATCGTCCAAGAGCCGCAGCACCGCAGGAACCATCGAGCTTCACAGACAGCAAAGCAGTTACCCAACGTGAGGAGAACAGGAGTCCGGTATGAGCATCCGTGTGTTACTCGTCGATGACCACCAACTGACCAGGCTGGGCCTCAAGACTGCGCTGAGTCGAGACCAGGATATTCAGATTGTCGGCGAAGCTGCCGATGGAGCGACAGCTGTCGAGCTGACCCGCCAACTACGTCCTGATGTCGTACTGATGGACATCCAACTGCCAGGTCTTAATGGCGTGCAGGCGACCGGTCGGATTGTGCAGGAATTGCCCGATGTGAAAGTCATTATGCTTACGATGTATCAAGAAGAGCAGCTGACAGTGGAAGCTCTGCGAATGGGGGCAAAGGGCTATCTACACAAAGACGCTGACCCGGATGAGCTTCTGGATACAATTAAGACGGTTGCAGCAGGCCAGGCAGTCATGACACGGGAACTTGCAACACGCATGCTGAGTGAGTTGCAGAGGTTACAGGGGCAGGAGCTGACGCAATCAGAGTTAGCCGGAGAGAAGCTCACTGAGCGCGAGGTGATCCTCTTGCGATTAGTCGCTCAGGGCCGGAGCAACAAGGAGATTTCGACACGAGTTGGGATATCCGAGTCACGGGTTCGCAACCAGCTTTCCGAAATCTATCGCAAGATCCAGGTGCAAGACCGCACCCAGGCCGCGATGTACGCGGTAGAAAAGGGCTTGCTCTAGAGCCTGATATGAACTTCACTCAGCAAAGTTGGTAGAATGGAGGTATGGAAGAGGGACAGGCTCAACGGAAGGAGCCATGCCCAATTAGTGTGAGTGATAATAAGCCTGCTACAAACGTAGACATCAACGTAGCCCTCGTGCGCCGGTTAGTCGCCGCGCAATTTCCCCAGTGGGCACACCTTCCCATCGAGCCAGTCGAATTCGACGGGCATGACAACAGGACGTTTCATCTCGGCAAAGAGATGAGCGTGCGACTTCCCAGCGCTCAGGGGTACGTCGCACAAGTGGAGAAGGAACACCTCTGGTTGCCCAGGCTTGCTCCGCTCCTGCCTCTGCCAATACCTACCCCGCTGGCCATGGGACTTCCTGGTGAGAGTTATCCCTGGCGCTGGTCTGTTTACCGGTGGCTGGACGGAGAGATCGCAACTATTGAGACGATCGCTGATCTGCGCCAATTTGCGACGGCGCTGGCTGAGTTCCTCACCGCCCTGCAGCGCATCGACCCAACCGGAGGCCCGCCCGCCGGACCACACAGCTTTTATCGCGGCGGGCCGCTGGCGGTTCTGGACGCTGAAACCAGGCAAGCTATCGCAGCATTAGAAAGCCACATTGACGCAGATGCAGCGACTGACGTGTGGGAGGCAGGTCTCAGTGCAACATGGCATGGCCCGCCCGTCTGGCTCCACGGGGACGTTGCTGTAGGCAATCTGCTCGTCAAGGGGGGCCGGTTGAGTGCCGTTATCGACTTCGGGTGTTCGGCCGTAGGTGATCCCGCGTGCGACCTGACCATTGCGTGGACGCTCCTGTCAGGCGAAAGCCGGGAAGGGTTCCGCGCAGGTGTTCCGGTAGATGGCGCAGCCTGGGCGCGAGGTCGTGGCTGGGCGCTGTGGAAGGGGCTGATTACACTTGCTGAGCACATGCACACCCACCCGTTGAAAGCAAAGGAATCCCGGCGCGTGATCGATGAAGTGCTTGCCGATCATAAGCTGGCCGGATGAGGCAGTGAGTTAGTAGAGGTAGCGATTTTCAGGTCGCTCAATAAGTGGAGCGCAGCTTCCCATCAGCGACCCGCTTACGCAGGTTGGCTGGCGACCGGGAACGTGAGTCTGAAAGACGGCGGGTCTTCACTTCTCCGCCTTTGCCCGCGAACTTAGCTCAAGTGCTAATCTCAGCCCCATAACAGGCTCTTGGCGTTTTGGCAGCAGGGGCCCTGATCCCCTGTATCATGACGCCCTGGTTCGCAGGCATCTAGTGGAGGTAATTGCTCATAAGTCCCCAACGACTGCGGATACGTTGCCGGGACAAATGTACCGGCGAGGGCGGTACAATCGTCTAGCCAAGCGGTACAAATATCCTGCCTGCTATGGTGCATCTATCTCTTTTCACCGGGCGGCATTCTGTTACACAATAGAGAGCAACGTGACAGCTGAATGGTCTTCTGAGGGATACCCGGCCTCGGAAGACCACGTTCTTTACGCAAGGCCCTCGAAGCATGTTGGTGTACACGCAAAGTGAAACGGAAGTTACCAAGGGTTGCAAGGTGGTAATCTGCGACGACCATCCCCAGATGCGTGGAGGCGTGCGCAATGTGCTTGTTGGCATGCTTGGGTGCCAAGTCGTTGGGGAAGCAGCAAGGGGAGAGGAGGCGATTGCGTTGCTGGAGTTGCATCGCCCCGATATGCTGGTTCTCGACCTGTCCTTACCGGGTGCGATGAAGGGCCGCGATGTTTTGGCTGAGATCCGCCGCAGGCGCCTTCCAACAAAGGTCTTTGTGCACTCTGCTTATCTAAATCGTGACGATTTCGAGGAATGGATAGATGATCCCGATGGGCCAGATGGCATAGATGAGAAAGGCACCGGAGACAAGGAGCTGGCAATAGGCTTCACACAGGTGCTGCTCACAGATCAGAGGTACATACCCCTGCGGCTCGTCAAGAGGTTCGGAAACCCGGGTGATGGCAGCGGTCTAGATCGTCTAACGCCTAAGGAGTTGCAGGTTCTCAAGCTGGCGATCCGGCCGGAACTCGATACGCGCACAATAGCGAAGCAGCTGAACTATACCTCGGCCACAGTGCGCTCCTACCTGACGACCGTATACGATAAGCTAGGCCTGGAAAATCACAACCGCGCCGCGTTGATCGCGTTCTATTACGCCCATCGCGGCTAGGTATTCCGTAAGGTGCGGCCAAGGATCAGCTTCATGACTCAGTTCGGATATAAGCATTGCACTCGCTTTGGAACCATGTTAAAATCCTGGATGCGCGGGTTGACCAACCCAGTTATCGTACCTGGCTTATAGAAAACGTTACGTCCTGCAGCACTGCGCATAAGGGATTTGAGTACTTCCCGAAAGCAGCCGCCCAAATGACGCGCTGCTTTTTTCATAGTCATATTCCGGCGCAGGCAGCGTGCTATGAGAGTCAAGCGAGAGGAAACGATGCTACTTTATACCGAAGATGATACGCCTCCTACCAAGGGCCGCAAAGTAATCATCTGTGATGACCATCCACAGATGCGTGGGGGACTACGCAACGTACTCATTGGGATGCTGGGCGGTGAGGTTGTAGCGGAAACAGCAGATGGCGATGAGGCCATTAAGTTGGTGGAACAGCATCGCCCGGATCTGCTCGTTCTGGATCTATCGCTTGCCGGCACATTGAGCGGGCGTGACGTCTTGAGTGAGATCCGGCGCCAGCATCTACCTGTAAAGGTATTCGTCCATACCGCCTTCCTCAATCGCGACGACTTCGAAGAATGGACCGAAAACCCTGATGGCCCAGACGGTATCGATGAGAAGGGCACCGGAGACAAGGAGCTAGCAATAGGTTTCACGCAAGTTCTTCTCACCGACGACAAGTATGTACCTCTGCGTCTGATTAGAAAGTTCGGGAGCCCACGTTACGGCAAGGCTCTAGACCGGCTGACTCCAAAGGAAATCCAGATCCTCAAGCTAGCGGTGCAGCCGGAGCTTGATATACGCGAAATCTCGAAACGGCTGAATTATACTTCGTCGACTGTTCGAGCCTACCTATCGACGGTTTACGCTAAGCTGGGCTTAGAACAGCACACTCGTGCCGCTTTGACAAAGTTCTATTACGAACACCGTGACGAAGTGGTGGCGTAATGGTAGCGCCGATATCTTACACTGAAAGATCACCACTCAAAGAGCCTCATTGCCGTCGATGAAACATAGGTGACAATTATGAGACTCTGCCCGCGATATACTGTTCGCATCAACTACGGCTGACGTGGTAGGGTTGCGGCGTTGCCAGCCATGGGCCTGACGATGCTATCCATCGAATGGTCCTCCGCGACTCGTAGCAGGCGGTTTTCGCAAAGCAGAAAGATAAGGTTAGCATGGAACGAAAGCAAAACGCCATTGTTCAAAGTCGTGCTAATGGTCTTGACGAGTCATCTTCTCTCGTTGAGACAAAACCTTCTGCTCAGGCACAGGCTCCTGATGTTGCGATAGCCCCGCAGGTAACGAAGGTCTCCACGACAGGCGATGCTCCCGCCGCCAGTTTCGGAAGCGTCCTTCGCCAACCGGCAGTGCGGGCATTATGGCTGGCTTCCTTCATATCTTACGTCGGTGACACCTTCAGCACGATAGCTCTCTTCATCCTGGTGAACGATGTTACCAATTCAACCGTTGCGCTGGGCGCTGTTGGTGCTGTCCAGATCGTACCCTTACTTTTCGCAATACCGGCCGGCGTGATGGTGGACCGTTGGCGCTACCGGCCGGTGCTTCTGGCAACCGACCTGGTACGAGCAGCCCTGTTACCTCTCTATCTCCTGTTTCAATCGGCGGATGATCTATGGATCGTGCTTGGCGTGAGCCTCGTGATATCTATGGCATCTCGTTTCTTCTTTCCGGCAAGTGGCGCTTTACGTCGTGCGCTATTACAGCCGAAAGAGTATTCTGTGGCGGCTTCACTCTGGCAAGCGACTTACGGAATGAGTTACGTGATTGGCCCGGCGTTAGCGGGCTTGTTAATCTCAGCCTTTGGCTCAAACTTACGACTGGGAGTCACAGTAGCTTTCCTGCTTGATTCGTTTAGCTTTGTCGTTTCTGCTCTGTTGATCTTCCTGTTAGTGGGCAACAGGGCCAGGGCTGTCGATACAGAACGGCAGAGCGCCGAACGTCCTCGAACATGGGACGACATGAGGGAAGGCTGGAGCATAATGTGGCGCAGCAAGCCGCTTCGCGGAGTCGTTCTTTTATATGGCGTTGGTCTCCTCGGAGTCGGAGCTGTATTCGTTCTGACGGTTCCTTATGTGCAGCGGGTCTTCAATGGAGGCCCGCTGGAGATCGGGATATTGGAGGCTGCACAGGCATTTGGTTTAGCAGTAGGTGCCACAGCCGTAGGCACGGTTTTCCTCCGGAAGGCGCCACCAGGTCAACTAATGCTAGGAGCATCGGTGGCCGGTGCCATAGCAGTGATAGGCCTGGGCTTGATACCGTTTTACGTAGGGGCGCTACTGGTGATGTGCCTTGCGGGTATAGCTGCTGGCGCCGTTGAATCCTCTGGTGCCGCCATAACATTACATGAAATACCCCAGCGCCACCAAGGTAAAGGTAATGCCTCCATCAATACTCTGCTCAATGCGGCATACCTGACCTCGATTGCGCTTTCAGGTATAGGTGGCGACCTGGTTGGCATCCAGGGAACGTTCGTGGTAGGAGGACTTGTGGCTTTAGCAGGTGTGGTTATGGCGCTTCCATTCCTCGGCTCGCGCCCACGCCCAGCACCTGAGCAACCAGAGTAGCCTGGTGCCATTTTGAGATCGTGCTACGAACAAGGAGGAATTGCCTATGGAGCATATTGCTGTTAGACAAGAATTCACAATATACATCTTGAGAAAGGAGGATGCGGCCCAACGCCGCATATCGCTATGAAACTAGCCGAGCTAATTAGAAGAGCACTTACTGATCCAGCATTTCGCCTCGCACTGGAAACAGGCGGGGTTAGTGCTGATAGCTATGCCAGTTCGCCCATCGAGTTCGCTGCTGCTGCCGAGGCTCTGCGCAGCCTTAGGGATAGGACCTCAACAGATATCAGAGACCTTATTCCGACCATCTGCCTGGGCCACCGCGATGACGATTGACCTGCATGAACAGTAACACGTCAGCGCATGGTTAGCAAACCTGCATTGACGGGTTACTGTTCATTCTAAGTTCGCTTCCATTTATCAGACGGGCTGTTCCAGGAAAGGTTTGCCGTGGATAAGAGCAATGTCTCGATGGTAGAGGTTGGCCAGATCGTCACGCACCTTGCCGATGCCTTATCGGGAGATATCAGGCCAGTAGTGCAGGCAATGGTCGGCCCGAGCGGCGAGAATGCATTCCAACGCCCAGCTGCCAATCCGCTTGGCTGGGTGCGTGAACTTCTTATTGTCTGCTGCCGGGCATATGAACAGCCTGTGACCAGATCAGTTCCAGTCTCAGCATGCCTAATGTTACTTGGGATAGCATCGTCTGCGTTGGACGCCACGCAAGATGGTCATGACGACTTGCTGAACGCCTATACATCCAGCCTCAACACGGACCATGGCGCGAAACAGGCGTACTTGACCAACGACTTCGTTACCTCGCCAGGAAGAAGTCGATTCACGCAACCTCATCCTGATGCACAGTCAGATAGGCAGCGCAAGGCGGCGGTAGTAGGCAATGCGAGCATTGCACTGATCGGGTTAGCCTGGCAGGCCTTGCACAAATATGGCCCGGAATTTGGGATCGAGGCCGAAACCGTGGTCAAACTTGGTGAGTTGATCGCCCAAAATATGGTGCGAGTTTGCGAGGCACAGCACCAGGATCTTACTGCCGGGCAGACTCCTCGTCTTTCGTTAGAGGAGTATGAACGACTCATTACCGGTAAAGCAGGGGCTATTGCAGCTACGGCATGCGAAGCGGCAGCTATTGTAGCTCGAGCCGATCATCATAGAATTCAGTGGCGGACGATAGGCCTGGAGCGTGAGATAGCCAAGCAGCTGTGTGATGACTACAATGACCTGGAGGATGACATTGTGAGCGGCCGCCAGGTCAGCCATCCAATCCTTTACGCGCTCACTGTCTGCGATGACGATCAACGGATACAAATCGAGGATTTGCTGGACCGAGCTCGGTCAGCGAGCTCGGAGGCAGCCTCCGCCTTGCGGGAATTGATAACGCTTGCCAGGGAGCTAGGTGCAGAGTATTACTGGCTCGCATCTCTGGTAGCGCATAGAGAGCGGGCATTGGCGGCTTTGGAAGAATTGCACTTACCTGTAGAGGCCGAGCGTTGGGTTCGTGAATGGATCTTACGAGTAGCACCGGTTCTTCCAGTCGCGCACTGATGATCGTACCTGTGTAATCTGCGGCACCAGTTTGCGTTGAGGGTAAAGCGTACACGTCATTTCGCTCGTTGAAGAAGATGTCAGTTGCGAAGCAGTTACAAGCAGGGTCTATGAGAATTCTGGCAGGCAACCGCACTTCCAGAGCTGTTGGACTGCGACTCGCCTACGCCTCGATCACTATTGTCGTGTTGCTGGGCGTCTACGTCTTATTCTGGATATTTCAAATCAAAGAACTTGGAGTTTCATTCAACTGGACAGGCGAACTGCTGTCTGTAAGACCAGGGACGCTTGCGGCAGATGCAGGGCTGAAGCCGGGCGACTACATTAGTTTCAACGATTACCAGGCCCTCAAGCAGTTCTCCGGTGAGGCAAGGGTAGGCCAGCTTATCCAGGTAGAGGTGTTTGCTCGCGAAGGAGACGCAGCTGCGCGCCGCCTCGTCACATTAGAAGCTCTGCCCGGTACAATATCCCGACAGTTCAGCCTCGGTGTCGAAGCCGCAGTCGGGATCCTGTTTGCGGTGCTTGGTGCGGCTCCACTGGTAGCGCGGCGTCGAGGTCTGAGCCTTTGGCTCTTCTTCGTGGCTACGCAACTGACCGCTCTCTTTCTCATTACTGACGTGCCCAGGTCATATCATCAAGTTTGGGCGGAAGTAATAGCTTACACCACTTACCTCCTTTTTCCCGCGGTCTTGTTCCACTTCCATACTCTCTTCCCACAGCCGAGATTGGGACAATGGAGGAACCGCGCAGTAACGCTCGTCTACGTTGCTGCCGGGCTGCTTCTACCGCTGAATCTGGTCTCTATTTGGGACTACTCATTTTACGTTTCCGACACCTGGCAGTTCATAATAGGTATCTACCTGGCCGTTACGCTGCTTGCCTGTCTAGTGCTTTTGGTACGCACCTTTGCCAGGACACGCGATGCTAAGGTTCGCACCCAGGTCAAGCTCATCACCCTCTGCTCAAGCCTGGGCTTGTTCTCGAATGCCATACTGTGGATCCCATCCATAGCTTTCAATCTGGATCCCGAGACTGATGCGATACTGAAGAGTTTGTCTGTATTCACGGCTCTCAGTGTGCCTGTAGGATACGCATATGCAATGCTGCGACACAACCTCCTCATAGGCGGGGTGTTATGGAGGCCAAGTCTAATCAAGGTAATCTACGGTAGCATCCTCAGCCTGGGTCTTGTCCTATTCGCTGCATTCGTATGGCCCTTGAATCAGCAGCTAACCGGGCCGGCCACTCTGTCAGTCTGGGTCGGACTGGTGATTCTTGTCGTAGTTGTTGCAAGTCTTTACGAGTATGTGGGCCGGTGGACCGAGGCTCACCTGTTCAGGGGAGTCGGTTACATCGATCTGCTCGCTTCGGCTACAGATGAACTGGGGCGCTTTCGCAACCTTAACGAGTATGTGTACTTCTTCACTGAGCAGTTCCCCGCTCGCCTTAAGAGCATAGGCTCACTGGTATTTCTGGCTGAAGAGCCTTCTGGCTCCCTTACCTTACAAGGGCACTCTGCTTCACTGATTCTGCCAGTATCAGTAGTCCGCGGGGCCATTCCCCCATTCTCGCGGGAAAGTGAACTGCGAAGCATGTTGCAGTCGGCCCACGGCCCTGTTGCTCTCTCCACGCTGCTTATGCCTGCAACACCAGAGTTGAGCTCAGACGATGTCCGGATTCTTGAGATCTTGAAGACCGTCAGGGTTGAGTGGCTTCTTCCGTTGACTTCGAGCCAACAACACTACGTGATCGGGCTGGTGGCACTCGGGGCGAAAGAAACGGATGAGCCCTATTCAGGTCAGGAGTTGACAGCCCTGGCCGCCCTGGCACGTACCGCCTCCATTTCTGCTGAGAACGTACTGATGTTTGAAGCCCTGCAACGGCAACTTGTGGAGCTTGATCAGGAGCGAGAATACAGCGCCGCTTTGGCGCGCGACGTGAGTGCAGCACAGGAATTGGAGCGTAGTCGTATATCAGTAGAGATCCACGATACTGTTGTGCAAGAGCTAGGAGTGGCTCTACGATTGCTAATGAGATTACGCGATGAACTCCAACAGGCACTTGGCGGGCTGGAAGACTCACAAATCGCGCTCGAAAGGCTAAGCGACCCTGCTTATGCAGAAGAGCCAGCCCCGATTGGTGAAGGTGCCCGCAGAGAACTGCAGAGTATGCTCGATGAGTGCCAGTCAGCGCTTGGCCTGCTGCTTGGCGAGGCTTCTGAAAATACGTCTGATTCCGGCTCGAGGACCGATGGCTCGCACGGTTCCGCATTGAGCTCGCCTCTCTCCGTGGAAGCTCCTAATGGTGATGTTGCTGGAAAGCATCTTGTTGAGGACATCCTGGGTTTGGTGCGCACTACGAACCAACGACTGCGGGACATCTGTACCGATCTCCATCCTGCTTACCTTGATGTGCCGCTCGTCAGGACCCTATCTCGCAATGCCGAACGTTTCGGACAACTGAACCGCGGTGTCGAAGTCAAATTCAAAGTAACCGGCACTGAGCCTGCTGACCTGGATGACAACATCAAGGCAGTCTGCAAGGAGGTTATGGACCAGGCAGTCCATAACGCCCTCAACCATGCCAGGCCTTCGGGTATCGAAGTGGTGCTGAGTTTTGCAACAAGCGATCAGAATCGTAACGGTCTAGCTCTCGATGCCGTCACGCTGTCAGTAGTTGACGATGGAATTGGCTTTGAGCCACGCACGCCTAGCTATTGGCGGTCAGTCCACCATCATGGGTTGGCAAACATATACGGGAGTGCCGCTCTGATCGGTGGTACCCTGCATATAGACTCCGGCCCTGGAATGGGCACACGGGTGAACCTGCATATTCCACTCGACACGATTGGTTCGCCGGACTTAGCTGATCCTCCGCGCATACAATCGCCGATGAAAAACGCCACCAGTGCCATGGTTGCTTTCACTCCACCCCGGATCCAATAATATAGGCCCCCTCCGGATCTCCCCACAAGAATCTGCTTCGCTAGTACCGGACTCTAACCGTAAGCGTACTCCGCCTGCTCGGTTTGGAGGGGCCAAGTGGTGTCCTAGGAGTGGAGTACCACAGAATGGGCCTCTCAAGCCATTCTAGGGGCTTGTAGCGCGATCTTGAGGTCTACCCTCACTTCCTAGCCCACTGTCCCGCCGCGTTGCGGTATTGGCTTCCGGCTTCAAATGATCGGGTCTATCACTTTCAGGCTGTGACGAGTGCGTGACGCCTTTTAGGCTACGGTTGATTTGATACGGGCGGCAACGGCCAGGTTTTGCGCTGCTCACAACGCGGTTCCAAAAGTCAACTTGATTTCCCAAGGCATTCCGCAATCCTCTCCACAATCGGTAGAGTTGGGGTGGGGAGGCGGGGGCACCAAAGGCTATACATCTAAAGAGTGCAGGTGGCAGTATGAGAAGAATGAGTACCACGAGCAAGTACACGGCATCACCGCAAACGACATGGATGTGGCTCGATGTGCTGCTGAGAAGCATGCGAAGCAGACCGATAGCCTGGCTGCTGGGCATATGGCTCGCTGGCTGGGCCCTGTTCGCCTGGCATGCTCTTCATCCCTCATCCTGGGAAGCTGCATGGGGTGCCCTGCATAACGCTGCCAATGCAGCTTCCCCTCCACGAACCGGCCTCGAAGGGCAGGGCGGCCTTACCTGGCTACACGAACTGGGGAGATGGGGGCAGGTTGCCTTGTACGCATCGACTGGCGCGCTCTCCCTCTATGTAAGCTATGCCCTGTGGGTGTGGCGCAGATATACTCGCGACTGGATGTGGGAGGCGCGTGAGGAGCGCCTGCAGGGAGGGTGCGTGCTGGAGGTACTCGTGCCTACCGGCAGTAAGGCGGATGCGCGAGCAGCCGCAGACATGTTCGGGCAGCTGTGGACCTTCCTGAGCGACCTATCGCGTAGCAGCCGCGGCAGTCATGGCAGTCATGGCAGTCATGGTAGCAATACAAGCGGTAACGCAAGCAGTACTGTGAATAGCGACCGCGCTGTGAAAGTTGGTAGCGGCACCGGGAAGGTGGAAGCTGAACGGCTGGCACTTAGCCTGGAGATGTGGAGTACCCCTCACACCGATGGGAAGGTGTGTTTCTACATCTGGTGCCCGAGGATGACCAGCCCGGGCAAGGGACAAGAGGGAAGAAGGGTCGGCAGCGAAGACAGCCGCCTCATAGAGGAGGTCCGCCAACTGATTATGGCGCATTATCCTGGCTGCCGCGTGCGGTGGGTGGAGGATCCGCTCGAAAGGAGTTTGACCGAACTTGCGGGAGTACCCAAAGTACCGGGAGTACCCGGAGTACCCGGAGTATCCGGGGCCTCAGGAGCGTCGATGGTCTGGTACGAACTCGGTTTGGTGGCCGATAGCCGTTATCCCATCAGCTCGGGAGCCTCCGACGAGCGGCTGCTCACCGGCAGCCGAGCCGGTAATCGCCCGGGGTCACCAGGAGCAGGCTCCGACCCTCTGGCCGCAGTAATCGGCATGCTGGGTTCAGATGAAGTGGTGCCGCTCCTCGGCATGCAGGTAGTGACCGCGGCTCGGCCGGAGACCGCAGGGCGAACCCAGCAAGTTGTCAACCAGGAACTTGCACGGCTGCGTGACCTTGAGATGCAATTCGGCAAGAAAGCGCTGGGCCCTCAGCACGAAGCGCGCGTGCTGGCGCTTGAGGAAAAGGCGGATCGGTACGGTTACGACGTGCTGATCAGGTTGGTTGCAACGGAAAGTGCGGAAAGGGCGGCGAGGATGATCGGGGCAGCAGGGGCAGCGCCAGCTAGCAGAGCCGAGGCCCGCCTGGCGTCCCTGTTGCGCACCTTTAGCCAATACGATCGCGCCACCGCAGGCGTACGCCAGGGCCTACGGCTGGTACGCAAGGCATATGCTGATCTACGTGCCCCTCAACTGCTGCCGGATCCTCCATCCCCAACGTCCTCCAGACTGAAGGCGATGTCGGACCATGCAGACACCGCTGGAAACACTGGCGCCCGCGGTGATGTAGCCAACCCGCTGGTCCGACATCGGGATCCTGGGCAAAGCCCAATGCAGGTCGCGAGGCGGGCGGCGCCCGTGTTGGGCCGATGGCCCAGAGAGGGGGTGTGCCTGCCCCGGATGTTGCCCTTCATGAGGATGGGTAGACCCTGCATCCTCAACATGGCTGAACTCTCTGCCATATATCACTTCCCACATCAAGGTCTTGAAGGTCTCTCCACGCTGCGGTGGGGCACATACAAGCAGATTCCGCCACCGGCCTACGCCCGCGTCACACCCGCTCAGATGGCGAGGGGTGAGCGCATAGTGCTGGGTATTACTGACGAGGACCTGCCGCCTCCGGACCTCTCTGAGGCTGGGCACGCGAAAGGGTACCCAATTGTCCAGAGGACCGTGCTGCCTCGTGGCGCGCGAGGAGTGGGAACTACCCCGCAGGACCTGAGACGGGGCTCCTACGTCTTCGGGCCAATGGGCTCCGGCAAGAGCGTGTTCCTGTACAACATGATCGTGCAGTACATGGCGTCGGGCGGAGGTGTAGGCATTCTCGACGGCAAAGGCGACAGCTACGAGGAGGTGCTCCGGTTGGTGCCGACCGAGCTGGAAGGAGAGGTACTGGCTTTTGATCCGGAGAGCCGCCGGATGGCACCTGGTGGGGGAGGAGGGAAAGGAGGACGTGGCGGCCGATCTATCGGCATCAATCCGCTGGACGGGCGCGTAGCAGCCCAACTTGGGGCGGAGCAGGTCGAGTCCCTGACGATGGGCCTCATGAAGAAGATGATGGGGGCGAACTGGGACCAGGCGGTGCTGATGCAGCGCTTTCTGCGCAACACCATACTGGCGGTGCTAGAAGCCGAGCCTGTCCCCACCATGCTCAACCTGTGGCGCTGGTTGCAAGATGATGGCAAGGGAGGCAACGAATACAGGGCAGGACTGGTAGCTAAGATACGCAACCAGCTGGTGAGGGACTTCTGGCAGAACCAGGTGGCGTCCATGAGTTCGCAGCAGCGCACCTCGATGCAGAACGTGCTCACCCGGGTGGACAGGTACGTGAACAACGACGTGCGGCACGTGATACTGCAGCCCTATAGCACGGTCAACTTCCAGGACGTTATGGATAGAGGCACCATATTCGTGGGTCGTGTAAGTCCCAGATTGGGAGAAGACCAGCCCTTCCTGGGAGCGCTGATACTGAACGGTTTTCTCGGCGGTGCCTTCGGCAGGCAGTCGATACCGCAGGAGCAGCGACGCGACTACCTGCTGGTGGTGGACGAGTTTCAGAACTTCGTGGACACGGCCAAAGCGGATGTAGAGAGGATGCTCTCGATGGCCAGAGGCTACCGCCTCGGGCTGATGCTCGCCCACCAGTTTACCGAGCAACTGCCGCGAGAGGTATTGAGCGCGATCCTGAAGAACGTGCAGACCTGGGTGCTGTTCGGGCTGCAGGCGGATGACGCCCGACTGTTCGCAGGCTACCTGGAGGGTTTGAGAGCTGAGGACTTCCAGAACTTGCCGCCCTATCACACCTACCAGCGCACTATAGTGGGCAACACCCAGACGGGAGTATATTCGGCGCGACCTCTCCCTCCCCCACTGCCGGCAGCGAACCCCGGACAGCGGAGCGGCAGCAGCAAGCAGAGTGACAAGCAGAGTGAGTGTTACGAGCGGGAGGAACGAGAGAGGGCGCGGGAGAAACTGCGAGCAGCGCACGCACCGGAAGAGGTTCGGGCATTAGTACGCCGCGAACCCGGAGAGGGGGAAGAAGCTCGACGCGCCCGGATACTGAAGCTGGCGAAGGAGCTATACTGGCCCGCCGAGGAGGGGGACAGCGCGGCTGTGCAAGCGCTGAGCCTGCTGAGCGCCGGTGACCTGGAACTATACCGACGGGCCAGGCGGCGCGTGCTCGACAAAATGGAACGGGAACGTATCCTGGCCCACCCGGAGATTATCCCGGATAAGCGAGAACGCATTGAGCGTCTGTCGTCACTGCGTTGGGGCACACCTTGCGTTGAGGTCGAAGCCCTGATACTCGCGACGTTACGCGACGGAGCAGATGGAGCGGATGAGCCTGGCGTAGTCACGGCCGGTAGCGCAGCAAGGTCTGCCGGGATTGCAGGGAAGGCGGAGACAGAGGGGATGGGGGTACCGCCGCACTACCCAAAGGGTACCCGCCAGTATAGCCTGGCGCCTACGCTTACAGTTGTAGACGTACACGATGCCCAGGTCGAGGGCAAAACGGCACCCGACGAATAGCGAAATGGCCTGGGTGGTCAGGGCAAATGGGTGAGTGTAGAGTATCGCTGGGAGGCCGGAAAATGAACGATTTCAGGGGGTCAGCTTTCATGACCTCGTCGGTGACCGGAGAGGTGCCGGACCTGCCTGTCTGGGAGCTAAGCGATCCGCACTGCGACGAGAGCACAGCCACATCTAAAGACAGGAGATCTTTGGGTGCGCCTGGGCGTCCTAGGCGCACCCCGATTGCAGGCCCACTGTTGAGGCGCGGCGAATTGTTGGGTTTCCTCGAGAGCTACGTACCACCGGCGAATCGATCGGGTGGCACTAGGGGGTCTACGGGGTCTACGGGGTCTACGGGCACTGCGGTATTAGACCTGTCTGGCATGGCGGACGAAATGCTCAAGCAAGGCGGCAGGTCCGCCAGCGCTATGCAGTTCATGAGTCATTCAGGAAGGCGGACGCCTCCATGGCCTCAGTTGCCTGCCGGAAATGCACGGTACGAGTTCAATATCGATATGGTACCGCATGGATCCGTGGATCTGCTGGTGTGTGACTCAGGCTGGCTAAACAGAATACATCCGGAGCTTCTAAGTGGACAGAATGGACAGAATGGAGAGAGCGCCGGCCCGATTGGAGCACGGGCCGGAGGAATGGTTGGTGACCTGGTGAAAGACGCTGGCCCTCGGCATTCCGAAGGTGCGAGCTGTGTTGGGGGAACGAAGGGGGCAGAAGGTGCCGACGGTACGGTGGCTATGAGCCCTGACGGTGCTATCCTGGATACAGCGGAGTCCATCCGAGGGAAGGTTCTACAACACAAACATTTGAAGCGGGTATTCGAGCAGTTCAGTTCTATCGTGACAAGCAGCGGGACATGCGTGCTCGCGTACCAGCATCTACTGGCCTCTGCCTGGCTGCTTCTGGGCCAAGCGCTGGCTGCTTCAGACTGGCGCTGTCGAGCTGTAGTTCCGTTTCCTGCTCAAATGCCTGAGGACCCTTATCTCCATTCGCGAACGCTGAGGTGGAACGCACTGCTTTTGTGTGGCCGCAGAGATCGCAGGGACCGCGGGCTTCAGGGACCTCGCGGCGAATATATCAATAGACCCGGTACATTAGACGGGTTCGAGGTGTCCGCGACAGTCGAGGCGACCCATGCCGGTCTGGCGGGAGCCAGAGGTGTGAGCGAGTATGGAGGAAGCGAGCGCCCTGTAGTCATAGACAGTGACTGCCCGGATCGTGCCGCGCTACTTGTTGCAGAGTTCTGCAAAACGCTGGGGAGGCGTAGGTGGCGGGTCGGGCAGGCGGACCGCCTGAACCTGTGGAGGGCGCTGGTAGCGGCCGGAGCAGAGACAGGTGGTCCGGTGCCGGGTACGATGTTACTCACTGATGCACTTGCATCCGGCCCGGCAGGTCCAGGCCGGGACTAACGGGGCTAATGGGAATGAATGGAGAAAGAGAGGCCCTACCATGGCAGATGACAATGGCATATTCGGCGATTTCGACACGGAGGGTGAGGGTACAGGTCATCCTATGCACGGTATGCATGGTATGCCTACTGTGCACACTCCGCCCAGGGTCCCATCCCAGGCCCAGGAGCTACCGGCGGCAAGCCGAGTGGAAGGAGCGGAGGAAAGAGACGATTTTCCGGCAGCTCTTGCTCCCCAGACTTCCGATGCTTCCTCTCCTTCGCCATCAGGGCGCCGTCACTTTGAAGCTGACGTGGACAGTTTTGTCAGCAACATCACGGACCGCCGGGGCTATCTGCTACGCCAGCGCCCGGGGTCCAGTGTTGCCGTCGGCCCGGCGGCTGCGCTCCTGTTGAGCGACGGGCTCACAGATAGAGAGATTGCCGCCATGAAGTTTGTCGAGCAGCTTGGCGTGGTCACCGCCGAGCAGCTAGCCAGAGCCTTCTTCAATACCACGCGCTCGGCATACGAAACGCTTCAGCCTCTGGTTCGAAGGCGCTTCCTGGCCAATATAGGCGCCGATCCCGCTCAGATTCGGCGTGCAGTGGGCCATCGCCCGCCGCCCAGGAACCCAGCCTACATCCTCGATTGGAACGGCGCTTACCATCTGTCCACTCACCATGATTATGAGCTACGCAACTGGCGCCCTTCGACTGTTGCGCTGATAACTTCTCGCTTTGCACATAATCTCGGCATCAGTGAGGTATGGAGCTACCTGCTTGCGGCTTCTCGCGCTACGCATGAGCTGAACCTGGTATCCCCCTCGGAAGACCTCTGGCGATATCGCCTTTCCCTGGGCTTGCGCAACGAGCGTGCTTCCTTGCTTACGCAGCGAGGTGCGCGAGAGGCCGCCGACTCGATGATGGCCGCTGATTCCTTAGGCGCCCTCGGCTCGCCGGGTTATCCCGGTTCTATGTCCGGTCAGGAGCGGGCAAAGGTTAGAGATAGAGTGCTTCTGCAGCCTGATGCCACATTCATACTGGCTATTCGCGAGATGGGTGAGCAGGCGGCTCTTCCCCCGGATCCCCAGGAGCCCCCGGTTGGCAGCGTAGGCGCAGCACACGGAGCACCGCACGCCATACGACCTGGCCATGATGATCGTTCACCGAGCCCTCGATGGAATCCTGCTTCGGAGAGTTGGGAGCCTGCGATTCTGTCTGACCCCCCATATGGCGCGGCTATGGCCGTCAGCGAGAAACTCGCCGCCAGGAACCACCAGGAGACCTATTACAGGGCGCTCCTGCTGGAGATGGAGACCGGGGCCAATAATTCCAAAGATGTGATCAACAAGATCACCGCCTACAACCGGCTGATCCGTACAAACGAGCTGGCCTGGACCGGCGCGTTCGGCATCGGGCCGCGCCTGCTGGTGGTAACCCGCACGGCTCTCCAAATAGATGCTCTCGCCAAAATCTGGCGCACTCACTATTTCCATAGTAGTAAGGAGACTTCCGTCCTCATGACCAGCCTGCAAACCCTCGCCAGGGTATATGGTGCACATGGCAGGAGCGGCAGGGGAGATAGACGGGCACTGATTGAGCAGCCCTGCTGGCTGGATGTGATGGCCGCAGGCGCGCCCGCCTGGATGACGCTGGGAGAGGCTCTGAGGGTCGGAGTAGTCATGAGAACGGAGAGGAGGCGAACGGCCGGGATCTTTACCGGCACGTCTAGAGCAGCACCTGCAAAACCTGCAACAACTATCGGTACACCCTGATCCTGATACGCCCTGAAAGGTGGACAGCTAACTGGACAAGTAAGTGGACAACTCAACGGACAGCCTGTCCATCTAACTGTACCTCTAGATCCCGCCACAGTTGGCGTAAGCAGGCATCGATCTGCCACGAATTCGAGCCGAAAGAAGGTTATGCGCTGCAGTCATACTCCCCTCCTGCATTGTACTCTAATGTGCCACCGGATACTGTCTCCCTAAGCCGCTACTCGGTAGTGCAGTTGCATCGATGAAATCTCCGTCCATGCCGATGAAGGAAGGTGACGGGCCTGGTCTCTTCAAGGAAGAAGGAGCATCTTTGTAACCAGGGGACATATCCACTTAGCACAAGGTGAATCAGTTGGCCTCCAACGGAGGGGTGAGCTAGCTCGATTAAGAGAGAGAATCAGCCAGTTGGAGGCCGCTTCGTGAGCACAAGAAACGAGAAGTCCAGGCGAGGCGCAAACGGTGAGACGGTACCTCAACGGCGCGAAGGACGAAGGACGGAGACTGCCACATCGAGCGCCTGAGGTTGAGGTTAGCGTAAGCCCATGAGCATCCTGCGCAACGCCTGCTGGTGCCGATCTACCGTCTTC
>JADMIH010000183.1 GCA_015478675.1 Chloroflexota bacterium | reverse complement strand
AAACAGGCGGGCTACCCGGCGATGTCGCCGCTGCCCAGGCCGCCGTGGACCAGGCCCAGGCAGCCCTCGATAAGCTCAAAGCAGGCCCTTCCGCCGACGACCTGCGCCAGGCCCAGGAGAGCGTAAACCAGGCTAAAGCCAACCTCGACAAAGTAAAGAAAGGTGCCACGCCTCAGGAGATAGCCCAGGCCCAATCAAAGGTAGACGCGGCGCAAGCAGCCCTCGATAAGGTCAACGCTGGCCCCACAGACGCTGACCTGGCGATACTTCAGCAGCAGATCAACCTCTCCCAGATTTCCGTTGACAACGCAAACGCGCAGATAGCCGACGCACAGCTCACCTCACCACTAAGCGGCACCCTCCTCTCCATAAGCCTTGATACAGGCGAATCCGTAGGAGCCTTGCAGCCCGTCGCCACCGTAGCCGACACCAATTCGCTGCGCATCAAAGCCGATGTAGACGAGATTGACGTGGGCCGCGTGAGCGCGGGGCAGGCCGTAACAGTCACCCTCGACTCCTACCCGGGCGTAAAGATGCAGGGCAAGATAGAGTCGCTCGCCCCCGGCGCCACCCTCAAACAGGGCAGCACCGTCTACGAAGCCACCATCAGCTTCTCTCCAACTCAAAATGTGCAGCCCCGCGAGGGAATGGCGGCCAATGTAGACATCACTGCCCAGCGCAAGGACAACGTCCTCCTGCTCCCTAATCGCGCCTTCGAGACGGTCGGCAACCGAGACTACGTTACCCTCCCCCAGCCCGATGGCACCGCCCGCAAAGTAGAAGTAGAAACCGGCCTGAGCAACGCCACCGACACAGAAGTGCTATCAGCCCTGATAGAAGGCCAGCAAGTCCTCCTGAAGTGAGTGACGAGCACTCAGCACTCCCATGAACCACACCCTTACTATCGCTGACCTCATAGCCCCCGGCGGACCTCTCTTTCCCGCTGAGGTGATCGCCGGCCAGGACAATCTGCGCAACCCCGTTAGCTGGGTGGTATCTCTGCGCCCCTACCCTCCCGCACTCCCGCGCCTGCAAGGTGGAGAGCTAGCTCTCGTCGCCACCGAACATCTGGCCCGGCTAGAGCCGCCAACCACCCTCGCCGATCTAATCAGGCAACTAGCATCGCGTGACGCCGCCGCTGTCGCTGTACGCGGCGAAATAGATAAACAGGCAGTTGACGCTGCGACCCAAACAGCGCTACCCCTCTTGCAGACTGAAGCCCGTGCCGCCTTACAGGACATCGAGCAAGCTGTAATGCGCGAGTGCGCTCTCTACCAGGCGCGGAGAGAAATCCTCCCTGTCAAGGACCCACAAGGCTGGGCAGACGATCTGCTGGCGGGGCGGCTCACTTCCGCAGCCGATCTGCAATCCCTGGCCCGCAAAGAGGGCTTTAGCACCACTACCCACTACGCCGTAGCTTACTTAATACCTATGCCTGGTGCTGCAAATCCCAACGAGGCAGAGACCCCCAAGAGTATCTTTCAGAGGATAACAGAGCGAATCCAAAAGGAGAGTCGCAAAACAGGCGCAGCCGCCATCGCCCGCCCGCATAAAGAAGGTCTGGCTGTCATACTTCCCCCAGGCACGGAATGCGTCCTCCTACCTACCCTGGACGGCAGCGGCCTCGCATGTGGCATAGGGAGGGAGAAGCCCTTCGCCCAAACGCCCACCTCTCTCTCTGAAGCAACGCTGGCTGCATCGGCCTCCTCCCTTCTATATAACGGCACACCCACACGCTACACGCACATGGGCGCCGACACTCTGCTGATCCTCCTTTACAGCCAACACCACAACGATCTGGAAAACTTCGTTGAGGCAGTCCTTGGCCCCATCCTAAGGCATGATGCCCGTTCGACAACCCCTTTCCTGCCGACCTTGCGGGCCTTCATGGAACATGGCGGGCGCTTACGCGAAACTGCCGCCGCTATCTACGTCCACCGAAACACCCTGGCTTACCGCCTCGACCGAGCCGCCGAAATCCTCGGTGTAGACCTCAAAGACCCCTCCGCAACCTTGTCTATCCAGATGGCCCTCCGAGCTCTGCCCCTGACCGATGCTCCTACACTTCCTGAACCTTGAGCCCTACGTCGGCTTTTCCGTCTTCGTCTGCGTGAATAACACGTTGATAATGTCCCCGTCCTTCACAACATAGCTCTTGCCTTCGCTACGCACCGTCCCGCGCTTCTTCGCCTCCACCATCCCCCCCGCAGCGATTAGATCGTCGAAGTGCACCGTCTCCGCCCGTATAAAGCCGCGCTCAAGGTCGGTGTGTATCGTACCGGCGGCGCGCTGGGCAACGCTGCCTTTGCGAATGGTCCACGCCCGAACTTCGTCCTCTCCCGCCGTCAGAAAGCTGATTAGCCCCAGCAACGCGTACGACCTGCTTACCACTTCCCCCAGCCGCGAAGCGCCAAGCCCCATGCTCTCCCGAAACTCTGCCGCCTCTTCCGGCGCTAGCTGAGCCATCTCCATCTCAAGCTGTGCCGGAATCGCCATCACACTCGCCTCCTCGCTGCTCCACCTCTCACCAATCTGCGCTTCTATCTCCATCGCCTCGTCAAGATTTTTCTCCCCCAGGTTAGCCACGATCAGCACAGGCTTGGCCGTCAGAAAACCGTAGTTGCGGATCGCCTTCATTTCGTCTTCACTCAGGCCCATATCGCGTATATGCGTCCCCTCCTCAAGGAGTGGACCTACTCGGCTCAGCACCTCCTCTTCGTGCTCGCGTATCTCCCGTTCCGCCCCCTTCATCTTCTGTATCTCCCCCTTGATACGCTCCATGCGCCGCTCGATTATCCCAAGATCCGAGAAGGCCATCTCAAGCATCATCGAATCCACATCGCGAGCAGGGTCAACACCGCCTGTAGCCTCAGGCAGCGGTACAGCCGGGTTCTCAAAGGCTCGCACTACCAGCACCAGCGCGTCCACAGTGCTGATAAAGCCCAGCGTCTGCCTGCTGATAGGCTCTTTGGCGTCCTTATCTCTAGCCGCAGCCGACATCCCCGCCACATCGGTGAACTGCACATCAGCGGGCGTCACCTTGCGCGGGTGAAACATCTCCCCCAGCACCCCAAGCCGGGAGTCAGGCACCTTGACCACAGCCACATTCGGCTGCTCATCAGAGGAGTAGGTCGAGGTTTCAGCGTGGCTGCCCGTAATAGCATTAAAGAGGGTAGTCTTGCCACTCTTGGGCAAGCCAACAATTCCCAGCTTTAGTGACATCTAGCAAAAGCTCCGTTCATAAAAGATGATACCCTATTCTACACGAAAGAGCCGCGAGAGGGCACTGCCAGACCATCCGTAAATGTTCAGAGCCGGGGTGCAGGTGTATCCCTTGTGCACTCCCTCACCCCATGCCCCTCTCCCCACGAGGGGAGAGGGGCATGGGGTGAGGGGGGTGAGAGGGCGGGGGGTGAGGGCAGGTAGCGCATAAACATAGTACCGGTTGCTACACAATAGCGCGAGGGCAGACACCAGCCCTGCCCTGCCCCCCCGCCCCAGCCTAATACTTCGCCATCGTAGGATCAACCTCGTCCGCCCACGCCGTGATCCCGCCCTTCAGGTTCCAAAGCTTGCGAAAGCCTAGCTCGCGCAAGGCGTTCACAGCGCGCGCGCTCCTTACTCCGCTCTTGCAATAGACCACAATCTCGTCCGCTGTGCTAAGCTCGTTGGCGCGACCCGTCACGCTGTTCACCGGGATCAGCTTCGCCCCTTCCAGTCGCACCACCTCCCACTCGTTCGGCTCCCGCACATCCAGCAGCACCAGGTCGTCACCCGCCTTCAACCTCCTCTCCACTTCTAAAGGGGATATGTCTCGGTCCGTCTCGCCTCGCTCCTCCTGGGCGTTGATCCCGCAGAACTGCTGGTAGTCTATAAGCTCCGTCACCGTCGGGTGCTCCCCGCATACCGGACAATCCGGGTCTTTGCGCAGCTTCATCTCCCTGAAGCGCATATCAAGCGCGTCATACAACAGCAGCCTGCCAACCAGCGGCTCCCCTATCCCCAGTAGCAACTTGATCGTCTCCGTAGCCTGTATTGTGCCTATTGTACCAGGTAATATCCCAAGCACCCCACCCTCTGCGCACGAAGGCACAAGCCCCGCAGGAGGCGGCTCAGGATAGAGGCAGCGATAGCACGGCCCTTGCTCGGCCCAGAAGACCGATGCCTGCCCCTCGAACCGGAAGATACTCCCATAAACGTTAGCCTTCCCTAGCAGCACGCAGGCATCGTTCACTAAATACCGCGTAGGAAAGTTGTCCGTCCCATCCACCACCACATCGTAAGGCCGCAGCACCTCAAGCGCGTTCTCCGAAGTTAACGGAAACTCATAGCTATCCACCTGCACATTAGGGTTTATATCCAGGATGCGCTCTTTTGCGCTCTCAAGCTTCGGCTTCCCTACCGCTGATGTGCCATGTATCACCTGTCGCTGCAAGTTGCTCTCCTCCACTACATCGAAGTCAACTATGCCTATGCGCCCCACTCCGGCAGCCGCAAGGTACAGGCCAAGAGGCGAACCCAGCCCTCCCGCCCCAATCAGCAGCACACTGCTCCTCTTCAGCTTCTTCTGACCCTCCAGCCCCACTTCGGGCACAATCAAGTGCCTGCTGTAGCGACGTATCTCTTCGTGTGATAGCCCCGCGTCATCCCCATTCTGCCCCACCTCAGATCGAGATGCCGCATCCGCACGCCCTCCGGCGATTGCAGGGATTATCGAAACTGTATCGCTCTCCGCCACAGGCGTTTCGCCCTTCTTCAAATAGCGCACGTCCTCATCGTTCAGGTAAATGTTCACGAAGTTGCGCAGCTTGCCTCCTTCGCTATAAATCTGCTTGCGCAGGTCGGGATACTCCTCCGTAAGCCTGGTGAGCACCGCGTCCACCGTGCCGCCGCTCAACTTGACCTCTTCTTGCTCCCCCGCGTACTGCCGCAGAGCCGTCGGTATAATCACAGTTGCCATCTCTCTTATCTCTCCTTCTTTAATGTAACTGCTCAGAGTTGGGGTGCGGGGTCACAGGGGTGTCCCTTGTACACTCACCAGGATTAAAGCCCCTATCCCTTCATGGGAGAACAACTATATCCCTGGCACTCACCATGCACAAAGCCCCCTCTCCCCTCGTGGGAGAGGGGCATGGGGTGAGGGGGGTGAGAGGGGCATGGGGTGAGGGCAGGTACGCCCGCATAGTTGCCTCTTGAACTTTGTTCTACCCCAACTCCGAACAATTACCATAAATAACTATCTCTTCCTCGTCAAAACCGCTGCGGTCCTCGCGCAGCTCCCACGCGCGCATCCCGGCGGCCTCACCCTTCTCTATAGACACTATTACATAGCTCCACCCGCTCCAGGCCGCATGCTCGCGGTCATACTCCGATGGCCGCGCCTCTTCGTCAGGGTGCGAGTGGTAAACCCCCAGCACCTCTAACTTTTCATAGCGGGCCAGCTTCTCAGCCTTGAACATAGCCTGTGGAGTAATCTGGAAACGATGATACTGCTCTTCCACCTCGAAAGAGTTCTCGATACGCATCACCCTCCTTATAGAACGTTCCTCCCCAACATCCTTCCCCAGCAGAATCCCGCATATTTCATTAGGATAGCCCTCCTCCCCATGCTGAGTAATAGAGTCGCGAGCGCATACTTGTATATTCAACCCCATCGGCGTTACCTCCTTACTTACCTGAAACGAACTCGAGATGCGTAATACCCCACTACTCACTACGCCCCAGCGCCTGCTCAAAATCGGTTATTATATCTTCTATATCCTCTATCCCCACAGAAACCCGCACCAGCCCCGGCGTGATACCGGCTCTGCGCAGTTGCGCGGGCGACCACTCTCGATGGCTCGACATGAGCGGGTACGACACTTCTGTGTAAACATCACCCAGGGTAGTCGCGGATAGAACCAGCCGCAGAGCATCCAAAAAGCCAAAGACCTCCTCCCGCCCCGCCCCCGCAATCTCAAAGGCCAGCATTGCCCCATACATTGGCCTCCGTAAAAGATTGCCCGCTAGCTCGTGCTGAGGGTGTTCAGCCAGCCCCGGATAGTGAACTCTTGCTACACGCGGGTTATCAGACAGCCATGAAGCCAGCACCCCTGCATTCTCGCATTGCTGGCGCACCCGCAACGGGAGCGTCTTGACCCCCCTGCTGATAAGAAACGCCTCGAACGGCCCAAGTACCGCCCCCGTCAGCTTCGAAATCTGCCGCAACGTCCCTTCGCGCTCTCCATCAGCCACAGAAACCACCCCACCCACTACGTCCCCGTGCCCCCCAAAGTACTTGGTCGCACTGTGCATCACGATATCTGCTCCCACTAACAAAGGCTGCGCAAGAGGCGGCGGCGTAAATGTGCTGTCAACAACCGAGAGCACACCGGCAGCGTGAGCCAACTCACTCAACCTCGCCACATCTGCTACCTTGATCAGCGGGTTCGACACCGTTTCAAAGAGCACCACACCCGGGCACGGCTCCTCGGCAAGCCCTTGCTCAACCGCCGCCAGATCCGTCATGTCAACAAATCGGCTCTGCACATCAAACTGCCCAAGCAAAGTAGCCAACAGAGTATGAGTCGCCCCGTACAGATCGGTGCTCGCCAGCGCCACCGCCCCCGGCTCAAGCTCGCACAGCAAGAGCGCCGCGTGCAGAGCAGCCATGCCACTGCCAAAAGCCACCGTAGCCGCTCCCCCTTCAAGCGCGCAAACCGCCTCCTCCAGCGCCGTTACTGTGGGATTACCATAACGAGCATAAACATAACCCTCCTGCTCACCACCCAACACTGCATCAAGCGCGTGCGAGTCTTCACTAAGGAAGGTGCTCGTGGCGTAAATAGGCATATTCGTAGGCCGCGTGCCGTTGAGCGACAGATGCGAACCCGCATGCACAGCCCTCGTCGCAAACCCCCGCCCACTCCCCTTATCGCCCCCAGCCTCCGCTGATCTCACCTTCTTATCAGATGTAGCCATATTCCTCCTTACGCGCCTTACCACAGCCGGGGTGCCCTCATGCCATGGACATGGCTTTAGCGATTCTCTGTAAAACAAACAGAGCCGACCTCCCGGCCAGCCCTCACCACATAGCGTTACTCCTGTAGCATCACTGCCCCACGATCTCTCCAGCCAACGCGAGAAGCTGACCACAACCCGAAAGGCTGACCGCCGCACACCCGCGCTCGGCCAGCCATATACACAAGCACCAACACAGACACTGCTGCGCCTGCGGCATAAACTCATAACCTACAATTGTACTGTCCCAATTAGCCATACTTACTCACAACGTCGCCCTTCCACCCAGAGCACCGTAGTTTATATGTATACCATTGTACCAGAACAATCAACCTCCCGCCACCCCCGGCCCAACCCGTAAGGGTTCAGAGTTGGGGTGTAGCAATCTGCAAGGAGTAGCTGTGGAGGCGTA
>JADMIH010000001.1 GCA_015478675.1 Chloroflexota bacterium | reverse complement strand
TAGAAGCGTACGATAAAGCTATACGAAAAGAGTGGGAAGCCAGACAACGAAATCTGAAACGTAACACACCTCATGTGATCAAGGAAGTGCTCCATGCGCCAGTACAACGCAGATAACTTGATTGTTCACCCGGGCAACTCATCTGAGCCTGATGTGGTCGTGGAGGTGACCCCTGAGATCGCCGGTTGGAACTACATTCACTTCCAGGTGCGCCGCCTTGAGCCTCAGCGCTCCTGGGCCTTCAATACCTCTGACAATGAGCTTGCGGTTGTGGTGCTGGGCGGCAGCCTGAGCGTCGCGTCGAACAGAGGCAAATGGCCGCAGGTGGGGCAGAGGAAGAACGTCTTCAGTGGCCTCCCCGCTGCCCTCTATCTCCCGCCGCACACCTCCTTCAGCGCGACGGCAGTGGCCGTCTGCGACTTCGCGGTCGCCTGGGCCTCCGCGGACCAGGATTACCCCCCCCGCCTTGTCACCCCCGCCGATGTTGAGGTTGAGATTCGTGGCGGCGATAACGCCACAAGACAGATCAACAGCCTCCTGCCGCCCGGTTTCCCCTGCCAGAGGCTGGTGATCGTCGAGGTATACACGCCCGGCGGCAACTGGTCCAGCTACCCGCCGCATAAGCATGACGTTCATAAAACCGACCCACAAGGCAAGCTTCTTGAGGCCGACCTGGAAGAGGTCTATTACTACAAGATAGATCGCCCGGAGGGTTATGCCTTACAGCGCATCTATACCGCCCCCGAGTCGCCTTTGCACCGCGCCGGCTTTCCAATGGATAGTGTGCTTGTGCTGCGAGATAACGATGTGGCGCTGGTCCCTGAAGGCTACCACCCGGTAAGCAGCCCGCCCGGCTACACCACCTATTACCTCAATGTGCTGGCGGGCAGTGCCCAATCGCTTGCTAACAGCGACGACCCGCAGTACTCATGGGTCAAAGAGAGCTACCGGAGAGTGGACACGCGAGTGCCATTATACGATATATCAGATAAAGGTTAACATAGTGCAGAATGCGACCGGGACGTTCGACGTGATAGCGATGGGCCGCTCCTCGATTGACCTCTACTCAAACGATATAGGCGCTCCTTTTGAGGAGATCACGAGCTTCGCCGCTTATGTAGGAGGCTGTCCAACTAACATCAGCGTGGGCACGCACAGATTAGGTCTGCGCTCGGCACTCCTTACGGCGGTGGGCGATGACCAGGTGGGTAACTTCATTCTCCATTTCCTGCAACGCGAAGGGGTCGAAACAGCTTTCATCCACCGTAAGCTGGGCAGGCGGTCCAGCGCTGTGCTCCTCGGCATCGAGCCGCCCGACCGCTTTCCCCTCACCTTTTACCGCGACAACTGCGCCGACATTGCGCTAAATGTAGACGACGTGGCGTCAGCCCCGATTGCTAGCAGTCATGTCTTACTGATTACCGGCACAGGCATGAGCAAAGAGCCAAGCCGTAGCGCCACTCTCTTTGCCGCTGAAACGGCCAGGCAGGGGGGCACTACTGTGGCGCTGGATATAGACTTCCGCCCCGACCAGTGGGCTGACCCGCGCGTCTTCGGGGCAACTATACGCTCGGCGCTACGGTTGGTGGATATAGCCATCGGCACGGAGGATGAGATAAACGCCGCCGTGCTCACTGAACCACAGCAAATAAGCCTCACTCACTCGCAACTCTCAGATGCCAGGGTGCGCGGCGACCCCGATGCAGCGAGCGCGGCCTTGCTTTCGCTGGGGCCGCAGGCGCTGATCCAAAAGCGGGGTGTAGAAGGGGCGCGCGTTCACCTGGCACAAAGCGATGGTCTCGCTGCTACTATTGACGTGCCCGGCTTTCCAGTGCAGGTAACAAATATCCTGGGGGCGGGCGACGCTTTTGCCTCCGGCTTCCTCTATGGCTATGTGAGCGGTTGGGACTGGCGCAAGGCTACACGCCTGGGCAATGCATGCGGCGCGATCCTGGTGACGAAACAGGGCTGCGCCAACTTTATGCCGACTTATGATGAGGCCATGAGCTTTATCGAGGAGCACGGGGGCTGGTGACAGTCAGACGAACCCGACGGAGCAGCACTATGGGCGAGCAGACAACCAGGCGGCTGACGATGGCGCAAGCTGTCGTTGCTTTTCTGAGGAAGCAGTATGTGGAGCGCGACGGCGTAGAGCAGCCATTCTTCGCGGGCTGTTTCGGCATATTCGGGCATGGCAACATCGCGGGGATAGGGCAGGCGCTCCAACAAATGCCGGAGTTCCGCTACTACCAGGCTCGCAACGAGCAGGCAATGGTACACGCCGCCACAGCTTACGCCAAGACGAAGAACAGGCTGCAAACCCTCGCCTGCACGTCGTCAATCGGCCCTGGCGCTACAAATATGGTCACAGGCGCTGCCACCGCCACTATAAACCGCTTGCCTGTGCTCCTTCTTCCTGGCGATATCTTTGCGCGGCGCAATGTTGCGCCAGTGCTCCAGCAACTTGAAGCGGACTTCACGCAGGATATATCGGTCAATGACTGCTTCAAGCCTGTGAGCTGCTACTGGGACCGCGTGGTGCGCCCGGAGCAGATCCTCACCTCCCTTCCAGAAGCCATGCGCGTGCTGACAAGCCCCAGCCAAACCGGGGCTGTGACCCTCGCCTTGCCCCAGGACGTGCAGGCTGAGGCGTATCCTTATCCCGCTGATTTCTTCAATAAGCGTGTAAGCCGCATCGCCCGCAACCGCCCCGACCGCCAGGCGATAGAGAGCGCGGCTGAGTGGATACGGCAGAGTAAGCGCCCGCTTCTAGTGGCAGGTGGCGGGGTAATTTACTCCGAGGCCGTCGAGACATTGCGCCGCTTCGTTGAGCAGACAGGCATTCCGGTTGGCGAGACGATGGCGGGCAAGGGAAGTCTCCTTTACAGCCACCCGCTAAATTTGGGGGCAATTGGCGTTACAGGCACATTGGCCGCTAATCGCATCGCCCGTGACGCTGATCTGGTGATAGGCGTTGGCACGCGTTACAGCGACTTCACTACCGCCTCAAAAACTGCCTTCCAGCATCCTGATGTGCGCTTTATCAACATCAACGTGGCCGAGTTCGACGCGGCAAAGCAACACGCCCTTCCCCTGGTTGGCGATGCTAGAGTGACGCTCGAGGAGCTATCCCAGTTGCTGGCGGGCTACAGCGTGGACCCTGACTACAGAGGCGCAGCCGAGCGATTGCACGATGAGTGGGAGCAGGAGGTAGAGCGCGTTTATAGCATCCGCAACACTCCTCTCCCCAGCCAGGGCGAGCTTGTCGGGGCGGTGAACGAATTAAGTGGCGATAGAGCGATCATGGTCTGTGCAGCGGGCAGCTTGCCTGGCGACCTGCACAAGCTGTGGCGGGCGCGCAACCCCAAGAACTACCATCTCGAATATGGGTATAGCTGCATGGGTTACGAGATAGCGGGCGGCCTGGGAGTAAAGATGGCCGCGCCCGATAAAGATGTGTACGTGATGGTTGGCGACGGCTCTTACCTGATGATGAACAGCGAGATTGTCACCTCGATACAGGAAGGTTGCAAGCTGATTATCGTGCTGCTCGACAACCAGGGTTATAAGAGCATCGGCTCACTCAGCAGGTCGTTAGGGCAGGATGGCTTCGGCACCCGTTACGTCTACCCGCAGAACGGCGTCTGGCCTACAGACACAGCGGGAGCGGAGGCTCAGACTTTGCCGGTGAATCTCGCTGAAAATGCCCGCAGCCTCGGCGCTCACGTGATTGAGTGCGAAAGCTACGAAGACTTTACTTCCGCGATCGAGGCGGCACAAAAGAGCGACCGTACAACCGTGATATACATACAGAACGACCGCTACGTGGGCGTGCCAGGCTACGAAAGCTGGTGGGATGTGCCGGTAGCCGAGGTCAGCGAGATGCCTGCGGTGCAGGCTGCCCGCCGTGAGTGGGAAGTGATGAGAGCAAAGGAGGCAATATGATCCAGGATGGGCAACTGCTGAACTACATCGGAGGCGAATGGAGACGCTCGCGTGCAGTCGAGTTTCTCGAAGTGATTAATCCGGCCACCGCCGAGAGTATCGTGCGCGTGCCCCTCACTCCAGGTGACGAAGTGGACGAGGCTGTTAAGCTGGCGGAAGCAGCCTTTGGCGGCTGGCGGCGAACCCCACCCACCGAGCGCATCCAGTATCTCTTCAAGCTCAAGGGCTTGCTTGAGAGCCACTTTGATGAGATAGCACGCCTCACCACCCAGGAGTGCGGCAAGACACTGGGTGAGTCTCAGGGCGAGTTGCAGCGCGGCATCGAGAATGTGGAGGTAGCCACAGGCATACCCTCCATGATGCAAGGCTACAACGCGGAGGATATAGCCCGCGGCATAGACGAGCAGATGATACGCCAGCCGGTGGGCGTGGTGGCAGCTATTACTCCCTTCAATTTTCCGGCGATGATCCCCCTCTGGTTTCTCCCTTACGCCATAGCTTGCGGCAACTGCTTCATCCTGAAACCATCTGAGAAGGTGCCGATGACGATGAGCAAAGTCTTCGAGCTGATTGACCTGCTCGGCCTGCCGCCCGGCGTGATCAGCCTGGTGAATGGCGCGAAAGAGACGGTTGACGCCTTTCTCGATCACCCGGCGGTGCGGGCGATTTCCTTCGTGGGGTCGTCGCAGGTGGCAAAATACGTCTACGGCAGAGCAGCAAGCAACGGCAAGCGCGCACAGTGCCAGGGTGGGGCTAAGAACCCTGTCATTGTGCTGCCTGACGCGGATATGGAGATGGCTACTCGCATCATCGCCGACTCCTCTTTCGGCTGCGCCGGGCAGCGCTGCCTCGCCTCATCAGTGGCAATCACAGTGGGCGAAGCGCACAACAGCTTCAGGGATCATATTGTCGAGGCGGCAACCGCCCGCAAAGTGGGCTATGGCCTCGACCCTGGCACAGAAATGGGGCCGGTGATCAGCGCACAGAGTAAGCAGCGTATCGAATGGTTGATCAGCCAGGGCGTGAGCAAGGGCGCTTCACTACTGGTTGACGGGCGCGAGCCACGCATATCAGGCTACGAGCAGGGTTATTTTGTCCGCCCGACCATCCTGGATAACGTGGACCCGCGCAGCGATATAGCGAATACCGAGATATTCGGGCCGGTGCTCAGCCTGATACACGTCGAGACGATTGATGAGGCGATTAGCCTGGTGAATACGTCGGCCTACGGCAATATGGCATGTCTCTTCACCAGCAGCGGAGCGGCGGCACGCAAGTTCCGCTACGAGGCACAAGCAGGTAATATCGGCATCAATGTGGGTGTGGCCGCGCCTATGGCCTTCTTCCCCTTCTCCGGCTGGAAGGAGAGCTTTTTCGGCGACATGCACGCGCAGGGCCGAGACGCCGTTGAGTTCTACACTCAGAAGAAAGTGGTAGTCGAGCGCTGGCCCAAAGAGTGGTCGCGCACGTTTTAGCGATCAGTGGTCGGTGGTCGGTTTCTGGGCACTGACTGCTGACCGCAAGAAAGGGACATTATGAACAACATTCGCGTTGCCAATGCGCCATGTTCGTGGGGCGCGCTTGAGTTTGAGGATATGGAGGGCGAGCAAATCGCCTACCCACAGATGCTCGACGAACTGCGCGACACGGGCTACACAGGCACCGAGCTTGGCGACTGGGGTTTCATGCCGACCGAGCCTGAGCTTCTGGCGCAGGAGCTAGACAAGCGCGACCTGGCAATGGTTGCGGCTTTCGTGCCCATAGCCTTCAAGTATCCCGAAGCTCAAGCACCGGGAGAGGTCGAAGCGCTCAAGGTGGCTCGCTTGCTAGCCTCGGTAGCGGAGAAGGGTGAGAGGGCGCGACCCCCTTTCCTCGTGCTGGCTGATGACAATGGCGCCGACCCGTTGCGCACAAAGTTCGCGGGCCGCATCACCCCTGAAATGGGCCTGAGCCTTTCTGAGTGGGCGACATTTACGCAAGGGGCCGAGAGGGTCGCCCGCGCTGTGCGCGACGAGACCGGCCTGCTCACGGTTTTTCACCCACACTCTGCCGGGTATATAGAAACGCCCGGCGAAATCGCCCGCTTCCTCGAGATGACAGATTCCGATCTGATAGGTCTCGCCTTTGACACAGGGCATTATCTATACGGCACAGGGACCAACGACGGCGAGCGGGTGTTACAGGCGCTGGACCGCTTCGGCGCTCGGATACGGCATATGCACTTCAAGGATTGCCAGCCGGAGGTCGCCGGTCGCGCCCGCACCGATGGTTGGGACTATTTCACGGCGGTGCGACATGGCCTCTTCTGCGAGTTGGGGCGGGGCGTCGTGCCATTCAAGGAGGTAGCTGCCTGGTTGGAAGCGCACAATTATCATGGCTGGATCGTCGTTGAGCAGGACGTACTGCCTGGCATGGGCAATCCCAAAGTCAGCGCACAGCGCAATCGCGACTACCTGCGGGCCGTCTCCCGCTTCGCGGGCTGAGGAGCATAAAGAGTGGCGGAGCTCAGATTGAGCAAAGGCAAGATTGCCTCTCTTGATGCCTGTGCGGACGAGCGTGGGGTAATTACTGCTCTGGCGGTGGACCACCGCACACCATTGCTCAAGGCGATTGCTGAAGCTCGTGGCCCTGAGGGGCAGACCACCGCCGAGGAGATGACTATCTTCAAGTCTGCGGTTACTCGTCTGCTCACACCCTACGCCAGCGCTATCTTGCTTGACCCTGAATACTCCCTTGAGGTGATAGGCCAGCGTGCTCCCGGAGCAGGCGTGCTCCTCGCTTATGAGAAAACAGGCTACGACCCTCAGGCGGGAGGCCGTCTGCCCGACCTCCTCCCTGAGTGGAGCGTTCGGCGACTGGCCGAGCGCGGTGCGAGCGGCGTGAAGATATTGCTCTACTATAATCCCTTCGACGACGCGGGCACAAACACCGTCAAAGAGGCTTTCGTCGAGAGGGTAGGGGCCGAGTGCGCCGCGCTCGATGTGGCTTTCTTCCTGGAGCCGATAACGTATGACGACAGCCTGGGCGACACCAAAGGAGCTGCATTCGCAAGGAAAAAACCGGACTATGTGACCCGCTCTATTGAGGAGTTCTCAAGGCCGCGCTACGGGGTAGATGTGCTCAAGGTGGAGGCTCCGGTAGAGATGAAGTTCGTCTCAGGCACAAGCTCTTTCGCAGGCGAGGCCGCTTACACACGCAGCGATGCTCTGGGCTTCTTCCGAGCCGCATCAGACGCCTCAAAGAAGCCTATGATTTATCTGAGCGCCGGGGTGAGCGACCAGGTCTTCCGCGAGATATTGGAGATGGCAGCAGAGGCCGGGGCTATCTACGCAGGCGTGCTTTGCGGGCGGGCTACCTGGCAAGGGGGCATAGAGGTATACGCACGCGAGGGCGCTGAGGCATTGGAGAGATGGTTGCAAGATAAAGGCGCGGCGAACATGCAGGCGCTCAACCAACTCCTCGCCGCGAGCGCAAGGCCCTGGTGGACAGTGTACGGCGAGCGCGATGACCGTCCAGTCGCCACTGGCCGATGATCCTCTCCGTCTCCTGGGGGACCATTCTCCTATGCATAAATAACCATGAAGCCTGTATTGTACTGCGTGCAACTGATGTATGATTGAGGGGCGCCCTTAGCTCGCAACTCGTTCATTAGCGCCGAGCACATGTACAACCACGTGCAGCAACCACGTGCAGTGGGCATTCTCCCGTACAGCAGTGTAACCGGCTCGCGTAACAGTTGAAGTAGCTCCCAGTCTATTTCAAGGCTTACTGTCACCCTCAAATTAGAATAGATGCCGAGACTTTCACTTATCGCAAAGTTTTCCATTTCCAGCCTTTTGCTGTTGGCCGGGATTAGTGTGCTACTTGGGGTGGGTCTAACTCGGCAGTTTGAGCAGCAAGCAGTTGAGCAGCAAAAGCTGGCGCTGTCATCGCTGTTGCCGCCGGTAGTTGGACCTTACCTGACCCCTGATTTACTGGCAGATGGCGCTCATGGCCAGGGCTATCAGAGCATAGACCAGGCGCTTTCATACCTGGGCGGCCTCGGATTGGTTCATGCGAAACTGTGGGACAAGCAAGGTAGGATCATTTACGCCGATGATGCATCACTGGTGGGCCAGCAGATGCCTCCAGGCCTGGAGCTTGTGCAGGCCCTGGCTGGAACAAGCGCAGCCGAGATCGTGCCAACGAACACGTCCGGTAGCGATGAGGACCGGGGTTATGGCGAGCTGCTCAGAGTTTACACGCCTTTGCAATTGCCTGGCACAACCGACGTGGCCGTCGCCTTTGAGGGTTATTTTGATGCTGCTGACCTTCAGGAGAGGATTGACTACGTCAAGGGCTTTCTCTGGACAGGAGTAACCTTCGGTTTCCTCTTCGTCTATACTTCGCTCTTCTTCATCGTCTATAACGCTTCGCGTAAGGTGACGCGCCAGAGCGAGGAGAACGCAGAGCTTTACAAAGAAGCACAGAATCGGCTGGAAGAACGCAACAAGGCGGAAAAACAGACTCAGCGCCAGGTGGAGCGGCTCGCCGCGTTGCGCATCATTGACACCACTATCACCTCCAGCCTGGACCTTCGTGTAACTCTAAATGTGATCCTCGATCAGGTTTGCACCCAACTCCGCGTGCACGCTGCCAGTATTTTGCTCCTTGACCCGGGCAGCGCGGTCATGACTTTTAGCGGCGGGCGCGGCTTTCGCTCAAACGCCATAATACAATCCTATGTAAGATGGGGAGAAGGGTTTCCGGGCAGCGCGGTTTCGGAGAGGCGCACCTTCGGCATTGCCTCCTTTGCTGAGATAGGCGATCCGAGGCGAGTTGCTCAGCTTGCGAATGAGGAGTTTGTCTCCTACTGCGTTGTACCGCTCATCGCCAAAGGCCAGGTAAAAGGAGTGCTTGAGGTTTTCCACCGTACTCCCCTGGAAGTTAACCAGGAATGGGTTGGCTTTTTGGAAGCTCTTGCCGGGCAAACGGCCATCGCTGTGGACAATGCTACCTTGTTCAATGACCTACAGCAATCGAACTTGAACCTGGCCCTCGCTTATGACATGACCCTTGAAGGGTGGTCTCGTGCGTTGGACCTGAGGGACAAAGAAACCGAAGGGCACACCCAGCGCGTGACCGAGATGACCGTCAAGCTGGGGCGATTCATCGGTGTAAGCGATGCCGAGCTACTACAGATGCGCAGGGGCGCGCTTCTACACGACATCGGCAAGATGGGCATTCCGGACTCTATCCTCTTGAAACCGGGGCCACTCACCGATGCTGAATGGGAGATTATGAGATGTCACCCGGTGTACGCCTTTGAGTTGTTGTCGCCTATTCCTTACCTTAAAGGCGCCCTGGACATTCCCTATTGCCACCACGAGAAATGGGACGGAAGTGGTTATCCCAACAAGTTGAAAGGCGAGCAAATACCTTTCCCCGCCCGTATCTTCGCCATAGTAGACGTATGGGACGCGCTAAGCTCAGACAGACCTTACCGCAAGGCTCTACCAAGAGACCAGGTATATGCGCACCTCGCTGCGCAGTCAGGTCACCACTTTGATCCTCGCATTGTGCAGGCATTTTTCAAGATGGAGATACCCACGTTTTCTCAGTTATGCCCTCAGCACAGCCCGCTTACAAACTCCGGCCCTTTGTTGGCCCGCGACCTAACCGGCACTCTATCCCTGAGAGTGCCTCAGTAGAAAGCCGCCCGCACCCTTTTACTCGCCGTCAGTTGCACGATACTCCCTTTATCGTATATAATGGTTCACACATAAACTAGGCGCAATGACTACACGTGGCTACATGGGACGCTCGCCTTCGCATGGATGCGGGCACAAGCTTGCATAACTTTAGCAAGATGAAGTGTTACAAGGAGCAAACAGCAATGGGAACAGCGAGCAACGTTGGACAAAGCAGTAGCCAGGCGGGCTACGCGCACCCCGAAGTGCTTGTGAGCACAGAATGGGTAGAGCAGCACCTGAACGACCGGAACATCCGCATAATAGAGGCCGATGAGGATGTGTTGCTCTACGAGCAGGGGCATATCCCAGGTGCGGTAAAGCTGGACTGGCATACAGACTTGCAGGATGATCTGAGAAGAGACTATCTGGATAAAGCGGCCTTTGAGAAGCTCTGCGAGGCGCGGGGGATAAACAATGACACCACCGTCATCTTTTATGGCGATAAGAACAACTGGTGGGCGACTTACGCCTTCTGGGTCTTTCAGCTATTCGGTCACACCAACGCCAGGGTTATGGACGGAGGCAGGCAGAAGTGGGTCGCCGAGCAGCTCCCCCTCACCAAAGATGTGCCTTCTTTCTCAGGGGGTAATTACAACTACACAGCACAGGAGCGCCGGGATGAGGGAATAAGGGCGTTCAGAGACGATGTGCTTGATATGCTCGATCCAGGCGAAGGGGTAGATGCGAGCAAAAACCGACGCAAGAGTCAAGCCAAGAAGCTCAAAGAAGGCGTAGCTCTGGTGGATGTACGCTCCGGCCCGGAGTACACGGGTGAGATGGTGCACATGGTCAACTACCCGCAGGAGGGAGCGCAACGAGGAGGACATATCCCAGGAGCGCGCAACATACCCTGGTCTCAGGCAGCGAAAGAAGATGGGACATTCAAAGGTGTAGAAGAGTTACGCAACATCTACGGCGGCGAAGGGATAGTAGTAGATAAAGACGTGGTTACCTACTGCCGCATCGGAGAGCGCTCTTCCCACACGTGGTTCGTGCTGAAGTATCTCCTGGGCTACCCGCGCGTACGCAACTACGACGGCTCCTGGACGGAGTGGGGAAACCTGGTTGATGCGCCTATCGAGAAGGGCGCTGCTCCTCCCAGGTAGCTCTCTTGTAACAGAAGGCACTCTCCCCTGACTACTTTTTACGGCTGAAGGGGCAACGACAGAGGCCAGAACAAACAAATAATCCCGCATCAGGCGGGATTATTTGTTTGTTCTGGCGAAGATAGATCCCTCTCTTGATGGTGTACTCAAAGCTACTTCTGCAAGCGGGTAAAGCCCTGGGTTGGATGCCGAGCTAGACATCGTGCAGGGCGGCAATGCGTGGCATGTCTTATGCGAGTAGAAGGATGGTCCTGGCTCTTGGACTGAAAGCGGCTATTCGTTTATGATGTGGAGTATACTATGGCATTCACACTGAAAAGCTCGGTAATCTCGGACGGTGGCGCTATAGCGCCACTTTATACATGCGATGGCCGCAATATATCACCGCCTCTGAACTGGGAAGACCCGCCTGCTGGCACAGCGGAGTTTGCTTTGCTTGTTGAGGACCCCGACGCCCCTCACGGCGTCTTTACACATTGGGTGCTCTACGGATTGCTGCCGGAGGCAAACTCTCTTCCTGAGAATGTAATGCCAGGTGCTGATGGGCCGAATGGCAGCAAGCAGGGCAAGAACAGCGGGCAGCAGGTAGGTTATACAGGTCCATGCCCTCCTGGAGGCACCCACCGCTACGTCTTCAACCTCTACGCTCTTGATAGCGCCTTGGGCCTCACGGCGGGTGTTACCAAGACAGAGCTTTACGAGGCGATGGGCGGGCACATCATCGCGGAAGTCCAACTTGAGTGTACATACCGGAAGCGCCAGCCTGCTATCGAGGCCAAAGGTTCGGCAAAAGGGAACGACGGGGCCGGCGATCTGTAAGTTGTTTACTTTATCTGGAGACTAGACGCTTGTAGGTGTGGTTCTTATATACCACCTCTTACATGCTTGAGGAGATACAATGCAACATTCCAGACGGTGGCTCGGTACAGTCGTGCTGCTTTTTTTGGCGCTGATAGCAGGCTTTGTGGCCGGTGTCGGTTTTGACCGCTTTGCTGCCAATCCAGCTTCCATCCCTCTTTCCTCCAGCGGCCAGCCTGGCAGCCTCGACTACAATCTGATAAACCAGGCTTTGCGCACAGTTGACCGGCAGTACGTAGACCGCCCCGCCATAGTGTCAAAAACGCTCACATACGGGGCTATCAGCGGCATGGTAGATTCGCTCGGAGACACCGGGCACAGCCGCTTTCTTACTCCTGCTGACGTGCGCGAAGAGAGCAGTATGACAACGGGCGCGTTCGAAGGAATAGGAGCGGAGGTAGTGCAGAAGGATGGGCGGGTGGTGGTGGTGACCCCGCTTGACGGAAGCCCCGCGCAAAAAGCCGGTATAAAGCCTGGCGATGTAATGCTGCAAGTTAACGGCAAAAGCGTAGAGGGGCAAACGCTACAGGAAGTGGTCAGCCAGGTCTTAGGGCCAGCCGGCACTACGGTGCGTATCACAATATTGACGCCAAAGACTAACCAGACGCGGGAGGTAACACTGGTTCGCGCCCGCATTACCTTGCGTAACGTCACCTGGCAGACGCTGCCAGGCACCGCTCTTGCTCACATTCGCATCGCCGAGTTCAGCAATGGCGTGAGCCGCGACCTTGCGCAGGCCATTCAGCAGGCACAGGCGCAGCAAGTAACAGGAATAGTGCTTGACCTGCGCAACGACCCGGGCGGCTTGCTCAACGAGGCTGTTGCAACAGCCAGCGACTTTATCACACGCGGCAACGTGCTGCTGGAGAAGGACGCCCAGGGGAAGGTGACGCCTGTGAAGGTTGAGCCGTCATCGGTCAGCGTGAGCCTGCCGATGGTGGTGCTGATCAATGAGGGAACCGCCAGCGCTTCCGAGATCGTAGCGGGGGCTATACAGGATGCAAAGCGTGCCCTACTTGTTGGCGCTACCACCTTCGGCACAGGCACAGTGCTCAACGAGTTTCCTCTCTCGGACGGCTCGGCTCTCTTGCTGGCGACAGAGGAATGGCTCACGCCGAGCGGCAGGGTTATCTGGCACCAGGGCATTGTTCCTGACCAGGCGGTTGCTCTGCCGCTGGACGCTAGTGTGCTCGTGCCCGAAGCCGAACAGCAATTAACATCCGGTCAACTGCAAACCAGCGGTGATACTCAACTTCTACGAGCTATTAGCATATTGAGTGGGCAACCGCAGAAGTAGTTGGCGGCCGGTAGTCGGCACGGATAGGCGCAACGTAACCCAGCCACCGGCTACCCGCTACTTACCCTTGCTCGCCTCATTAGGCCCATGCCCTGCTTTACCCTCAGGCCCTGTCTCGTGTTGAAGCCTGCGGCTCAGGTGATTTTTCAACTCTTCGGCCTTTTGCATATCCTGCGCCTTGAAGCGCCGCCACATCTCCTGCGCATCACTGTCCTTGTCTTGCTCTACATACTGATCATAGCGCCACAGGGCATCAACAATGTTGTGAAGAGCCTGTATCATGTTGTATGTGGCATCTGTCAGGGGTGTGTCGTGCGAGCCTTGAGCGCTGCCTACAGTACTTTTATTCTGGCTGTTCATAAGAAGGGTCTCCTCTGGATTTTGTTACGGGCCAACTTGCTCCGGTGCGGCTGTTGTTTGAGCAACTCCCATGCCAGCCGCCGCTGCGTCCAGCGTGGGATCTCACTCTCAGGGGCTGGAAGGAGGGCCCGCTTGCGGCACTTATCTTGCAGTTTGCCATAATGGCGTGGTGCCCATGCCCAGTTGTCCTTTCTAGCCTTTCTGCCGTGCCTGCCGCTTACTTTGAACGAGGGCATATCCGTGCGGCAATGTACCGCCCACAAAAGAGTTGCGCGCGTTGCTCCCAGACGCTCTCCGTTCTTGCTCCATCTATCCGAATACAGGAGCCTTATCTTAGGTGTACACTGTTTTGCTATCACAGGCTGCGCTCACAGCCAATCATCTAAAGCGTCGTGTCGCTGCTCTGGTCAAAAGGCTCGACACGCGACAGCCGAAGAGGCTAGCCGCGAAGCGGGATGTAGCCTGGGTTGGACCACGTGCGGAAAAATTCACTGAGAGCCTCATCAATAGTAGTGTTGATGGAATACTTGCCTTTGATGTTGACTGCCGCTACACTCTCTGGAATCCAGGCATGGAACGAATAACGGGTGTAAAGAGCTCAGTTGTGATAGGCAAATGTGCCTTCGAGGTCTTCCCTTTTCTCAAAGAAACGGGAGAGGACAACTATTTTTATGAGGCCCTCAGCGGCAAAACGGTGGTAGCCAAAGATAGGCCCTTCATTGTGCCGCAGACCGGCCAGGACGGCTTTTTCGAGGGTTACTACTCGCCACTTTGTGACTCCCGTGGAAAGGTGATCGGGGCCTCTGCGGTAATACATGATATTACCGAGCGATGCCGCATCGAAAAGGAGCTAAGGGAAAGCGAAAGTAAGTACCGTATGCTGGTGGAGCAAGCCTCCGATGGTATCGCCATATACGATAGGCAGGGCATGATAGTTGAGGCGAACTCACAAGTTTGTGCTATGGTCCGGTACACACGCGATGAACTCCTCAGGCTCAACGTGACCGATGTTATTGCCCCGCACAATCTGGCGACTACTCCTCTGCGCTGGGAGAGCCTGAGCAGTGGCGAGTCTGTGATAGGCGAGCGGGTGCTGCTCTGCAAAGATGGGTCGCTTCTTCCTGTGGAGCTTAGCGCCAGGATGCTCAGCGATGGGCGCGTGCAGACAATCGTCCGAGATATTACAGTGCGTAAAAAGGCCGACGAGGCTATACGCCTGCTCAATGAGGAGTTGGAGGAGCGCGTCAGCACGCGCACCGCGGAGCTGGAGACCGCGATACACAAGCTGGAGGTCGAGATCGCAGAACGCGAGCGGGTGGAAGCTGAGCTTGCTGAGTTGCTCTCACGTGAGCAGGCTTCTCGTTCCATCGCCGAGGAGGCGGTACATGCTCGCGACGAACTCCTCTCGATTGTCTCTCATGACTTGAAGAATCCGCTTGCAGCAATCAAGGGCAACACACAGTTGTTGCAAAAGCGGGCGGGTACTGGGCACGGGACCGAGAACCAGGCAAAACTCCTGAGGAGGATAGACGAGGCCGCAACAAAAATGCTCTTACTTGTTGATGAGCTTATGGATTTTGGCCGCTTGCAGGGAGGCCAGCAACTTTCGCTACAGCTACGTTCAACAGACCTCGTGGAGCTAGTCCGGCAAGTAGTGGATGACCAGCAGCAGCGCACTAACATCCACAAAATAATCTTCGAGCCTTCTCTACCAGAGCTTGTGGGCCTCTTTGATGTACCACGACTTGAGCGGGTCATTACCAATTTACTCACCAACGCAATCAAATACAGCCCGGCCGTCGGAGAGATTAAGGTAGAGGTCGCCCAGGTGACCGATGTAAGGGGGGCGCGCGCCAGGATCAGCGTGAGAGATCAGGGTCTGGGAATAGGCGCTGAGGAGCTGCCCCACATCTTCGAGTGGTTCCGACGTGCCGGTGAGCACTCAGGAAGGATAAGCGGCGCAGGTATTGGACTGGCAAATGCCCGTCAGGTAATAGAGCAGCATGGCGGTTCAATCAGCGTAGAAAGCATTGAAGGAAAAGGCTCAACCTTCACGATCGAACTGGCTATCACTGCTCCCTCGTCGGAGAGAAACGACGCACAGCATTGAGAGCGAAAGGGAATTACGGCTGCCAGCTTTGTCTTTGCCTAGAGCGCGCCGCGCGGCAGCCTAACTCCGGCCCGCCCTACATAGCTCTCTATATTCAGGGTCAACAATTTCAATGTACTGAGGGTGGAGCTGAATATAGCTCGTAACAAAAGGGCACCGGGGGATTACCGTCAGCCGTCGGGCGTGCGCGTCTTGCAGAGCTGCCTCTACCAGCTTGCTGCCAATGCCCTGCCCCTCAAGCTCTTCGGGCACTTCAGTATGAGTGAAGACTACGCACTCGCCGGAGAGGGTGTAGTCCAGAAACGCGACATATCCGGGCAGAATAGCTTCAAAGCGATGTGCAGCTTCATTGTTTTTGACCGTTAGGCTATCAGGGTTCACAGTCATGATTTATGTCTCTAAATTGCTTGCTGAGATTGTGCAGGATAACGGACCCTATGCCTCTGCCCTGAGACAGAGCGACGGGCTGAACAGAGTAAGTATGTAACACAGACGGGAAATCTATATTGCATATTATAGCATTATTATGACGCTAGGAAGGACGGAAGGTGCGATGGTGAGCAGCTTACTTCGCAAGATGAGTTAGCACGTAGCACTCAGCTACCGGAAAGGTATGGCATCTGTGGAGAGGAAAGTAGTAATTATAACAGGCGCGTCCAGCGGAATCGGGCGAGCAGTGGCTTTGTTGGCTGCTCGCAAAGGGTACTGTGTGGTGCTCAACGCTCGGCGGGGAGGCTTGCTGGCGGAAGTGGCCCGCAAGATAGAAGCCGACGGCGGTAAGGCGATTGCTGTGGTGGGTGACATGACACGTTTAGAAGACCAGAGGCGATTGGTCAATGAGGCAATAAGCCAATTCAGGCGAATAGATATACTTGTCAACAATGCGGGACTCCCTCTGCCCACGAGCTTCAGCGCGGCGGAGCCGGAGGAGTTGCGGCGCCAGTGGGACGTAAACGTGACCGCCCTTTCTACCCTGACGCGTATCGCGCTGCCTTATCTGCGTGAATCAGGGGGGGTGGTGGTGAATATCGGCTCATCTATCAGCCGTTTCGCTGTGCCTGGCATGGGCAACTACAGCCCGACCAAGATCGCAGTAGCCGGACTGAGCGACGCCTTGCGTAGAGAGCTAACCGCCCAGGGGGTAGATGTTTGCCTGGTAGAGCCTGGCCCTATCGCCACCGAATTCACCGAGCGGGCAGGTGGAGACAGAGGCAGCTATTCACCGCTTTCCATCTCAGCAGCAGAGGCTGCGGTGCCGATTGTGCGTCTCTTCCAGCACCCGCGCAGCCGTATTGTCGTGCCCGGCTGGCTTGGGCCGGTGCTGCTGGTGGCAGGCGTGCTGATGCGCGTAGCCTCTCCACTGGTTGATGCAGTTTTCTTCGCTCTCGTGAGGCGTCGTATGCATCGCCGCTAAGAGAGTGCTCGTGCAAGCCGTGCTCAGGGTAGCAAACCGGCAGTCATGTGCCATAAGCGCACCGTGCCATCGTCGGACGCCGAAGCAAGGGTCCGCCCATCTGGTGCCCAGGCGACACTGTTCACCTGGGCATTATGCCCTCTGAGGGTTGCCCACAATGTGCCATTGGCTAGCCACAAGCGCACCGCCTTATCATTGCTGCCCGAAGCTAGCAGACCCCCGGTGCGGTTCCAGGCCACGCTGCTTACCGATGCCCTGATCGACAGGTGATTGGCTATCGTGGTGCCATCCGGCTTCCAGAAACTCACGCCGTTGCCGCCCGCCAGGGTTCGGCCATCGGGTGACCATGCGAGAGCGTCCACGTTCCCATTATTTTGTATGCTCGTGGTTACATTGCCTGCGGTATCGTAGATTTCGATATTTCCGCTCTCGTCGCCTATCGCCCAGCGGGTGCTATCTGGCGACCAGGCCAGCGCCCAGGCGGGTGTACCTCCTGCGGTGTGAGCTACCTCTACACCATCGGCACGCCACAGCTTGTAATCGGTGGCCCCTCCGACTAGCCACTTGCCGTCGGGCGACCAGGCCAGATTGAAGAACTTGCCGCCACTGTCCAGAGTACGCATCGTACGCAGCAAGGTGCCGTCGGGCCGCCAGAGTTGCACGGTGGGCATAGGGAAAGTCACGATCGAAGCTACAGCCAACGTCTTGCCATCGGGCGACCAGGCCAGGCCAAAGACAGTACCGGCCCCGCTGTTTATGGTGCGGGCCGGAGAGCCATCACGGTGCCACAAGCGAACGGTTTGGTCCCGTGAACCCGATGCCAGCAGGGTGCCATCAGGCGACCACGCCAGGCTAAAAATGCCGTCCGTGTGGCCTCGCAAGGCGGGAAGTGGAGTGCCGTCAGACTTCCACAGGCGCACCTGTGGGTCTCCTCCATTACTTCCCAGCGCGCCTGAGCCTGCGGCCAGGAAAGTGCCATCCGGCGACCATACCAGGCTGGTGACAGGCGTAATGATGCCGGTTAGCAGGGTTGAGGTGATTGCCGGGCCGATTTGCGTCGCCGTGGGCGGGGTGGGCGACAGGGCTTGGCTTGTGCTCGTCGGCCCAGGTGGCGTCTCACCCGCCGTGGTTTGAGCGCGGGTAGCGCTTGGGACGGGGCGGGTATCAGGCGCGGGACCAGGGGCAGAGCTGAGCTCGCAGCCGGAACTCAGCGTCAGCAACATCACAAGGACAAGAGCGCGAGCCATACGCTGACCTCAATCGGAAATGTAGCACTGAGTAGTGATTCATCACTCCGAATCTTATACTATGGTGCACCACATGTCAAGACCAATTGAGGGCGTAAGTGTTCAGGTTAGGGGTATAGCAATCTTCAAGGAGTGGCTGTGGAGGCGTACCCTTACATACCCTTACGTACCCTCACCCCCAACCCCCTCTACCTTCATGGGAGAGGGGGTTGGGGGTGAGGGGCGGGACACCTCTGCACCCTTACTCTGAACACTTACTTGAGGGCGTAAGGATTCAGATTTTGGGTTGAGAAGCTGTGCGGGTAAGAGCGGGGCGCTGCTTTGCCCTTGCAGTTACATCGTCTGTACCCTAATCCTGAACGTTTACTTCAGTGCCAATCAAGGTAGGCTCTTGTGCCTGGCTGTGTGGGCGTGTCACATTTTGCTACAGGCTTGTACAAAGGTGTGCTACGCAAACTGTGGAATCACATCACGGGCGAACCTTTGCAATGGCTCCTGGTCGTAGGCTACACGCGGTATGTAGATAATAAAATAGGTGACTCCTGCTTCGACCAGAGGCTCCAGGCGAGCGCGTATTTGCTCAGGTGTGCCAACCCACACAGATTCGGCGTACTCCTGATAGCTCTTGTTGCCTCTCGCCGCGGCGGTCGCCTTCTCAGGATTATCCCCTTCTTTGAGCAAAAATACGTCGCGGCTGGTCGAGCGAATGATCTCATCATAGTTGCGCCCCAGATCATCACAATGCTTCTTCAACACCTCGAACTTGTGACGCAAGGTATCCACATCGCCTCCTACATTGCAGGCGTTTGCGTACTGCGCCACCAGCTTCAGCGTTACGCGCTCTCCGCCGCCGCCGATCCAGAATGAGGGGTGGGGCTTCTGCACACCTTTCGGCTCGTTTATCGGCTTGTCTATGGTGTAATAGTTGCCGCTAAACTGCGGGTAGTCCTCGGTCCACATCGAGTGGATGATGCGGCACGCCTCGCGAAACGCCTTCATCCGGTCGGGCACCTCGGGGAAACCATATCCATAGGCGCGCCACTCGTTCTCGTACCAGCCTGCGCCGAGGCCAAAGAGCAACCGCCCATTGCTCATAACGTCCACAGTGGATGCCATCTTCGCCAGCAGCGCAGGGTTGCGGTAGCCATTGCAGGTGACCATCTGGCCGATTTTGATCCGGCTCGTATCGCGGGATAGCCCCGCTGTACTTATCCAGGCTTCGAAGGTGGTTTCAAGCTCCGGTGTTGGGACCGTATGGAAGTGGTCATAGACCCATACGGAATCGTAGCCGCTTTCCTCCGCAACTTGCGCCACTCGCGTCATCGCCTCGTACTGCTCGACCGGATCGCGAATCTCTGTGAGGTCCAGCCTCCAGCCCTGCGGCACGAAAAGACCAAAAGTTATCGCCATAATATACATCGTCCTTTCAATATGAGTGTACTCGTAACTGAACCACCTGTGAGCCATTAAAAAAGTCTGCTCTTTGCAGGCCCCCACCTATCCTTTGCCAGTTAATCAAGTCTCATGCCAGAGGTTGTGCTTTCTCTATGTAGACTTGCTGGAGGTAGGTTGAGAAGCCAGGGTCACTTGCTCTCCTTGAAGCTATACCACTACAACTTTACGGAGTAAATGCGTAAAAGCCTCTGGGAATCTTTTGCGCTAAACTAACATCGTCTCTGGCTAAGGCATCACCGGTTGGTTATGCTACATGAGCCGGCGTTACAGAGCGTATGCCACAACAGCGTGACACGCTTGGCATGAGTCGTGATGAGACATCGCTTCGGAGCTTTTTCGTTTGCCGTTCGTTACAACTACTTTATAGAAAGTTATTTTATGCTGCATAGCTCTTTGCTGGAAGTCGTCCAGGCTGTAACCCGCGCGGCCAATGAGGCAACAACTATAGAAGCCGCTGCTCAGGTCTGCCTGGACAGTGTATGTGACTTTACGGGCTGGCCGGTTGGGCATCTCTACCTCGTCGCTGCTACACAATCCCAGCACGCTCAACCGGAGCAATCCTTAGGACCAGCACTCTACGGGCCTGGGCAGCAACAAGAACGGGCGCCTTTGCAGCTGGCAGCCACTGACGTGTGGCACCTTGGCAATCCTCAGAGATTCCAGCGCTTTCGTGAAGCAACGGAATCTATGGAGCTTCCACCTGGCGTTGGGCTTCCCGGTCAGGTCGCGCAAGCAGGCGGTCCGGTTTGGGTAGCTGATGTAACCCATGATCCTAATTTCCCCAGGCAGCAAATTGCCGCCGATGCTGGAATCAAGGCTGCTTTTGCTTTCCCTGTGTGGGCTGAAACGGAGATCGTAGCCGTTTTGGAGTTCTTTGCCCTGGCTGTTATAGAACCTGACGCGCCACTACTGGAAGCCATGTCGCACGTGGGGATTCAGCTTGGACGTGTGGTAGAACGCCAGCGCGCGGAGGAAGCGCTGCGCGCATCGGAGCTGCGGTTTCGCTCTGTGGCGCAGTCTGCTAACGACGCTATAATTTCCTCTGACAGCTCAGGTAAGATCACCTTCTGGAACAACGGAGCGCGAGTTATCTTCGGTTATAGCGAGGAAGAGGTGCTCGGTAAACCTCTGACAGTGCTGATGCCCGCCCGCTATCTTACCAGCCACATGGAGGGGATAGAGCGGGTGAATACGACGGGTGAAACCCGCATCATCGGCAAAACAGTTGAACTGTACGGGCTGCGCAAGGATGGAAGTGAATTTCCGCTTGAGCTATCGCTTGCTACCTGGACTACATCGGGAGGTACATTCTACACAGGGATCATAAAGGACATCACCGAGCGAGCGCTGGCAACTGAAGAGCTTATGCAGCTGAATGAGGAGTTGGAACGCAGAGTGGCTGAGCGTACTTCGGAGCTCGAAGCTCAGGAGGCGATTCTTACTGCTACCTTTGAAGCCACTCCCATCGGCATAGTGCTGGGCGATACGCAATTGAGAGTTGTCAACTTCAACTCAGAGTGGGCGCGCATTATGGGTGTGGACCTCGGCGCCGCGAAGGGCAGGCTCATATTTGAGGTTGTGCCCTCAGCAGAAGAAAGAAGGGGTTTGTACGAGCAGACGCTAACGGGTACTCCTGTAGACCTGGCAGGTGCGCCGATGCGGCCTGCATACGACACAACAGAACATTACTACGATGTGCATATGCGCCCGGTCCGCGATAGCTCAGGCTCGATTACGGGGTTGCTGTCTGCGGTAGTTGACGTTACTCAGCGTGTAACTGCTGACAGGCAAAAGAATGAGTTCATCACTCTCGCATCGCATGAGCTGAATACGCCGATAGCTGCAATCCGTGGCTATGCTCAACTTGCCCTCCGTGTTTCCAATGGCCTTCAGGATGAGCGTATAACACGAGCGCTCGAAAGGATTGATGATCAGACAAAGCGGATGGCCTTTCTGGTGGAAGACTTGCTGGACGTGGCGCACGTGCAGCGCGGCACGCTTGCTCTGAAGCGCCAGCCGCTCGATCTGGTCAGCCTTGTGCAGCAAAGTGTCGAGGAGTTTCGCGTCAGAACCCCGGATTTTACCTTTGTTACCGATCTACCTGGTGCGCCTCTCATGGTCGCTGCGGACCCTCTGCGCATTCGACAAGTACTAACAAATCTGGTAGAGAATGCTGTTAAATACTCACTCAGCCGGCGTGTGGTGGAGATTACTGTGACATCGGCCACTTCGGAGGCGGTCGTGGCGGTGCGCGACCACGGTATAGGTGTGCCTGGCGAGCAGCAAAGCAAGATTTTCCAGCAGTTCTTCAGGTCGAACAATATCCAACAACACCGGAGCGGGCTGGGGTTAGGGCTCTTCATCTCCAAAGAGATAGTATCACAGCATGGTGGGCGCATCTGGCTCGCTTCAGCGCCGGGAAGTGGGAGCACATTCTACTTCTCACTCCCTGCTGCTACATAGTGAGGGGGGTTAGTAGTGTCGTGTGGCGCGGCCAGGATTATAAGGGCGCTCTTGTAGCTCTTTCAGGCACGCTTTGCAAACATCTAACATATATCCCGGCTGCGGATGGCCGCCCGCGTACTCAGGCACCAGGCGCTTGATCATCTCGTAGTCGCCCGTCACTGAATAACGGTGTGTACAGATACCCTCATCGGCTTGTAGCAATCTCGCACTGGCTTCCTGCGCCAGGCAGCTGGGGCAGTGCAGCCGGTAAGATGTGTTAGGGCAGCCCGGCGTCAGGCATTTAGCTGTTGTATGTAGCATTGAACGCTCCTTTACTGGTAGTTAGCGTTGATCCGAGCTTGCCTACCTTAAGAAGGCGCTTGAAGGCAAACGTCTCCACTTGACGGCAGGCCCGGGGCGGCCCTTCATGTTGGCTTGCCTGGGTGGTGCCACAGGACGCCACGTGGTAACTGACCCAGCGCCTGGAGCACCTCGCAATCACAGCTTGCACCCAGTTCTTCGAGGGCCTGGATAGCGGACGCTACATGCTGCCTGGCCACGCCTGTGCTTAGAATATCGCGGGTAAAGCGGAAGTCGCCGTAGCATCCAATGGTCAGCACAAGGCGTAGACGTCCCGCCAGGCTGTCGGGGTGGATCCCCAGAGCGGCGAGTTGGTCCAGCTCTTCCTGGCGGAGAATGCGTCCCTCCGGGCCGCCACGCTGATGCCCACCGGGCGCTCTCGTTCTTTTATCTGACATCACGGCTCGCAGATTAAGCTCCTAAAGGAGGCGTGCAATGAATCTCTACAGAACGGCCTTGGTCGGCGAAAGTCAGCTTTTCGAGTAGAGCCTGTACGTTTATTGCGTGAAGCTACAGAGGCCCAATGTGGCGGCGACGGCGGTTGTGCTGCTCCGTGTAGTCATGAGGTTAGCGATAAGTCGGGCGGCGATCATCTGGAGCCTTTTGTTGCAAGCTTCGGTATCGCAGTCTCTCCTGTTCACCTTGCACTATACCACCTTTGGCCTCGGCCCGCAACGGCCCAGGCGGCTACTCCCTTCGCCCTGTTCGCGGTCCTTAGCAGCGTTGCCTCAACTTGTCGCTTATGTGCTGGCTGCTGGCGGTTGTCCGTCGTCTCCTGTGGAAGCGGAGTTACTGCCTGATTTATCGCGGTGGAAGTCGGCGGGCGGCTCGGCATAGCGCTGCAAGCCTGCGCCTGGCCCCAGTTCACTGGCAGGCACAGATAGCCTTTTTGCTTTGCATTCCAGTGCGAACGCCAGCAGACCTACAACGCTGTCGAGGTCGAGCACAGTGGTGTTTACAGTAATGTCATAGAGGTGCGCATCTTCGGGGCTTTGATGGTGTTCTGCCGCTAGAAAGCGAACCCGGTCGCGGTCTTTATGCTGTATGCGCGCCTGCGCTGCTGCGCGATCAATTCTTTCGCGCTGCATGACATAGGCAATCCGCTCTTCGAGGCTGGCGACGACCCGCACGTGGAGGACGTCGCGGCGGTCTCGCAGCAGTATTTGGGCGCCTCGGCCCACTATTACTGAGTGCCCTGTCGCCAGTGCGCCCTCTACAACACGATGCCGCGCTTCATCATAAGCGTCAGAAGAGGTCATAAGTTGAACCGGTATGCCGACGGGCGCAGGTGATTGAAGCACAGTGAGGCCACTCAGAATCCGCGACACGATCCCCTCCACGTGCTCGTCGTGCGTTTCTGCTTCGGCCTCACTCACTCCCAGAGCTTTCGCAACCTCCACTACCACTTCATGGTCAATCAGCTGCCACCCCAGGCGCGTGGCGAGGCGCGCCGCGATCTCCCCACCACCGCTGCCGTATTCGCGTGAAATGGTAACCGCTCGCATTCTGGAAATCTCTGCTTCTTTCATCTTGTCCTCCCGACTTACCATTAGTGGTTACAGCAGATATTCTACGACAAAGTTCCAAAGTTAGACAGGCCGTTGAAAGATGAACATGGGGATTTGCCGATCTGGGCAAAGACCTTTGCCTTCAGTTTAGAGCAATAGCCTGCTCGCCTCTATAAAGTAGGTGTTCAGCGTAGGGGTGGAGGGCTAAGCCCTTGATGGGATTACAGGAGCCAAGCCCTTGTGCACTCCCCATGAGTAAAGCCCCCTCTCCCTTCATGGGAGATATACTCCCCAGCAATAAAGCCCCCTCTCCCTTCATGGGAGAGGGGCATGGGGTGAGGGCAGATGGCGCAACACCCGCACGGATATCCCAGGAAGATTGCTCCGCCCCAACTCTGAACATTTACTCTATAAATCGCTCTTGACAGGAGCTTGCTGCCCATGTTATATAATTGATTGACCAATCAATCAACAAGAGGGTAGGTGAATGTCGCCATCACGGGACGAGCAGGATTATGAGGGCAAGCGCCAGCAGATCATCGATGGTGCGCTGAGCGTCTTTGCCCGCAAAGGCTTCGAGAAGGCTACTAACAGAGAGATCGCCGACGCGGCGCGGATCGGCTCGCCGGGGCTGATTTACCATTACTTCAACGACAAGGCCGACCTCTTTCGACAGGTGCTAGAGGAGCGCGCTCCTGCCTTGCAGTTGGTCATGCATGGCGATGAGATGATGGATTTGCCGCCGCGCCAGGTGCTCACCACGCTCGGTAACTCATTCCTGGCAACGCTCGGTGGACCTGTGCCGATAGCGATGTTCAAGATGATGCTGGGCGAGGCGGTGCGGCGTCCGGTAGTGGCCGAGATGTTCAACAAGATCGGGCCTGGGCGCGGCCTCAGCTTCCTGGCTCGTTACCTGGCTCACCAGATGGACCTCGGCGTGCTGCGCCGCACCGACCCCGGAGCCGCGGCTCGCTGCTTTATGGGCCCTCTGCTGCTGTTTCTGCTAACACAGCAGGTATTCGTGCAACCGGATGCCTCATCGCTGAGCGGTGAGACGATGGTTGTCACGGCCGTAGACATTTTTCTCTCCGGTATGCAGGTAAACGAGGAGGAGAGAGAAGAGAGCGTCTAACTCTCTTTTTCGACTTTCGTTGACTGCTAATCAGTCAAAGCTATGCTGATCAAGCTGATTAATGGAGGGCACGTGGAAAATATAGAGGCGAATGGCTCAGGCAAGATGGAAGTGGGCTGTGTTGTAGAGGCGAGTAATCTGGTCAAGACCTTCAGGGAGGTAAGAGCGGTGGATGGCCTTGACCTTTGCATCCCCGAAGGAGTGACATTCGGGTTGCTGGGGCCGAATGGCTCCGGGAAGACCACATTCATCAGGCTGATTGCCGGGCTGGCGCTGCCCACGTCGGGTCAGCTAAGGGTGTTGGGTTGGCGGATGCCTGAGCAGGCGGTGCATGTGAGGCCAAAGATTGGCTATATGACGCAGCAGCAGGCCCTGTACAACGACCTGTCGGTTTGGGAGAATGTGCAGTTTTTTGCCCGCATATTTGGTCTAAACAACAAGGAACAAAGGGATGAGCAGGTGGCCGAAGTGCTGAGGCTGGTGGAGCTGCTTGATCGCAAAAACTCCCTCGTGGCTGTGCTGAGCGGCGGCATGAAGCAGCGCCTTTCACTTGCTTGCGCGCTGGTGCATCGTCCTGAGCTTCTCTTGCTCGACGAGCCGACGGTGGGAGTAGACCCGCAGCTGCGCCAGACCTTCTGGGGTTACTTCCGCACCCTCAATGAGCGCGGGGTTACGATAGTTGTGTCGAGCCACGTTATGGACGAAGCTGAGCGTTGCGACCGCCTGGGCTTGGTACGCAACGGCAAGCTGCTGGCGCAAGGCACGCCCTCCGATCTCAGATGCATGGGCGGCAGCGACAACCTTGAAAATGCTTTTCTCTCTCTGGCAGGGAGGGTAGGTCAAGGGCAGGAGGCAGCAAGATGAGCATGGCGCGTATCTGGGCAATCACCGGGCGAATCATCGCGCAATTCAGACGGGATCACCGCTCGCTGGCGCTCCTCTTTGTCGCTCCGCTAGTGGTGATGGCGCTGCTGGGCTACGTCTTTCGGGCGCAGGAGGGTGGCACGACCAGCCTGGCGGTTGTCAACATGGACAATCCCCCCGCCGGGCAAACGAGCCTGGCCCGGCAGGTGATAAGCAGTCTCAAGTCGGACTCTGCGCTGGCGGTGAGTGAGATGGGGCGGGCGGAGGCCGAAAAAGAGGTAAGAGAAGGCACAGAGCGCGTGGCGCTCGTTTTCGGCACCGACTTCACTCAGCAGCTGCTCAAGGAGCGCAAGTCGAGGGTAGAGGTTGTGGTGGAGGGGTCGAATCCGGCGCAGGCCGGTGGCGCGCTGGCTGCGGTGGGGCAATCGCTACAGGCGAGCGCACCTACTTTGCTCAAAGCGCTTGCGCCGCCTGCGATCTCGGCTCTTGTGCCGCAGGGCAACCCGTTGCAGGTAGGGGTGACACGGCTCTACGGCAGCGCGGACCTCAAGATGCTCGACTTCTTCGCGCCGATGTTTATTGCCTACATAGCCTTCTTCCTGATATTCTTACTGACGAGCGTCTCCTTCCTGCGGGAGCGCACGCAAGGCACTATGGAGCGGTTGGCCGCGTCGCCTGTGACCCGGCTGGAGCTTGCACTGGGCTACATGCTCGGTTTCGGTTTCTTCGCGATGATACAGGCCACCGTGCTCCTCCTCTTTACTATTTACGCTTTACAGGTAAAATATAGCGGCAACTTGGTTTCGATCTTTGTTGTGACGGCGGCGCTGGTGCTGGGGGCGGTGAACCTGGGGATATTTTTGTCGGCATTTGCACGCAACGAGCTGCAAGCTATACAATTTATACCGTTGGTGATACTGCCGCAGGTGCTGTTATCGGGACTGCTCTGGCCTGTGCAGGATATGCCCACCTGGTTACAGGTAATAGCTCGCGTGATGCCGCTTACCTATGCAATTGATGCGCTGACGGATATCATGATCAGAGGTAAAAGCCTGGCGGCTACTGCTCTGCCTCTGCTGGTGCTCTTCGGCTTTGCAGTGTTGCTAGCGGTGCTGGCTGCCGGCAGCGTCAGGCGTGAAGTGGCGTAATTCCATCTGACCACTATAGAGATACGGAGGCTCAGTGACAGCTTCTCGACCGGTTTATTGTGCAGATGCCGTTTGCTCCGATACCCCGGAGGGCTGGACCTTGCCCTTATGAAAATTGACAAAGGACCCTGGCTCTTTGGATCGTTCTTCCTGGGCGGCTTCGAGTGCTCGACCCACCTTACTCTTGAGGGCCATCGCCTCGATATGATAGCCGCTACGCAGCACGACCTGCTCGCGCAGGAAGACTACCGCCTCTGTCGTGCCGCCGGTATCAACGCAATCCGCGAGTCGGCCCGGTGGCCCATTGCAGACCGGCGTGGCGCGCTACATCTCGGAAGTGTGCGTAAGCTCGCGAGGCTGGGCAGAGAGGAGGGCATGATACAAATCTGGGACCTGATGCACTACGGTTACCCGGACGACCTGGACCCCTTCTCAACTGAGTTCGTTACGCGCTTTGCGGCGTTTGCGAGAGCGGTTGCAACGATCGTGCGCGAGGAGAGCGAAGGCCAAAGCTGGTATACGCCCATCAATGAAATATCGTACACGGCCTGGGCAGCAGGCGAGGTCGGATATATGGCTCCTTTCGCGCATAGTCGTGGAGGTGACTATAAGCGCGTGCTGGTGAAAGCCGCAATCGCGGCCACAAATGCTATTTGGGAGGTAGACCCCGCCGCCTGTATACTCACAGTGGACCCACTTGTGCATCTACACGCGCCGGTGGGGAGGCCCGACTTGAAGCCCCAGGCTGACTTTTTCAATCGTTATGTAGTAACAGAAGCGTTTGACCTTCTTGCGGGGCGCATTGAGCCGGAACTGGGAGGGAGCAAGGCCCACCTCGGCGTCGTAGGTTTCAACTACTACGCAGGTAACCAGTGGACTATCCCTACACCTGAGCTACCGCAGCGTTTCCTGGATTGGGCTGACCCTCAGTGGGTGCCACTTAGCCGGATGCTGGTTGAGCTTGGGGCGCGCTACGAGGCGCCGCTCATAATCGCTGAGACAGGCTCCTCCGCTGATGAACGAGCGCTCTGGCTGGCTCACCTGACGGGCGAAGTGCAGCAGGCGCTGGCGGAAGGTGTGAATCTACAGGGCATCTGTCTCTATCCCGTCATAAGCTCCCCTGATTGGGAGGACCCGACGGCTTTCTTCGATGGGGGCGTCTTTGACGTAGCGCCGCAGCCCGGCGGCAAGCTAACACGCGTGCTTTCTCCTGTTGTTGCGGGCGCTCTCCACTCGGCTCAGGACATCCTCGATCCAGGCCACACTATAGATGGAGCGCTTCTACGCATTGAGGGGCAGGAAGCAGCAGTTACGACCTATGGTTTCGTGAAGCCTCTCGAAAGCGTGCGCTTCAAACCCGACAACTTTTCCTACCGAACCCTCGCCGCGGGCAACGATTTGATTGTTGAGGTATATGGTTTCGAGCCGGGAGGCTCACTCCCGTCTCATCGCCACAACCAGACGGAGCACGTCTTGACTTTTCTGTCAGGCAGGGGCGCTGTGTGCATCGGCGACCGGTGCATCAAGGTGCAGGAGGGAGAGAGCATAGTGATCCCCGCAGGGCTGTACCACAGCATAATCAACTACACCACGCAGCGCCTGGTTGTCCAGCAGGTGAGCGCGCCCAGGCCCTGGGACGCTCGCTTCGACGGCCCCCACCCCGCCAACCTTGAGGCGGCAGGCTCCCAGGGCGGCTGAGGCGATTTGCTCAGGGGTGGCGACTGAGCAAATCGCCCTCCTCGTTATATACGCGGGTCCTGGATGAGAAGCAGTATAAGGTGGGGTGCCGCTCTGGTACCATCTACCTATTCCGCTTTACACATTAGAACGCTACAATGAAACAGCTAAAGGTGCGGGCTGATCACTCTTCGGAGTGATCGGTCCGCGCTGTCTCTCTCCACAGGAAAAAGGCAAACTCGTCGAAAGGCGGGGACGCAAAGCCATTGGATCTAAGGCTCATTAGAGCTATGACAGCCAGGTTGCCCGGCAATGACATATTTGCCACTGCGCTATTACAACGTTGACAGTGTGGCTTTATCGTCGCCCAAAATTGCCTGCAACGGCTGTCGTTCCTCAAGGAGGAACTATGTACGTTTGCAGCAGTAGCAGTCACCCACAAAGCGAGCGGCTGACATGCGCCCCTCCCCACTGCGAAAGCAGTGAGCCTTCTTGTCCACAGTTCCCCTGGGCGCAGCCGAAAAGCCGCGCGGTCCGGTTAGTCCTCCTTGCTATTCCTGTGCTGGCGTTCTACTTTGGCGGTTTATACACTCCCGCCGGAGCAGCTGCAGCGTCTGAACCGCCGTGCGGGCGCACCCAGTTTGTTGATGTTTGCACCGGCGACTGGTTTTATCCGCCAGTCAGCGACCTGACCGCGATTGGCGCGATCTCCGGCTACGCCGACGGAACTTTTCAGCCGAACAATAACGTAACACGCGCCCAGCTCGCAAAAATTGTAGTGCTCTCCACAGAATTAGATGGGCCGCTCCCCTCTACCAACACCTTTGCTGATGTGCCTGCAACCAACGTCTTCTTCCCCTGGGTCGAAGTTGGGGCCGCGAACGGGCTGGTATCGGGCTATAGCTGCGGAGGGCCGGGAGAGCCTTGTGACGACTTGCGGCGGCCCTATTTTCGGCCCACCGCCATCGCGAATCGAGGGCAGGTTGCCAAAATGGTCATGCTCGCCGGCGGCTCAGACCCCTACTTTCCAGATGTTCCTCTCTTCGCCGATGTGCCAGCCGACAACCCCTACTATGGTTATGTGAACAGTGTGAGCCGTGACGGTATAATCAGTGGCTACTCTTGTGGAGGACCGGGAGAGCCTTGCGACGCCCAGAACACCCCATACTTCAGGCTTTACAATACAACGACAAGAGCTCAGGCTTCTAAGATGATCGATCGTGTGCGAGGCCATCGCGCCACCCCTTCCCCTACGGCCACACGCTCCACAACCACTACGACCCGCACCCGCACCCCTGGCGCGACGTCTACGTACGTGCCAACACAGACGCCTCAGGCGAGCACTACCCGTACGCCTTCGCGAACTCCCAGCCGAACGCCAACTACTGCCGCGTGGACAGCTACTCGCACCGCGACTCCCTCAGGCGGCACGCCTACAGCATCATCTACTATACCCCCTGGCGGTTCGGGGATAACAGCCAATGACCCTATACCCTGCCCACTCTATCCCGCGGATAACATCTGGAACAAACGAATTGATGCGCTCCCCACTCAGATTATGTCGGATGCATACGTAGCCACGATAGGCACGAATGGAACGCTGCACTCGGGTTTCGCGATGGGGATGTGGCAGGGCTTCTCTATTGGCAACCCTTACAACGCGGTAGCTACGGCCCAACCGATGGCGGTGATCACTTTTACCGACTACCCTAGCCAGAGTGACCCAGGGCCCTATCCTTTCCCCGATGGTGCGCTCATCGGCGGGGCCACATGGCTCACGCCCGTGCCGACCAGCGGTGACAGACATGTGTCCATCGTGAGAGGAGGGGACTGCACTCTCTTCGAGACGTGGCATTCAAGTCCTGTGGGCCCCGGTGAGTGGACAGCGGCCAACGGCGCTATCTTCAACCTTAACTCCAACGCCCTCAGGCCCGATGGCTGGACCTCTGCGGACGCCGCGGGCTTCGCGATACTACCCGCGCTTATCAAGTACGATGAAGTAGAGGCGGGGCTGATCACGCACGCCGTGCGGGTTACAGCGCCAATGAACACGATTCGCAGCAGCCACGTGTGGCCCGCACGGCACTCCGACGGCACCAACAGCAGCTCGAGCGCACCCCCCATGGGTACACGCTTCAGGCTGAAGGCTAACGTTGACATATCCAGCTTCACACCCCGCCTTCAAGTGATCTTGCAGGGGCTAAAGAGCTACGGAATGTTCCTGGCCGACTCGGGTGACGCATGGCAGATAGATGGCACGCCCGACCAGCGTTGGGATGACAGCGAGCTGTACGACCTCAACCGCTTGCCTGGCTCCGATTTCGAGGCGGTAGATGAGTCGGGCCTTATGATAGACCCCAACTCCGGCCAGAGCCGCTAAGTATACCTCAGAAGGGAATTGTAGAAGTGGAGAGGCACCGAGCAACCAATAAGCGCAAGCCCGCCTGTAGTTCAACTACAGGCGGGCTTTTATGCGGCCCAGAGTACTAAGGTGCGAGAATATTAGGCTGTGGCGCTGACGTTGGTTTCGGCCTCAGCTTCTTTCTCCGCCTGCTCTGTGCTCTTCACGGCCTCGATGTTCAGGTCAAGCTTGACCTTATCGCCGACCAGCACGCCGCCTGTCTCCAGGGCCACGTTCCAGTTGAGATCAAAGTCCTTGCGGTTGACAGTGGTTGTGGCGGAGAAGCCTATGGCCTCCGCGCCGTAGGGAGTTACACCGCGCCCCTCGTAGGTGGTGTTGAGGGTAACTTCTTTGGTTATGCCACGTATCGTGAGGTCACCGACGATGTTGTACTCGTCACCTCCCTTAGGCTCGATGCGTTTGCTCTTGAAGGTGATAGTCGGGTACTGCTCTACCAGAAAGAAGTCGCCTGAGCGCATGTGCGTGTCACGCTGCTCAGCGCCTGTGGTGATGGTTGCTACCTGGATCGTGGCCTCGACTGAGGAGTTCGCGATCTTCTCCTCGTCGAATCGAATAGTGCCTTCTACATCAGGGAACCGGCCCCGCACGTTGGCGATCATCATGTGCTTGGCGACGAACTCCACTGTGCTGTGAGCGGCGTCTATCTTCCATGTGCTTGTCTTGATATTTGTCGGGGTTTGTACGATTGTGTTAGCCATTTATCGCCTCCTACTTATTGTTTAACTATCTACTATTTATACGTCAACTATGGGGCCAAAAAGAACATCTAGTGCTGTCTGATGGAATTGTCCAGCGTCTGGAGTATCTCGCGTAATGCAGCCAGTTGTTGGGGTGTCAGCCCCGACATGTGCTCGCGAACGAACTCGCTATAAGCAGGTACAGCTTCCTTCGCCAGTCTTTCGCCCTCTGCCGTCAGATGAAGCAAGTTAGGGCGGCGGTCTTCGGGATCGCTACGCCTCTCCACAAGACCATGAGCCGACATTCTGTCAATAAGCCCACACACGTTGCCTTTTGTAACAAGCAACTTCTGGGCCAGAGCCTGCTGGGTTATACCTTGCTCCTGGCTGAGCAGAGCCAGCACGTCATACTGGGCGAGCGTCAGGTCGTAATTATCGAGGTGGTCCATCAGGTGACGTTGCATCTTATCGTAGACGCGCACCAGATATAACCACGCAGACATTGACGAACCACACGCCTCACCTAGCTGCTGAGGCGGCGCTTCCGTTGTGATCTCTGTCTCCATAAAATTGCTCATTCACTTATAGTATATATATAAACTATTTTGCGCGATTTGTCAAGCCCCCGCTAAGCTGTAACTGTTCAGAGTAGGGGTAGAGGCAATCTGCAAGGAGTAGCTGTGGAGGCGTACCCTCACCTAGCCTCACCCTCCCTCACCCCCAAACCCCCTCTCCCATGAAGGGAGAGGGGGCTTTCTCCCTCGCCCCATGCCCCTCTCCCATGAAGGGAGAGGGGGCTAGGCTGGCCCATCCACCCTTAGTCTGAACGCTTACGCTAAGCTCAGCTCGCATGTTGGATTTTTGCCGCAGCTTGTTGCCCGCTTACCTTCGGCCAAACGAAAAGAAGGGCTCGGTTGGCCTAGTTGCCGCCGGTTCCGGTGAGAAAGGCCTGCAACGCATCAGCATATGCCAGCGCAATCGCCTGGCGTACGCTCTCTTTGTTGAGTTGAGCTGCTTGCTCAGGTGAGCTTACGTAAAGCGACTCGGCTAAAACGCCCGGCATGGCAGTAGCCCTTACGTGCCTCGGTGGGTTCACAGGCCCGAGCAAGAACAAATGTTGAGGAGGAACTGAAGAATCGGTGTTCAGATCGGTGACCAACCCCGCCCCGTCAGGCGTGTAGCCCGCATCTGCAAGTTTAGAATCAAGCTGGTCGCTCACCAGATGGCCCAACTGCTTGCTCTGCTCAGCAAAGTTGCAGTCAGAGTCGCCACAATATACCACCTGCACATCCTGGCGTTCCACCACAGACGGGTCGCCTCCATTCGCGTGGATGCTCAGAAAGACTTCAGCCTTGAAGTTGTTGAGGATATCCACCCGCTCCTGCAAGTCATCACCCGATGCGCCCACTATGCCGTCGCCATTGGCGTCGGCGGGCCAGGGGGCGGTGAAGGTGTCGGCGGCCTCTCGAGTGAGCACAACTGCAGCCCCGCGAGCGCGCAGCAAATCGCGGGTGCGCAATGCCACGTCAAGGTTGAAGTCGTCCTCGGACAATATGAGCTTGCCTGTGTCAGGGTCTGTGAGCACTGCGCCGGCATCACCTCGCGGGCCATGCCCCGGATCAAGCCCGATGCGCCGCCCGTAGAGTGGCAGCTGAGCGCTCGCGCTAATTGTGCCTGCCGGCTTCGGCAGCAGGTTGAGCGGAGTGGCTGTGAGGGGGAGTGGACCTGAGCTTAGAAACGATCCGGCCGCTGTGATCGCGGGCGTGGCGCCGAGTGAAGTAGAACCGGTGGCCACAGGGGAGATGGTGCGTGAGGCAGATGAGGCGTTCAAGTAAGTCGCCCCGCCGGTTATAAGCAGCCAAAGCACCGGCAACACCACCAGCGATAGCGATAGAGCGCCCAGCCATCGAATCCAGCGACTTCTTCTCTCTTTTCTCGTCTGTAGCAGGCTGAGATACAGCTTTTGCGCGGGCGGCTCGCCTGGCTCTTGCTCTGTGTTGTCTACCATACCCGGTTTTCCCTCTCCGATTCCATAATTTAATTGCGCACCGTAGTCCATGCACCAGCCCAACCCACTGGGTACCATTACGGTGTCAGTCTGGATATTCGGTTGCGGCCTTCTTCGACTATCACCAGGCGGCCTGAGCTATCGATGCCTAACCCCTGCGGCAGTTTGAGGCCCGATGTGAGGAGTTGCATCTTGCCCGTAACCGGGTCTATCCGTACGATGTCGCCGCCCAGGGAGTTGACGTAGATGCTGCCGTCTGTGCCCACTATTACATCGTCAGGCTGATATATGCTAGCTAGCCTGGTGCGGCTGCCATTTGCACGCAATCTGTAGACCGCGTTGCCGAACTCGTCCACCACTATGATGTTGCCATCCGGCTCAACAGCAGCGCCCACGGGCCGCACAAAGCCGGTTGCTATCGTCTTGAGAGAAGTGCCGTCGCGGCTCATCCGTAGCAGCCGTCCGTTAGGACTATCAGGCACAAGTATATCGCCTGTGGCCCGATCTATACCGAGGCCATCCACACCATCCTTGCTTGTGTTGTTCACAAGCTGGCGCAGCAGCTTTATACGCCCGGTCTGGTAGTTGATCTCGAGGATGCGGTTGGTTGCCTGGTCAGCTACGATAATCGCGCCATCATTGCTCACCACCAGACCCTCGGGTCCTGCCAGGCCACTTGCCAGCACGTGGGGCGACCCCGTCCCGCCGCTGATAACGTTGACCGCTTTATTGCCGAAGTCCCCGAAGATTATATCTCCCGAAGGCGCGACCACCACGTCGTCGGGGCTGCCGAACCCGCTCGCCACAACCTCTAACGTCCCTCTGGCCACGGGCGCTGGTGTTGGTGTTGGTACCGTAATAGGGCCGTATCTGGCTCGATAACGGAACGCCCCCAATTGGGAGAGCAGCACATCATAGGGCGCGGCGTTTTCAGGGTGCAACTCGAAGACCGCTCGCTCGAAGTATTGCACTCGGTAGCTCTTGCCGTTCAACGCGCTCACCTCGGTGAACTCGTCAGATATCGGATAGCCTTGCTGCGCCACCCCGCCGTTTTGCTGCCAGTATTGCAGGAAGCGCCCACCCAGTCTCTTACCCGTTTGGGAGAAGAGCACCGAGCCTGCTGAGGTATTGGGCTGCTGACCGGCTGCCCCATTCGGATACCTTTCTTTGTAGCGGAAGTCGCCCAGCAGGGATAAGAGCACATCATTGGGTGCGGCATTTTCGGGATGAAGCTCGAAGAGCGCTCGCTCAAAGTACTGTACGGTGTAATTTTTACCGTCCGTGTCGCTCTTCTCTTGCATCTGCTCGGAGATCGGATAGCCTTGCTGCGCCACCCCGCCGTGTGATTGCCAGTAGTCAAGGAATCTGCCTTTGACGGTGTGTCCAGTTTGTGGGAAGGTGCGCGAATTGCTCTGCGCGCTGGCAGGTGCTAAAGGCAGGGCAGTTACTAAAAGTGCAAAGAGGCTCAACCCTGACAACCATGATAGCCTGGTTCTACTGCTTATCATCTTATACTTCCTTTCACCCACGATAGCTTGCTTCCGGCTGCACGGCGTGGCACCCCGGCCACTTAATGGGCCGCAAAGTGTTGTGGCGTCTACCGGCATAGAAGTATCACTCTTTGTGTCGTCATAAGGTGAGTATATAAGTTTGCACGAGTGCAGTTCAATCAGGGCGTTTCAAGGAGGGTATCGAATTGGGCGTGCTCAGCCTGCGCTGCCCAACAAAACTGAGGCTTGTTAGCGCACGCCAACTGCCTTACACAACCAGTTTACAGAGTGAGCCTTAGAATAAGGCTATAGAAAAATTAAGAAATGGTGAGAAGATGATCGGGATGGCCTGGCCTGTGCCGTCTCTGTAATCACGATGTCGCCTTTTGTCTGCAACTTGTATATCGTCCTGGAGACCGCTATTCGATATATACGGGAAGCTCTTTTGCTCGTCCTGCGGGTGGATCGCGTACTTATCTCCCCGGAATCTCCTGGTGCGACAGTCGGCCCAGGGACGTACGACATAAACTGGCGAAGGGAGGAGAAGATTCGGTTTCGCCACAAGCCAGCGTGGGCTGAACGGTTTAGGTGGGTAGTCGTCCGCGCCAACCAATAGCCACCGACAGGCCCACAACCTTACCTATCTCCCCGCCCCTGGCAGCCAGCATCAGCACGCAGGCTGCGGAGAAGTGCCGTAGGCTGTGGCACACCTCTACTCCGCCAGGCCAGCGATCTCTAAGTGTACCTGCCCAGCCTTGTGCGGTGCCGGCGTAGGGCCCGTTTGTAGTAGCAGACAACTGTTGTGTTAGTAGAGACCATCTCCCGCGCAGACATGCCAGCACAAGTCGTGCCTGCATGCGCATAGCGACTGGCACAGAAGTTGCTTGGTGGTAGAGGCATCTAGCAGCGTGAGAGCGGCTCTGTTGGCTGAGGCACATACCTGGTAATATGGCTGCAAACCTTATGTGGAAGCCGACACCGCCCCGAGTGCGCTGAAGAACAATCATATTTGTACCTTCAGGAGGCATTTAATGAGGTTCTTGACTGATTCGGGAAAGGCACCGTTGGGCAGATTCACCATCCTGATGGCCGTTGTTGCCCTTGGCTTTGCGGCACTGGGGATCGCCCCAACTCGCGCCTGGGCTAGCCACGATCCTTTGATGTCACCGGATCTGCAGAAGATCGAGGCGTCGAAGGGTCAGAACGCCGAAATCGCGTTCATGAACATGATGATAAACCATCATCAGGGCGCCCTGGATATGGGTCAGCTTGCTCTCAGTCGCTCGAACCGCCAGGAGATAAAGGCCATCGCCCAGCAGATGATCGATTCCCAGAGCGCGGACAAGCAGAAGATGATCGGCTGGTTGCAGCAGTGGTACGGCCTGGTTCCTGAGCCTCCCTCGCCGGGGATGCAGCAGCGCATGACGATGGACATGACCAAGCTTCAGAGCCTGACAGGGGACGATTTTGACCGCGAGTGGCTGCTGACCTTCAGGATGCATCATACCACGGCAATTGAGGCATCGACATTGCTCCTGCCCCGTGCCGTGCATCCTGAGCTGAAGGACCTGGCCCAGAAGACTATTGACAGCCAGGTGGCCGAGCGGCAGCAGTTTGTTACATGGCTGCAACAGTGGTTCAACTTGACTGTGCCTGCCTCTCCGGGGCCTGGCGAAGCTGGTGGCGCGACTGGCGGTCAACCGGTCGGCATGCCGAGCACAGGCGCCGGCGACAGCGTACAGACCGCGTTCATGCTCGCTCTTCTCGCGATGGCGGCAGGCGGCTTGATGCTGGGCGCCCATTTACTCCGCAAGCGGGCTTAGGCATAACGGCGTGCGGAGGGCGACATCTCGTGTGGATGTCGCCTTCTGCGTGAGCTGTTTTTCTCTCTGCTCGGAGAGGGCCTCACTTCTTCCGCCGATCAAACAAGTTGATCTCCCCTACCGCCCCTTTAACCAATCAGCTGGGCACCCCGCCTTCGCTCCCTGGCCGGAGTGCAGTGATAAAGCTGCGCTTTGTGGCGCGTTGGCGTGCCTGCTCAGGGGTCGCTCCTGAGCAGGGTGGTGACCCCCGCCGCCCGCAGGATTGAGGAGATCACCTCCTGTTGGGCTAGAGCTTCGCTGACAAAATCCATATTATCAGTGTCGATGCTGAGCACGGGCGCGTCGTGGTACCGCTCAAAGAAGGCGTCGTACAAGCGCATCAGGTCAGCAATATAGGCACGCTCCATCATCCGTTCGAAGGAACGATCTCGTTGGTAAATGCGGGACATCAGCACATCCAGAGAAGCAGTTAGATAGACTACCAGGTCAGGGGTGGGCACCTGCCGCGCCAGCGCATCGTATATCTGGTCAAAGAGGTCCAGCTCGGTGCTACGCAGGTTCAAGCCCGCGAAGAGGCGTGTCTTGGCGAAGAGATAGTCGCCCACCAGGTCGCCCACAGCGAGAGCAACCTTGACGGTGGATTCCTGGTGGCGGTAGCGATTGAGCAGGAAAAAGACCTCGGTCTGGAAGGCATAGTGTTCACGGTCAGAGTAGAAGTTGCCCAGAAATGGGTTCTCTTCGAACTGCTCGAATAAAGTGCGCACTCCGAAGTGCTTGCCTAGGGTACGTGTCAGCGCCGTTTTACCAACGCCTATAACGCCCTCTATCACAATGTATGTCATTTACCCACTCTCCATCCTCATTTTGCTTACCAGGTAGCCCAACCAACTCGTAATAATGTGCCGGTTCGCCACCCTCTTTTTACAACAGAACCACTATAACAGGCGACGCCGGATGCAATGTAAATGTTCAGATTTAGGGTGGAGGGGCGTCCCTCCCCTCACCCCATGCCCCCTCTCCCATGAAGGGAGAGGGGGCTGTAATCACCCCTGTAACCCCGTCAGGGGCAGGTGATGGCAGATGGTGCAACACCCGCACAGATACCCTAAGAAGGTTGCTCCACCCTAAATCTGAACGCTTACGATGCAATACACAGTAGCAATGACCAATGCACAATACAGAGTAGACAATATGCCAGCTTACTGGTTGCGATAAGAGTTCAGATTGGGGGTGAGGGCGGGTGGCGGTACACCCGCACAGCTACCTCTTGACCTTGGTTCTACCCTGAACCTGAACTCTTACCGCAACTGCTAAGATAACCACCGACTACTGTGATATAATGATCCGGCTCACAGCTTTGTGAGTTCCCCTCAGCGCGATCTACACCTCTGGCAGGCGGGCGAGAAGTCGGTTAGCACAACTTTATGCACATATGCACATAGCTTACTTCGATTGCTTTGCGGGTATATCGGGCGATACACTGCTGGCCTCCCTACTGGATGCCGGTTTGTCCCTCGATTCCCTGCGAGCCGAGATCGATAAGTTGCCCCTCAAGAACTGCCATTTAGAGGTGGAGAGGGTGGCGCGGCAAGGCATCGCAGGGGTGTGCATATATATGGCAGGGGAGTTTCTCCCGCACAGCTACCCCATGATTGGGCGCACCAGCAGACCGGCAAGCCCTGTAACTCCCTCCGACAGAGTATACAGCACTGATCTGGCGAGCATCATCAGCGAGAGCAGCCTGCCGGCTGTCGTAAAGCAAACTTCGCTTTGCGTGTTGAAGAGGATAGCCGAAGCCGAAGCCAGAGTACGCGTGGTTAGCTCGCGCCAGAGCCAGCTACCTGAGACATACAGCGTGCGCACTCTAATAGAGATAACGGGCAGCATAGCCGGGTTAGCATTGTTGGGAATAGACAGGGTAGAGTGCTCGCCCCTGCACGTGGGCGGTGGCATGATCAGGACGGAGCAAGGGCTGGTACCTGCACTCGCGCCTGTCACCGCCGAAATCCTGCGCGCCGCATCTGTACCTATCTACGGTAGCGACGTGAACAGCGAGATGGTTACACCCACAGGAGCCGCAGTAATAAACACGGTTGCCTCCGCCTTCGGCCCTATGCCTGCTATGAGGGTAGAATCGGTCGGCTATGGCGCCTGCCCGCAAGACGGCAATCAAGGCTACAACCTCTTACGCCTGATGCTGGGAGAAGCTACCATCTCCTTCAGCACGCCCCCACCAGCCGCGACACCTGACAGTGAGGATAAGGCCGCACCTCCCGAAGAGTGGATCCCCCTGACCGTAACAGGCCACCAGCATAGTGGCCGCCAGCGAGTCATCAGCAAAGCCAATTGACGGCTGGCGATTGGACAGCAGCACGCACGTGGCTTTGGCGCAGGCGAGGTATTAGTAGCACCGACACAAAAGGTGAGACCGAAGGCACAGGTGTGGTAGAAGGTCCCATTAACGTATCATCGCGCCAGGGGAAAAAAGCATTCACGCTCACCACCTTCTCTTCCCCTTGGGCCTGCCAGTCCCGCCTCCCTTGGCGATTCCGCCGCCTCGATGCCTAGCCTGCGATCAAGCCTATTTCCAGCAGGCGGAGGAGATGTGAGGCCTTTTCTTTGGGGAGAGTATCCAGGGCGAGTTGCAGCTTCTCGGCACTGTGGCCTGCGGGGCGCATTGCGTGGAGAATGCGGTGGGTGAGTTGTGTCTCATTTTTGAGGGTGCTCTCGGCTAGAAGGAACTCGATAGGCACAACAGCCACTTCTAGCCCCTCGAAGGGCACACGTTTAATTGGAGCGTGCGCCGCTTTGGAGACCGGATCAGGGCGGAAAGTCTGCACATAAGAGACCTGCACCGTCTGCCCATCAACATGCCATCGCCCAAGCCATGTAGCACGCCCACCCACGCTCCAGGCCACGATGCGCTGGTGAACATTGCTGCGCCAGCTTTCCGCAGGGGCGAGGTTTCCTCCCCGGCGGTAGACTATGGTAGCGCCGATTGGGCCTTCGAGCGGCTTCATAAAGTGCGCGAAGTACGCGGTGGCAACGGGCGAAATAGCTCTGAAGTCTATACGCTCAGCCTCTACCTGCACACCTTGCAAAGCCAGGGCAGCATCGCCGGAGAGGAGCCAGGGGACAGGGGTGCGGGTGGTCGGTTCGTATACACGCTGGAGGCTTTGCCGCAAGGTCTCTGCCCAACGGCCTGTCTTTGGTACACACATAGCTCTATTACCTCACTCTCTAACTCTCAGAATACTCTAATCAAACTCTAAACAATCTCGTGGATCAGGAATCGATATCCTGGCAGATGCAAGTAACCGTAGGATGCACAGACTACTGATCCTGGCCCCTGCTTCAGTCGCCCAGCCAGTTCCGCATAAGCTGGAGCGGCTCCTCATACTCAGTCTCAGCAGCCACCGAGCGATTGTGCAAACCTCTACCCCCCGGCTCTTCACGTCGCTGCTCGTCGGCGCAATGGCGAATAAGAGCCACCGCCCGCTGGAGGTCAGATTGGGAGATGGCCGCCGCCTGGAAGCGGATTAGCTCGGCGTTGAGGGTAATCAGGAAATCGCCCGCGCCAAGCAGGTTATCAGCGCCCGAGCCTTTCACGCCCGTCGCCAGGCGGGCGGCGTCAGGAGAGGGCATCGAACCTGTTATGCGCGCACCCCACTGGCTGTAAACACTTCTCAGCATTTCGGGCCGCTCGGCTGAGACTATAACATGGATGTTGTGCAGGCTGCCTGATGCGAGCAGGCGTGAAAGGGCTTCAACAGCTTCATCCCAAGCGCGGCGGTTGGAGCCGTTGCAAAGGAGATCAGCACCGTCAATGATTATCGTTAGCTCAGGCTCGGAGAGGGGGTTACTGTTGAATATGGCTTCGCTAACAACTTCCTCGTCGAAGAAAAGCTCATCGTCGTCCAAGACGCTGGCGCGACGTTCCAGGACGCGCAAAGCCCAGCGCAAGCTCACCATCACCTCGACCGAGCCGGTAGCTATTGGGCAAGCAAGGTGCGGCAGACCTTCCAGCCCACGAAAGGTGATGCTATCGCCTGTGCAGTCGAGGAGAAGCAGGCGCAGAGAATCGGGCGAGTTATGCAAAGCAAGGGATAAGGCCATGCCTCTCAAGAGGCTGCTTTTCCCTGCGGAATGGTTGCCCGTAACAACGGCAGGCTCTACATCGGGGGAGTTGAGCCGTAACAGTAAAGGCGTGCCCTCGGTATCCACACCCAGGATGGCAGTAACAGGCGGCACTACATCGGCCACTCGTTGCACCAGTGGCAAGAGGCGCACCGGCACAGGATCGGGGCGTGGCACCTCCAGGTAAACACCGTCATCGCCTGGCGCTAACCGGCAAGAGACCACACCTAGAGAGTCGGCCACTTCTGGTACGATAGGGGCGATTTGCGCGGGCCGCACCCCGGGAGGCAGCTCTATGTGGAAGTGAGCCAGCCGGGGCGACAGCCTGCCGCCGTCTATTCTCGCCGCGATACCATGAGTATGAAGTACGTATTCTATGCTGTTGGCCTGGCGGTCCAGAATATCTCGCAGTGCCATCTCGGATAACCTCAGTAAATTTAGAAGTCAGGGATTAAAGGTCAGATACGAACCCTGGCCCTTGATCCCTACTGGTTGCTCTTTAGCACTACCGTCACCACCCCTTGCACCTTGACGGGGTCGCACTCCACAGAACCGTCGCGGTGGTTGGCGAAAAGGCGGATCGGGTCGGTGGAGGCGGTTGCCGACTGGAGAAAGATGTGGTCGCGTCGCTTATAGAATCGCTTGAGGGTGGAGAGCCCCTCAGAGCCTCCGGCTTCGCCTTCGATAAAGCTGGCTACTACGAAGTCGCCATCCTCGGCCCAGTTCTGGGGGCGAACAATTACCACATCTCCCGGCTGGATGCCGACGTGGGTCATGGAGGTGCCGCGCACTCGGAGAGCGTAAGCCCCGCCTCTTGCCAGCGCCTTATCAACGACCACGCCGCCTTCATAGTCGAGACAGTCGTACTCCTGGAAGGCCACGGTGACATCGTACTGGCCCGCGGCTATCTCACCGATCACCGGCAGGCGAGAGGAGTTGGCTGAAACTTTGCCCGTATCTTCATATCGCTGCAAGCGAGCGACGTAGACACTACGGTTGTAGCGGTTGCGCTCTCTGAGCTCCCCGGCTTCGGGCTGAGAGGCGCGCTCGGAGCCAAGCACTTTGTAAGCGGCGATGTCGGGCTTGCACGAGCGCAGGCTGACAGGCGTAAGCTGGCCCTGCGCCCCAGTGGCGCGGGTGAAGCGCGCCCATGCGGGCTCTGGCCCCGGCTGCGGCCCGCGTGAAGCTTGTAGCCCCGGCAAACGTATTACCATGCAAACAACCTCCTTATCCACATCTACTGCGTCTCACCTGGTGAAAGACTAAAGTATAAAGCTTCCTCAATCCCAACTCTCAGGTAGCACGCGCCATCCGGTTGGATGGGGAACCGGCCAGGGGTTGAGGCCCGGGCCGGCGCACGCTGCCACTCGTATCGGCGGATACTACTCTCGACTCGTTCAATTTCTTTGCCTCACACCTTACTCGATGCGGCGAATCACACCTACCACACGGCCTTTTATCTCTATGTTGTCCGGGTCGGTGAATATAGGCTGCATGGTGCTGTTGGCGGGCTGGAGGCGCACACGCCCATCTTCGAGGTAGAACCTCTTGAGGGTGGCCTCTTGCTCGGTTTTGAGCCATGCAGCGACCGTCTGGCCGTTCTCCGCTGTCTCCTGAGCCTCCATGATGACGAGGTCACCATCGTTGATGAGGGCGTCTACCATTGAGGTACCCTTCACACGGAGCGCATACAGGCGGTCTATATGCGGGATGTGCCTGCCCAGGAGGTCGCCTGCTACTTCCACCACGTCTTCTGTGGCTGTGCCCATACGGATATCATCGAGCACAGGTATAGGTGAGCCGGCAGCGATTGGCGAAGGAGCAATGGGTATGGTGTAGAAAGGCTGGCGACTGCGGCTGCGGCCTGTATTGTCTATAAGCTCGATAGCCCGCGACTTGTTGCGGTCGCGCCGTATGTGGCCGGCCTCCTCCAGCGCCCTGAGGTTGTAGTCCACAACGGAGGTCGAGGTGTTGCCCGACGTGGTGCGAACCAACCCTGCGCGCTCTACTTCGCTCTTGATCTCGCGTATTGAAGGGGCATAGCTATGCTCCTGCATGAACTCGCGGATGAAGCTCAGGATAAAACGTTGTCGATCCGATAATTTCTTCTTTTTCATGATAAAGTGCCTCTCTAGTGTCGTCTGGGCTATAAATAGGGCTTTACGAAACTGAACGCCCGGCGTGCCCTACTCGGAATATATCATAGAACGTTAGTTCTTGTCAATACCTTTATGCACGAATATCGAACAAATATGCTGATTCATACTGCACAATGCATATCAGGTGAGGGTTTGGGTAAGCAGTATCTATCTCTGACATAATATGCATTACCAGGCGCTTCACGCGTAGCGCCCCTACGTACCATGCCGTGGTGTGACTTATATCCTATTCCTTGTAGGCGGTAGGTAATGTAGAATAACTTTGTTGAATAGCATTCAGTGAGGGATTTGTTATGCGCGAACTTATCAATGTAATACCTTTTTTTGATGTGATTAGCACAGTGCTTCTTGCCTTTTTCATTTATGTGGGGTGGAAGCACGGCACACCGAAGGCCTTGTTGATCATAGCTTCGATCTATACAGGTTTTCTGCTCGCCTCGATTTACTACCACCTGACAGCGCTCTTCCTGGTGAAGATGTTCGGACTGAGTAAAGGGTTCGCCTCGGACCTCATTGGCTTTATCACCATTGATCTGCTGGTGTCGCTATTGATGGTGGCACTTCTTCTCAATCTCTTCTCCCATGTGAAGATTGGCGGGAAGCTGATGGTCTTCGATAGGATAATGGGTGCGCTCCTGGGGCTGGTCGCGGGCGGAATCGTAATCAGCATCTTTGTTACGCTGATGAAAGTGCCATACGAGGACAATAAGCAGAACGTGGATGTCGCCAGGGACCTCCCGCTCATGCAGCTTTTCAATAGCGAGTACAAAAAATCAATACTGGCTCCCCGCTTTGTGCTGGCGGCTCCGCTGCTGGCAACAAGCGTAAAGCCAATGCTGCCCCCCGAAGCCCAGAAGAAGGGGGCTGTGCCTCTACTGGCAGGGGCTGTACCACCAAAGTAGCCGCCGCATCGGTCTATAAAGCGGTAGTGCGCCCTGCCGCCTCTAGGTGTTGCGCCCACAGCAAGCGAGCATTGTGCTGAGGCAACACCCTGTCTTGAAAACAAAAGCAATAGCCCCGCCTAGGGGAGCTATTGCTTTTGTTTTGCTCTAACCTATTCTCCCCCTACAGGGAAAGGGGTTAGTAGAGGTGTGATTACCCCGATGTAAGAGGTAATTGAGCTTTCTGTAAAAACCCCTATACTGAAAGCCCCTCTGTGGTTACGCCATTAAACACCTCCAGAGCATTGGTTTGCAGCACCAAAAGTAAAAGGCGCATAACAGAATGGGTTATCTCACCGTTGTAAATGTCGCAATCCGTAATTAACGAGTGCCATGCTACATGGCGCTGGATAGGGGGGCAGATGGAGAAAAGCAATTTGCAGCTCGGGCTGGCCGAGTTGACAAGAACGGGACGGCGCGGAGGGTGTAGCTGTTGTAGCTTCACGGTGTTGGGGCTGATGGCTCTTCCACTACTTACTGTGATTTTCTTTTTTGTGGCTCGTTAGTTAGCTGCAATTCTAGCTGGAGGAGAGTAAAAGATGGGTGGTTGTCTTGGATTCATCGTTATGCTCATTATGTTGAGTGTGCTCGGCTGGCTCATTGACCTGATTGTGCCTGGCCGAATGCCTTATGGCTGGCTGGGTGGTATCGTAGCCGCGATAATCGGCGGTCTAATTGGCGGCTTCATATTCGGCAACTTCGGGCCTGCGGCAAGTTTCGGTGGCTGGACGCTATCGTTCATACCTGCCCTGCTTGGCGGCATTATCCTCGGCTTTATCGTGCGCTTTGTCATGGGATCACAGCGACGCTCGACCTTATAGAAAGGGCTATTGAGATGGCGCGGGGACGTAAAAGCAAAGGTAAGGGTAAAGGTAAAGGCTTAACGCTGCTGGGCCTCCTGGCAGGTGCGGCGGTTGGAGGTGCAATTGGCCTCTTCTACACACCGACTACCGGCGAGAAGAACCGCCAGCGACTCGGCGAATGGGCCGCCAACAGGCTGCAAAATGTACAGCAAAAGACGCAAGGCGTAGTTGAGGGCATGCGACAAGCCTGATGGCTGCCCGGCAGCCAAAGGAGAAAGGATATGCTAAGAGGAATGCGTACTGCTATCAAATACTTCACCATAGGGTTGCTTGCCGGGCTGCTCTTTGCCCCACGCAAGGGCGATGAGACGCGCAAAATCCTGGTGGAGCGAGGCAAAGAGTATGTACAGGAAGCCATGAATAGTTCAGGCGGGTGACAAAACTCATAGCTTGATTATCGCTAATCGGAAGGGCCGTCAACCTACGGCCTGAGAGGTTCAGTACTACGCGACAAAGGAGGTGAGAAAGATGCTTACAATCATTGGTTGGATCATCATAGGATTGATCGCCGGCTGGCTTGCCAGTATGATTATGGGACGCGGCGGCTATGGAGTGGTAGGCGACATAATCGTCGGTTTGATCGGCGCGATAGTGGGCGGCTTCCTGGCTTCTCTGCTGGGATTGGGAGGCTTGAACAGTAGTGACCCTATTAGCTGGGGCAGCCTGATTATCGCGATAATCGGCGCGATTATACTTATCGCCATTGTACGCGCCCTTTCCGGCAATAGATCTCGTGTCTAGAGGCAACGGCGCAGGCTCGCAAGACCCTGCGTCTATTTATTTAAGGATAGCGGGTGCGACCGGCGGAATAGCAATGAGATAGCAAGCACGAAGGCTTTGTTTTATTCCCTGTTGCCGGTCGCGCGTTATCAGTCGTCAAAGTAGGAGGCTCTAATGGGTCAAGTAAACGTAAATACACCAGGCGACAGCGGGGGTGGCAGCGCCGCCGCCATTGTTCTGGTGGTTGTAGTGTTGATAGTGCTGGTGTTGCTGGTACTCTGGTTGACCGGCGCGTTCGGCACACGCACTACGAGCGAGATTTTCCAGATTATGGGTGTTTAGCCGCCGAACGCCGCCCACAAAAGGTGCGAAGTACGTGGTTGACGTTTTAGGAAACGACGCGCAAGGAAGCTGGGTGTGGCCGAGCGTAGCAGATTAGCTCTCCTTACCCGGTTCCGCATCCCGCCTTTCGCGCCCTGTATCCAGTACGTAACACCTTCTGCAGCTTTCACAACCCGCCTTCAGGCGCGAGTTGTCCCGTTGCTCCTGTTGGGAGCGAGCGGGGCGATCTCGCGCATCTTTTTTGTGCGGCCCACGCCGATAAATTGGGATTCGGTGCAGTTCAGCCTGGCGCTCGACACCTTCGATTTGCATAGCCACCAACCACACCCACCGGGCTATATCCTCTACGTAGAGTCGGGCCGCCTGTTGCGCTTTGTGCTGGAGTTCGCCGGCTTACAAGGCGGGGTGAGTAGCGCGAATGTTGCCCTCTCAATTTTAAGTGTCCTATTCAGCGCGGTGGCTGTGCCGCTCATTTACTGGCTCACGCTCAAGGTCTTTGAGGACAAAGTAGTGGCGATTAGCTCATCGCTGCTGCTCCTGGGGTCGCCCCTCGCCCTCTATAATGGCGCGGTAGGGCTTACCTACCTGCCTGAGATGGCGCTGGGCATGTGCGTGGCAGGGCTGGCGTGGCGGGTCAAAGGCTCGGAAGGCGCTACAGAGGCCGTTTTGCTGGGGGTGGCGCTGGGAATAGCAGGCGGCGTAAGGCAAACTAGCCTCATAGTGCTTTTGCCTCTTTGCGTATGGGCCTTGCGGGGCAATAAAGCTCCGGCGCGGCGAAGATGGCTGGCGTTCGGCACAGCGCTGGCGCTTGCCTCTCTGGCATGGCTAACGCCCCTCCTTGTTATGTCGGGCGGGCTTGGCGCTTATCTATATGAGAATGAGTTGCAGGCGGCTGCTGTGGCAGGGCGCACCGCACTGGTGGAGACCGGACTCGACGGGGTTGCTTTCAATATAACTTTCGAGATGCTGGCGCTTGGCACAGGGCTAGCCTTTGGGCTGGTGCCTCTGGGGTTGTGGACTGCTAGAGTGTTGCGTTTTACTCTTATGCACAAGGCTAAAGCTTTTTTATTCTTCTGGGTATTGCCGCCGATTGTTCTCTATGCAGTAAGCCATGTGGGGCAGTATGGATATTTGCTCGTGGCGCTGCCGCCACTGCTTATCTTGTCGGCGTTATGCGCCAGGATGCTGGGCGAGCAGCTTGCGCATAAAAAGGGCGTGAGCGAAGCGGCGGGGCTGCTGATCGCTATTGCCCTGTCGGTGGTATCAGCCGGTTATTTTGCGCTGGCGCAAGGCCCTGTCACCGCAGCCAACATAACTGAGAATAACAACCACTGGGAAGCCGTGAAGTCCGGCCTGGCGAGCCTTACTGCTCGTGAGGGGAACATTGCCCTGGTGATGGGGGTGGAGTGGGCTGGGCCCTTTAGAGAGGCAGGATATCTGCTCCCCAACTATCGCTCTTACGCGCTGGGCTATGGGCGAAACGGTGAGTTCGGAGCGCTCTTCACGGCCTACGGGGGGCAATCAAGCTACGGGTTGCCATACCCTGTAGCGAAGACGTACCTTCCCCTCCCCTCCGGCACACGCACTATCGTGGCGCTGGACGACGCTACGGCCAGGATGGTAGCCGGTGAGGGAGGCGTGCGCGCCGTTTCATTAGCTGATGGTTCCTCGTTGTATCTACTGCACTCAGACAAGGCTGACATAGAGGGTCTAATCATAAAGCCGGAGCAGTTAGAGGCAGTGTACAGCAGCCGGCCGTGAGGCGCGTGAAAGGAGCCAATGTAAAGGAGCCAATGTAAATGATACCACTCGGAGACACCGGCACACCACAAGGGCAACGCTTCCCCATTGTGAACGTTACTCTGATCGTGATCAACGTCATAATATTCTTGATCCAGTTATCGGTGGGCGATCCGATAAACAATGGCTGGGCGCTGATACCGAGGGAGATTACGACAGGCGTAGACCTGACGGGCCTTCAGCAGTTACCGGACGGCTCTACAATACAGTTGTACGCAGCCCCTCTCAACAACGTTTATTTGACCCTTCTAACCTCTATGTTCATGCATGGTGGGTGGCTGCACATTGGCGGCAATATGCTCTTCCTCTTTATCTTTGGTGACAACGTAGAGGAAAACTTTGGCTCGCTGAAGTATCTCGTCTTTTACCTGATCTGCGGCTTCGCGGCGGACATTACGCAGATATTCCTCGGCGGCCCCGACTCGCTTATTCCTAACCTGGGCGCATCAGGAGCAATTGCCGGAGTGTTAGCGGCGTACATAGTGCTCTTCCCGAAGGCGAGAGTAAGGGCGCTGATATTCCTGGGCATCCTGGTTACAATTAGCTACGTGCCCGCCTTCATTATGATAGGCATATGGATAGTGACGCAGGTTGTAAGCGTATTCTCGGTGGGCGAGGTACAAGGGGGCGGCACCGCTTTCTTCGCCCACATAGGGGGCTTCATCGCGGGGCTGATACTTGTCTTCTTCTTCAGGAGCCGCAACCAAAGCGCGGCGGTTTTCTCTAGGTAACCGGCCGCGCCAGATGGCTGAATTATGCAACCCGGAGCTGGCCCCTAACTTACTGCGTGCGGTAAGTAATAAAGGCGGCGTCGAGCATGAAGAAATCGGGGCAATTGATGCAGGAGCTTTGGTCCAGGTTGGTGATAGAGAGGGTGTTAGCGCCCTGCTGTAGCTGCCCAACAGGAATCTGCCAGACGTAAAGGCCCCAATTACCCGGTCTATTCGGCCCGTTGGTGTTGTCGTTGGGCAGCGGATCAGCGCCCTGGTAGACTACGTTGCCGTTCAGGCTTATCCGTATCTGGGTCTTCTTGGCGTCTTCTGAGTCCACGCCTCTGATCGTCAGGGCCGCTGCGCCGGGCATCTGGTCCACGTTGAATGTCACCGTCATCGTGCTATACTTCGTTCCCTGGCCGTATGCCCAGTGGGCGGTGAGTCCGTGATAGGTGCCGCCGTTGTTAGTGAAGCCACCCGAAAAGCGCGTGTCATCCAGAAGGATGGTAGCGGTGCCATTGCCCTGGACTACAGGAGTATCGGATACCACTTCAACTGTGTCTGTAGGAGGCGGTGGTGGTGGCGTTGCAGTGGCGGGAGGAGTTGTCGGCACGACTTCAGGCACCGAAGTATCTGTCGGAAGCGCAGGAGCAGCGGTATCAGTTGGTACAGGCGCGGGTGTATCGGTAGGAGGCGCTTCGGTGGGCGGAATCGGTGTGTTGGTTAGTGTGGGAGGAGGCGCAGGCGTATTGGTCGAGAGCGGCACAGCCGCGGGAGGCGTGGGCGAGCCTACGATAACGCCGCCCAGTCGCAGCGTTGGCGAAGCTGACGGAGCCTCCACTACCACGCCCAGCGTCGGAGATGGGGGTGTGGACGTTGCGTCAGCGCGTGCCGCGCCGCCAAAGAGCGATTTACCTTGCGAGGCAAGCAGCGCGAAGACAGCGATAGCGAGCACGCCGGCCAGAGCAAGAGGCACCCAACCGAGCCCTCCACGCCGCCTACCGGCATTTACCACCTGGATCGTGCGAACCGGTTCGGCGTTATAGGCGGCCACCGCCTGCGGGTAAGGCTGTGAAGGCGCGGCAGCCTGAGGCACAGGTGCGCTAATGAAGTCGCGGGGCCTGGCGGCAGGTACGTCAACCGCTGAATACTCGGCTTCGCCATAGCCGGCAGGCACAGCAGGCATTTGTATTGCCTGGCTCAACTCAGCGGGAGCACGCGACGTAACAGGTACCCATTCACCCGCATTCGCCCTCACCGAGGCTATCGCCCCCAGGCCAAGCGACACCGCCTGTGTCGGCTGGTTGAAGGAGTTCTGGAAGGTGGCGAGGTCTGAGGCGAGCGCGTCGGCGGTGGGATAGCGGCGAGCGGGGTCTTTGTTTAGGCAGCGCATGACGACGCTCTCTAAAGAAGGCGGCACCTCCGGCACAAGGTCATGAAGTGGGCGCGGCTGCTCCCACACCTGCTTGTAAGCCACCACAGCAGGGTTTTCGCCCGTGAATGGCGGCGTGCCCGACAGCAGTTCGTACAGAACGCACCCCAGAGCATAAATGTCCGATGCGGGGCTGATAGGCTCGCCTGTGGCCTGCTCCGGCGACAGGTACGCCGCTGTGCCAAAGGTCATCCCCGATTGGGTGAGCGCCGGGCCGGAGAGCGCCTTTACGATGCCGAAATCGGTCAGGCGCACGTTGCCTGCACGGTCTATCATTATATTCTGCGGCTTAACGTCGCGGTGGATCAAACCTTTGGCGTGCGCCGCGTCGAGGGCGTAGCACACCCCCTGCCCTATGGAGACAGCTTCGGCTGCCGACATGCGCCCCCGCTTCTGCAATATATCTTTCAGGTTCTGGCCTTCGACGTACTGCATTGCGATAAACATCGAGTGGTCAGGGCCTTCACCGAAATCGTAGATGTCTACTATGTTGGGGTGCGACAGTCCTGCGGCGGCCTTAGCCTCATTCACAAAGCGGGTGCGCGATGCCTGGTCATATGTAAACTGAGGCCGCAGCAGTTTAACTGCCACAGTGCGGTCGAGACGTTGGTCGCGGGCGCGAAAGACCTCGGCGGCCCCGCCCTCGCCTATTTTCTCAAGCAGCCTGTAGCGCCCACCAATAAGGCTGCTGCCCTCGAACATAGGTGTGGAACCGTCGGAATCAGAATGCATGAAAGGAGTGCTCCTGGTCTGGTAATGCTAATAGCGCCAGCTTGTAAGATCATTACAGAGCACTATTTAGAACGCTGCTTGGCGCTAATTGTCACGCCCTGAGAATAGAGATATAACTATTAACGCCTCCTCGCCTCTGTAGATAGCATTAAGCGTACCCGCGCCATGACGATGCAGCACTGTGTTAACCTCACAGCTTTAGTTGCCCACTGTTGATGTTATAGATCAGGCTGGCCTGCTACCCACAAGCTACTGCACACTCCACGACCTGGGGACAAATAGACGCTCGAAGGTGCTGATTGCGAAGCGGTCGGTCATACCGGCTATGTAGTCAACGACCATCCGCTCGTTCGGCTCATGGCGTGGGTTACTCTGTATTTCGTGTGGCAACTCCTCGGTATGTTTGCAAAAGTAGTCGAAGAGCGCGCCGATCAGGTGGTCTACTTTGCCCACCTCGGCTTTGGCCTCCGAACCTATGTATACTCGCTCGTAAAGGAAGCGCTTCAGCTTGTCTGCGGCGTCCTCTATTTCGGGGCTGACTATTAGCTCTACTTCATGACGGTCCTGCGAAGCTAGCTCCACGTTGGGGTAGGCGATACTCCAGTTCCGGCTAATGATGTCGCTGACAAGTGTGTTGATGCGCATCGAGTTGGTGGCACCCAGCACCTCAGCTACCTCGACGGGCAGGTCATCAGGGCGGATGATGCGTGCGCGCATTGCATCGTCGGTGTCATGGTTAATATAGGCGATAGTATCAGCCAGCTTAACTATTTTCGACTCGATAGAACCATAGCCCATACCCTCCGAAGACAATCCTTCCTCAACAGGGGTAGATGTGACCAGTGCTTCTCTGACCTCATTGGTGAGGTTGAGACCTGCGCCATCGCGGGCCAGATAATCCACTATGCGCAGCGACTGGTAGTTATGTTTGAAGCCAGGGTCGAATATCTGGCGCAGGGCGTCTTCTCCGGCGTGCCCGAAGGGAGTATGGCCCAGGTCGTGTGCCAGGGCTATTGCCTCGGTAACGTCTTCATTCATACGCAGCGCGCGTGAGATCGTCCGTGCTATCTGCGACATCTCCAGAGTGTGAGTAAGCCGCGTCCGATAGTGGTCACCGATAGGGCCGATGAAGACCTGCGTTTTGTGCTTCAAACGGCGAAATGACTTGGAGTGGATAACACGGTCGCGGTCGCGCTGGAAGGCAGTGCGCACAGGTGACTCCTCCTCCGGCAGTGGACGCGTAGACTCCGCAGACTTGGCGGCCAGCGGCGAAAGAAGGATATATTCCTCCTTCTCCAGCCGCTCACGCACCCTATCAGGGCTATTGTCTAATACATTATCACTCATCATCATCTCTTCTTAAACGTCAGGACGCCTCACCTTTTAGCCTTGCCCCTCCTGGTTTGCCTGGCGTCCTGGCGTTTCAACTATTTGTCCTTCTCTACGCCTTCGAGAGCGGCTTGCGCTGCGGCAAGGCGCGCTACTGGGACGCGATAGGGGCTACAGCTTACGTAGTCCAGGCCGGCCATATTACAGAAATGGATTGACGAGGGGTCGCCGCCGTGCTCGCCGCAGATGCCTACCTTGAGGTTGGGGCGGGTCTTGCGGCCCTCTTCTACCGCTATGCGAATTAGCCTGCCTACACCCTCACGGTCCAGTACCTGGAAGGGATTTTCGGGCAGGATACCCCGCTCGACGTATTGCAGGAGGAACTTGCCCTCGGCATCATCGCGAGAGTAGCCATAGGTTGTCTGAGTGAGGTCGTTTGTGCCAAAGGAGAAGAACTCGGCGTACTCGGCGATCTTGCCTGCGGTTAGCGCGGCGCGCGGCACCTCTATCATCGTACCGAACTTAAAGGGTATGCTGCGCCCGGCCTGCTCGTCTACTTCTTTGAAAACCTCCTCTAGCTGCTCTCTCGTATCCTTTAGCTCGTTCACGTGCCCCACGAGCGGAATCATGATCTCAGGGTGCGACTCTAAGCCTTCGGCCAGAAGTCGTGCCGAGGCCTTGAGGATAGCGCGTACCTGCATATCATAAATGGCAGGATAAAGCAGACCGAGGCGGCAGCCACGCAATCCCAGCATCGGGTTCTGCTCGCGCATCTGACCTACCACGCCCAGCAGATGCATCTTCTGCTGGTATTCGTCGCTCTCCGTCTCGCCGTGGTCCTGCATCTGAGTGGTTTCTACGAGAAGCTCGTCGTAAGAAGGGAGAAACTCATGCAGTGGCGGGTCGAGGAGGCGGATAACTGTGGGCTTGCCCTCCATAGCCTCGAGGATGCCATAGAAGTCGCCCTGCTGTATCTCCTCAAGCTGAGAAAGCGCACTGTGGTAGTCGCGCACCGCTTGCGAGGCGTCCGCCGCCTCTTTAGCTTTGTGCAGGGTTTCTTCAACCTCAGTGCGTTTTTCGCTGTTGGGGCCCAGCTTGTCCAGAGCCTGCTGTGCGTCGTAGACGGCGGCGTCAAGCCGTGTCCCCTCAGCCGCCGACAGGATCATCTGGCGCACCACAGGAAGACGCTCCTCCTCGAAGAACATATGCTCGGTACGGCAGAGACCTATCCCCTCAGCGCCGTAAGCCACTGCCTTGACAGCATCGCGCGGGTAATCGGCGTTGGCCCACACACCCAATTTGCGTACCTCATCGGCCCAGCCGAGAATCGTCACGAGGTCATGCTCCTCAGCAAAGTTCGGCTCAATTAGAGCGATAGCGCCCTCGAAGACCTCGCCTGTAGTGCCGTCTATGGAGATGGTGCTCCCCGCTCTGATTGTCTGGCCGTTGGCAGTGAAGTAACCTGCCTCATCGTCCACATGCATGCCGCCGTTCTCAGCACCCGCCACGCAGACCTTGCCAAATTGTCGAGCTACAACTGCGGCGTGAGAAGTAGCACCGCCTCTCGCCGTAAGTACGCCTTTGGCTGCGATCATGCCATGCACGTCCTCGGGGTTGGTCTCTTCGCGCACCAGAATAACGGCTTCCCCTTCGCGGCCCAGGCGCTGCGCTTCGTCAGCCGTGAATATAGCCTTGCCGACCGCAGCCCCTGGCGCGGCATTCAACCCCACTGCCAGCAAGCGGCCAGCCGCACGAGCCTTGTCCTTATCTTTGTCGTCAAAACGCGGCAGAAGTAGCTGCACCACCTGCTCAGGCTCGACCCTTTGGAGGGCTTCTTCTTTGGAGATAAGCTTCTCGTTGACCATATCCACAGCCGCTTTGACTGCCGCAGCCGCTGTGCGCTTTGCCGAGCGGGTCTGAAGCATATAGAGCTTGCCGCGCTCCACCGTGAACTCAAGGTCCTGCATATCGCGATAGTGCTGCTCCAGCTTCTGACCTATCTCCTCAAACTGCTTGTAAACTTCGGGCATCTCCTGTTCCAGTTGAGCTATCTTCTGTGGCGTGCGAATGCCTGCCACCACATCCTCGCCCTGAGCGTTGGTGAGAAACTCACCATAAAGCTTCTTCTCACCGGTGGCGGGATTGCGAGTAAACGCCACGCCTGTGCCCGAGTCGTTGCCCATATTGCCGAAGACCATCATCACCACGTTCACAGCTGTGCCGAGGTCATCGGGTATATTTTGCGCTTTGCGATATGCGAACGCACGCGGCGAGTTCCACGAGTTGAAGACAGCTTCTATCGCCAGACGTAGCTGCTCGTAAGGGTCATCGGGAAAAGGCCGGCCCGTCTCGTGCTGCACAGCCTCTTTGAATTGCTGAACAAGGACCTTGAGATCATCAGCAGTAAGCTCAGTATCGAGGGAAACGCCACGTTGGGCCTTTATCTTTTCAAGTAGATCGTCGAAGACGTGGGCCTCTACGCCCATGACGATGCGCCCGAAAAGCTGGATAAAACGCCGGTATGCATCGTAGGCGAAGCGCGGGTTATCGGTCAGCTTGATGAGGCCCTGCAACGTCTCAGGGTTCAACCCCAGATTAAGGATAGTGTCCATCATTCCTGGCATGGAGAACTTAGCGCCGGAGCGCACAGAGACAAGCAGGGGGTTAGCCGGATCGCCCAGCTTCTTGCCCGTTTCCCCCTCGACGGTGCGTAGAGCCCCCATAGCCTGCTCCCACATCCCCGGCGGAAACTTCTCGCCGTTTGCAAAGTAAGCCCGGCAAGCATCAGTAGTAATAGTGAAGCCCGCAGGCACAGGCAACCCGGCGTTGGTCATCTCGGAGAGGCCCGCTCCTTTGCCGCCAAGCAAGTCGCGCTGTTTGCCATTGCCCTCCCTGAAGAGATATACCCATTTGCCGGAGCCAGGTGTTGGGGATTGGGGGTTGGGGTTTTCTATTGTGGTTGCCATTGCGTTTTATCTCCTTCGATATGAAGTTGGTGTACTTTGCGCCGGCGGTTTCGTCACACCTGCTCGCTCAAATACACCACTAGGTCGGTCTGTGGCACGTCAATGCCTTTGCTGCCGAGCATAGAGGCTAGCTGGCTGCGGTGCTCGGTCTGGTGGTTCACCACCTGCATGAGCATATGCCAAACCTTGCGCGTGCGCGTCTTACCATCAGGACCTGTGTAGGTAACTTCCTGTTGCACGTCTCTCGAAGTGAGGGCCGAAAGGTAGCGCATCGCCTCGGCGTGGATTTCATTCCACCAATCGATTAGAACGCGCAAGTTTGCAAAGTCCTCTCCCCGGGGCAATTTAGTAGGCGATTGGCCGCTACAACGCTGCACCCACACCCACTCAGAGACTGCCATATGCGCCAGCGTATCGTGTATAGAGCCGTAAGCGCCACTTTCGGGCACCTCGCGCAGCTGAGCGTCGTCCAACGTCTCAATTCCAGATAGAACGCGGTCTCGCGCCCAAATAGAGTAGTTGAACATGGTAGTTACCGGCTCCGGCCCTTCAGAATGTCTTTCCATTGTGGTTACCTTTGCAGTTCCCCTCGCGTCGCCAAGCAGATCAGTCATAAACCTCTGTAGAGGAGAGATAAAGCCGTGCTACACCTGAGCATAAGTTGCCTACGCGCCATACAGAGCAGGCAGTCTATTATAAACCGTTGCTTGACTGCTGGGAAGCATAGATCAAAGTGCAATGCGTTATACATCTTACCCTATCACATCTCACCTCACCTCCCACCCCTGGCATAGCTATTGCAATGCCATCTGCATGGCTCAGGAGAAGAATACCCAACCAGAAGATGTTGCGGAGCTGCCGGAGGTTACAGTGGACCCTATAGCGTCGGCCAAAGCCGCAGGGCTGCGCTACGTCACCGACACGCGACCCGGCATCAAGCGCAAGCGGGCAGGCAAGAACTTCAGCTATATCGGCCTTGATGGTAAGCCGATACACGACCCCGAAGAGCTTGCTCGCATCAAATCTCTGGGCATACCCCCGGCATGGCGCGACGTCTGGATTTGCCCTTCACCCAAGGGGCATATCCAGGCTACAGGTTATGACGCCAAAGGACGCAAGCAATATCGCTACCACCCCCACTGGCGCGAGGTTCGGGACGAAACCAAGTACGGGCGAATGGTAGCTTTCGGGCAGGCGCTTCCCGCCATCCGCAAGCGGCTGGAGCATGACATGGCGCTGCCTGGCTTGCCCCGAGAAAAAGTGCTTGCTACAGTAGTAAAACTGCTGGAAGCAACGCTGATCCGGGTGGGTAATGAAGAGTATGTGCGCACTAACCACTCTTTCGGGCTGACTACAATGCGCAACAGGCACGTTAATGTGGAAGGGGCAAAACTACGCTTTAAGTTTCGCGGCAAGAGCGGCAAAAACCACACCATAGGCATCCGTGACCGCAGGCTGGCGAATATCATAAAACGCCAGCAGGAGCTGCCTGGACAAGAGCTCTTCCAATATATTGATGACAACAAAGAGCGACACACAATCGACTCGGCAGATGTGAATGATTATCTCCAGGAGATAACAGGGCAGCATTTTACCGCCAAGGATTTCCGAACCTGGGCGGGTACGGTGCTCGCCACCCTTGCCCTCCAGGAGTTTGAGGCGGTCGACTCTCAGACCCAGGCCAAGAAGAATGTAGTGCAAGCAATTGAAAGAGTGTCCGAGCGGTTGGGCAATACGCCTGCTATATGCCGCAAGTGCTATGTGCACCCAGGTGTGATTGCGTCGTACATGGACGGCACGCTGCTAGAGACGCTAAAGCAGCGTACTGAAGATGAGCTAACCACTTCGCTCGCCGATTTACCAGCTGAGGAGGCCGCAGTGTTAGTCTTCCTCCAACAACGCCTCACGAGAGAGACAGGATCGTGAAACGTGAGGGATTATGGCTGTCCTCTCTTTATCATCAACCCCTCACGCAACACATAATACGCAGTACGAAAGGGAGTCCTATAGTTGAGCCAAAGAGATATGTATAAGCGTGCCATAGGATTGAGCGCACTCGCCGGTCTGCGAGGCGTGTCGGCCCCTGCCTTTCTAAGCTACTACCTCTCACACGGTCGTAATAAGAAGCTAGGCGGCACGATCTTCTCCCCGCTGGGGGATGAGCGTGTCAGCGCCCTGCTAGGCCTGGCAGCAGTAGGAGAAATAATAGCAGATAAGTTGCCATTCGTAGCCGACCGCACCGACATAGGGCCGTTGGTTGGAAGGGCAGCTTCAGGCGCACTCGTAGGCGCCGTCATCTTCATCAACGAAGGAGAGCAGCCCTTAGCAGGCGCGGCAACCGGCGTAATAACCGCCTTGGCGTCCACACTCTTGAGCTTCCAGCTACGCACCCGATCTACAAGCAAGCTGCACATCCCCAATGTGCTGGCAGGGCTGCTGGAGGATGGAATAGTTGTTGCGGCTGGCTCTCGCCTGATCAGCTCATAGTGCCTTCGCGGTTTGCCCTCACCTCAACCCCTCCCCACACGCGTTTGTTTTCATCTAATCTCTACCATCTTCCCCACGATGGGACTTTCGTCCGAGCATTACTAGTTCGCTCTCCCTATTGCGGCGGGCAAAAGTTTCCGGTACAATTATTCGGATTGCTTTGTGAATTAATGTACATAAATTGAGGAAAGGGCACAGGTAGTAGTGAAACCACGTGCCTCAAGGATGCGTAATGTCATCAGGAGGAATCAGCTAAATGCATCTACTCACACGTTTTTCGCTCCGTAGAGTTTCGATTGTCATCATGTTGATGCTTTTCGTCCTCGCGGGGGGAATCTACTCGGCTACGCAGCTCAAGAGCGAGCTACTACCGAACATTGACTTGCCTGTTATCAGCGTCGTAGCTGTTTATCCTGGAGCCGCACCTGACGACGTGCGCCGCGACGTATCAGAGCCTATCGAGAAAGCAATCGCGGGCACCGCTAACCTCAAGAATCTCACATCGCGCTCGGACGACAGCCTGGCGTTCATCAGCGCTGAGTACGAGTACGGCACCAACATGGAGAAGACCCAGCAGAACGTGCAGGATGCCATAAACGGTCTTACCCTGCCGAGCCAGGTGCAGCGCCCCACAGTGGGCCGCTTCAGCTTCCAGGATATACCGGTACTCGCCTATACAATCAACACAAACGACCAGAGCGCAGATGCGCTGGCGACACTCAGGCGCAATATCGAGGATAACCTGGTGCCCGACCTCAAGGCCATCCCAGGCGTCAACTCGGTTGAGGTGGCGGGAGGCGGCGACAAGCAGGTGGCAATCACCTTCGACCAGGCGAAGCTGGAGAAGGATAACCTCACCGCCTCCTCCATTATCGGCATCCTACAGGCCAACAATATCTCCTTCCCGACCGGGCAAATAGTAACAGGCGGCCAGGCCATCCCCGTACGCGTAGGCAACCAGTTCAACTCGGTAGATGATCTCAAGAATGTCGTCGTGCGCCCGGCAACATCCGCCGGCGCTTCGGGTGCTGCGCAGTCAGGTGGCCCGCCCTCCGGCGAAGCTGGACAACCCGCATCAGGGGCAAATGGGGGTGGCGCTCAATCGCAGGGTCGCTCACAAACGGGCAGTAGTCAGGCGCAGCCCGCGCTAAAGCTTGGAGATGTAGCGGGCGTAGCGTTGGTTGATGCAGGCGGCACCACTATCAGCCGCAGCAACGGAGAACCGAGCCTCGCCCTTATCGCCTACAAAACACAGAACGCCAACACCGTGCAGGTAGCCGATGCTATCAGCAAAAGAGTGGCTGAGCTGAAGAGTCAGCTGCCGGGCACTTCCGCCGTGGTGCTCTTTGACCAGGCGACTTATATAACAGACTCTCTCAACGGCCTGATCCGCGAAGGGTTGATAGGCGCTGCGCTGGCGATCATAATCATCCTCCTTTTCCTGCGCAGCATCAGGTCCACTTTAGTGACGGCGATGTCAATACCGATGTCGGTGCTGATAGCCTTTATCATGCTCAACGTCTTCGGCATCTCACTCAATATAATGAGCCTGGCGGGCCTCGCGGTAGCTATCGGGCGCGTGGTAGACGACAGTATCGTGGTGCTCGAAAATATCTACAGGCACCACTTTCAGAATGGTGAGCCTCTGCGCGATGCGGCGTACAACGGCACCAAAGAGGTCGCCACCGCCATCACAGCCTCAACCATTACTACTGTTTGTGTCTTCCTCCCCCTCGGCTTTATCGCGGGGCTGGTGAGCGAGTTCTTTCGCCCATTCGCTATAGCCGTCACGGTATCGCTCCTTGCCTCACTCATCGTTGCGCTTACTGTTATTCCTGTACTGGCTGTACTGCTCCTCAAGACGGGCGTGGTGAAAGAGCGTCGCAAAGCGGACGAGGGAGCGATAGAAACAAAGGCGCTACGCACCTCGCCGCTGCTCCCCGTCTACAAAGGCCGGAGCGCCGAGCCTCTGGCCGTTTCTACAGCTCGCACACCCAGCAAGCATGGTGTGCGTGCGGAGCGCGACACCTTTGTGCAGCGACTTTACACTCCCCTTATTACCTGGGCGCTGAGTAAACGCTGGACCAAGCTGGCTACGCTCGGCGTGGCGCTGCTCCTATTCGCGGGTAGTCTCGCTCTCACAGGCCTGATACCGGTCACTTTCATCAACTTCGGTAGCGATAAAGTGCTCAATGCCGAAGTCACGATGAAGCCCGGCACCGACCTGAAGACCACCGACAAAGCCTCCATGGCCCTAGAGACTGAGATACAAAAGCACCCCGGCGTCCTCAACTACCAAACAACTATAGGCTCCGACACGCGGCAGGCGCAAACAGGCTTCGGCAGCGTCGGCAGCGACAGCGTTGCCAAGATGACAGTAACGCTTGCCAAAGATGCAGATGTAAGGGCAGAAGCCGACTGGCTGCGCAACCTTATCTCCTCTAACTCTAAATCGCTGGGCATTGACGACTACACAGTGACCCCAGGATCGGGCGGTGGGCCAAACAGCAGCGGCTACTCGATAATTGTTTCCGGCGACAACTATGACAACGTAGTCAAGGCAAGCGACCAGATGGTAGCTAAGCTCAAAAGCGTGCCCAACCTGGTGAATATAACAAGCGATGCAGCACGCGCCAAGCCCGAGATCCGCGTGGATGTAGACCCTGCGAAGGCCCTGGAGCATGGCAGCACCACTATTCAGATAGCCAGCCAGGTGCGCAGCCTCCTCACCAGCCAGAAGGTGACTAACATCACTATCGGCGGCAGGAACTACGATGTAGAAGCCACATACGACCAGAACACCTTGAACAATCTTAGCGCGATAAAGTCGATCAAGGTGGGCACTGTCAACCCTGTAGCTCTCAGCGAAGTCGCCAGCGTAACTGAAGCTGACGGTCCTGTATCTATCAACCGAATCAATCAGCAGCGATCAGTTACTGTACAGGGCACTATCAACTCCGACAACACATCGGGTGTAGCCGCCAACGCGCAGAAGGCCATAGACCAGGTTCCCTTACCCCCGGGGGTAAAGCTGGGTAGCGCAGGGGTCACGCAGGAGATTACAGACTCCTTCCAGCAGCTAATCACCGCCCTGATAATCGCCGTAGTGCTCGTCTACCTGGTGATGGTGGTGACATTCGGCTCGCTATCAACGCCCTTCGTGATCATGTTCTCGCTGCCACTGGCGGCCATAGGTTCGATAGTGGCTCTCTACGTCACGGGCAGGCCGCTCGGCGTCTCGGCAATGATAGGCATACTGATGTTGGTGGGGATAGTGGTCACCAATGCTATCGTCCTCCTCGACCTCGTAGAACAGTATGAACGCAGAGGCTACAGCACTCATGACGCTCTGATCCAGGGCGGGCGAACCCGCGTGCGCCCTATCATTATGACGGCCATCGCCACGATTATAGCCCTCATGCCCCTTGCGCTTGGCTTCAGCGAAGGCTCGATTATCGCGGCGGAGCTTGGCACCGTAGTAGTTGGCGGCCTCTTTACCAGCACTTTCCTGACGCTGATCGTGGTGCCCGTAGTCTACAGCCTTCTCGACAGCGTGCGCCGGCGGCTGGGCGGCAACAAGGTTATGGACGTTACAGAGATAGCAAGCGAGCACCGCAACGGCAAAGGGCACAATGAGGAGCTTGACAAGCTAGCCCCCAGCCGGCCCGAGCCTGCGGGAGTTTAGCCTGGCACAAGGCCAATATACAAAAATAGAGGTCGTAGTTGACACGACCTCTATTTTTGTATATTGGCCGTAAAAGTATTGACTCTAACGTTACGTCACCCTTTATAGTGGTGTCGAAAGGAGGTAGAGCTTGGATCAACATTATTATCGCACCGGGCAGTTTGCGCGCAAGGCCGCAGTTTCGATACGCACGCTACGCTATTACGATCAGGAGGGTTTGCTAGCGCCCTCTCGATACAGCGAGGTGGGCTATCGCCTGTACACGGATGAGGACCTGGCGAGCCTGCAACAAATCCTGGCTTTGAAGTTCCTGGGGTTATCCCTGGACGAGATCAAGGCTTTGCTTCGTGTCCACCCGCGTAGCCTCGATGAGGTGCTGGCGCAGCAAAAGGAGATGATGCGGGCCAAGCGGCTCCAGCTTGACAGCATTATCCAGGCGATTGACGCAACTGAGAAGATGCTACAAAGCGGCCTGTGCGATTGGGATTCGCTTGTGAGAGTGATTCAGGCTATACAAATGGAACAAAACAAAGAATGGGTCAAGAAATACTTCACACCGGAACAGCTACGACAGATGCAAAACCTGTCGGAGCAGTCGTACAGCGACGAAGCTCAGGGTCGCCTTCGTGAGCGGCTTGAGGCGCGCGGCGGGTGGAGCGAAGCCGACCAGGAGGCCATCACCGTGCAGTGGGACGCAGTAAACGCAGACATCACGCGGCTCGCCGCGGCAAACGCTAACCCAGGGGGCGAGGAAGCGCAGGAGCTTGCGGCACGCTACAGCACCCTCATTGCTGCCTTCACAGGCGGCGATCAGGAGATAAGCAGCGGCCTGAACCAGTGGTGGCACAACTACGACAAGCTCCCGGACGCTCAGAAGCCCTTCCAGTCACCCTACAACAAGGAGCAACTGGCATGGCTTGGACAGGTGCTCGAAGTTTATCGCCAGCGCAAGGCGGACTCGTGAGCTGCATCCCTGATAGTCACCGCGCAGAAAGCCCCTCTCCTTGAAGGGAGAAGGGGCTTTGTGCATGCTGAGTGCCATGGCCAAGCCCCTGACGGGGTCAGAGGGTTGTCCCCAAAGTAAAGCCCCTTCTCCCCTTGTGGGAGAGGGGCATGGGGTGAGGGTGCGTTGGGGGTGAGGGCAGGTGAGGGCGTACAGATACCCCAAGAAGATTGCTCCACCCTAAATCTGAACGCTTACCCGGCTCTGCTCTACTTGACCGGGGCTATGCGACCTGCTACACTACCGTGCGACGGCGCTATCTCATGTCGCGACCACAGCGCTTCGCTGCCAGGAAGGAAACAAAGATGGATCAAGCTATAGATGTGAACCCGACAAAGCCAACAGATGAGCCGATGCAAAGCGGCGGCACAGAGGAAACACCCCTGCCCGGTCCAACCGGCGACCCTGCGATTGATGCGTCGTTAGAGCTGATTATCGCCACATTTACTGACGAGGCCTCAGCTGACGCGGCGTTCAAGGCGCTTAAAGAGGCTGAGAGGGTAGAGCCGATCTTGCTCGTTGATGCCGCAGTCGTGAATCGCGACGAAGGCAACAATTTGCACATCAAAGATGAGTTGGATTGGCCCGGTCGTGTGGGCGCAATACTGGGAGCCGGCATCGGTGTGATCCTCGGTATGATAGGCGGCCCTTTAGGGCTGGTGATTGGCGGTGCGGCGGGCGCGGCTGTCGGTGCCGCCGCCGCCGCAGGCAGCGATGCGGGAATGTCCGACCAACGGCTGGCGGAGTTCGCTAGCGCCCTCAAGCCAGGTGCATCTATGGTGATAGTGGCGGTTGCCCGTTTCTGGAGCGAGGCGGCGGCGGATATCCTGACGCGCGCCGGTGGTGAAGTCCATACCATCGCCCTGACTGATGAGCTAGCTCGGCAGCTTCACATTACCCAGCCCGATCTGTAGCTCGTATGCGTGACAGCCTATAACAGGGCCCTGGTCCGCACCTGGCTGCACCTGTTGAGGCACAGGCAGCCTGGCACCCAAATAGCGCGACGTCCTGATACACCTTCCCTAATATTGTGATATTTGGTACAATCTAGTGGGTTAATGTAATTGCAAAGGAAGGTGAATTAATGAGGCTTATAGTACAACGACATCTTCGGTTGGTCGCCGCCTTTGCGGTGTTGGTAGGGCTAGCAGGGTGCGGCCCGGTGCAGACCGCGACGCCTCTCTCGCCGACGGCTACCGGAGGCGTGCCTCCCCAGGCGTCGGTGCCTCCTGCGGGTAGTACTCCCTCAGGCCCACCCGTGACGATCCGCCTGGGCTACGTGCCCGTCATGATATTCGCCCCTCTTTTTGTAGCGCAGGAGCGCGGCTATTTCAGGGACGAGAACTTGAACGTCGTTATGACGCCTGTGCAGGGCGGCAGCGACTCCGTGGTGCAGCTTGCCGCCGGTAACTTTGACGCGGCTGTCGGCGGCGCGGGGGCAGGGCTGCTCAATGCTGCGAATCGCGGCGTAAAGTTTACTATAGTCGCCCCCATGCACAGCGAGCGCCCTCCTGATACCACTCCCCTGGTGATTAGCGCCAAGCGGGCCGGTGAGTTCAAAACTGTTGCCGACCTCAAAGGCAAGAAGATAGCGATCAATGCCACCGGAGCGGCGACCGAGTACTGGCTTTCCCAAGCTCTGGCAAAGGGCGGCCTGACCATAAACGACGTGCAGTTGACCTCGCTTGCCTTCAGCTCTGTGCCCGCCGCCCTTGAGAATGGCTCCCTCGACGCCTCGATGCTCGGTGAGCCGCTGGTGACAATAAATAAGCAAAACGGGGTGATCAAGGTTCTTGCCGATGACTTTATAAACGGTTTTACCTCTACCTTTGTTTACATGGGCGATCCACTTCTGAAGGGTAAACCGCAGGCGGCGCGCGGTTTCATGCGCGCTTACCTGCGCGCCTCCCGCGACTTACAAGGCAACTACATGAACCAGGAGATCGCCACCATAATTGAGAAGTATACGAAAGTCCCTGCCAGTGTGACCCTCCAAAGCGCTCTGCCGCAATATGACCCCAACGGGCGCATACCTATGGCTGACCTTAACACCCTGCAAACCTACTTCTTGCAACGCGGCGAGCTGGAATACAAGCAGCCGCTTGACCTTGCGCCTTTCGTAAATACCCAGCTTGCCGCCCAGGTAGCAGCCGAGCTTGACGCTCAGAAGTAGACTCGTGGAGCGTGCAGCGTGAGGGATCATGGATGCTCTATCTTTATCCTCACACAGCACGCAATACTCATCACCTTTCGCTCCCGGCGCATCACATTCCCGGCGCATCACATTGTACACCTGACACGTAGATATAGAGTAGCATGAAGAGATCAGAGCCAAAGATTAACATCACCGACCTGCGAGTTGTTTATCCGGGGAGAGGCCGTACGGGGTCTGTAGAGGCGCTTGGGGGCATTTCTATGCAGGTCGCTGACGGCGAGCTTGTTTGTATTATCGGCCCTAGCGGTTGCGGCAAGACCACCCTCCTTCGTGTGCTGGCTGGGCTGGAGAGACCCGCAAGCGGCACAGAAGATATCATTAGCGACGACCCCAATAGGCCAACGTTGGCGATGGTCTTTCAGGATGCCGGGATATTCCCCTGGATGACTGTGGAGCAGAACGTGGCTTACGGGCTGCGCCTACATGGGGTACCCAGGGCTGAGCGGGCGGCTGCTGTCCAGCGCTGGATCTCGGAGATAGGTCTTGACCGCTTCGCTCGTTCTTACCCGGCGCAGCTTTCGGGCGGCATGCAGCAGCGCGTTGGACTGGCACGAGCCTTTGCTCTCGACCCACAGGTGATCTTGATGGACGAGCCTTTCGGTGCGCTTGACGCGCAGACCCGCCTTATCTTGCAGCAGATGCTGTTGGAACGGTGGGAGCGCGACGCAAAAACAGTTGTATTTGTGACCCACAGCATCGAGGAGGCACTTACCCTCGGCGACCGGGTTTACGTCATGTCGGCTCGCCCTGGACGCTTCCTCCTCGAAGTGAAGGTGCCATTCGAGCGACCCCGCGACGCGGTTGCCCTCCGAACTGATCCACGCATGGGCGAGCTTTTTACTGAGGTCTGGTCGGTGCTACGCGATGAAGTAGATCGCGCCCGCGCCGCCGAACTCTCCGAGGTCTCCGGGGTGTCTGTATGAGCCGCAATCGCTGGCTTTCGCTACTATCGCCTTTGGTGTTGCTCGGCCTGTGGGAGCTGGCCGTGCAGGTCGGCTGGCTCAACAGGGTCTTCTACCCCCCACCTTCCGAGGTGCTGGTGACGCTGAAGAATCTCATCCTCGATGGCGAGATCTTCAGCAATGTTGGCATCAGCCTGGTGCGTATAGGGGCAGGCTTCCTGTTGGGGGGCATACCCGCTGTGGTTGTCGGGCTGTTGATGGGGATTAGCGCGCCTGTGCGTGCGCTTGTCAAGCCTATAGCCGAGGCTATTTACCCTATACCGAAGATCGCTTTGCTTCCTCTTATCATCGTTGTGCTTGGCATCGGCGAGCAAAGCAAAATATTTACTATCGCGGTAAGCGTCTTTTTCCTGGTTGTGCTCAATGTAGCTTCGAGCGTCATGCAAGTTGACGTCCACTACTTTGAGGTGGCGCGCACCTTCGGCGCAAAGCAGAGTGACCTCTTCTGGACGGTAGCTCTGCCCGCCAGTCTCCCCGGCATCATGAGCAGCATCAAGCTAGGAATGGGCTTCGCCCTGACCCTTATCGTTGGCGTTGAGTTCGTGGGCGCGAGCGACGGTATAGGTTGGCTCATATGGCAGGCTTACGAAGTGTACGCCATAGACCGCATGCTGGCGGGCCTGGTGGTGATAGCTATTGTCGGCTGGCTGATAACGTTGCTCCTCGACGAGCTGGAGTATTTGCTGGTGCCGTGGCAGGTCAGGAGTGTGCGGATAAAAGAGGAGCGCGTTCGGCAAAAGGCGCGCATGTGGTGGGGCGCGGTGAGGCCCTGGAGCTACACGGCGGCTGTGATACCGGTTGTGCTCGGCAGCATTATCGCTGCATACGATGGCAAGCTCAACTTTTGGCTCCTCTTGCTGACCCTCTCAGGCTCGGTGGCTATCCAGGGGGGCACAAACCTCGTCAATGACTACTACGACTATCGCAAAGGCGCGGACGGGCCTCACTCGATTGGCACGGGCGGGGTGCTGCTGCGTGGCGACCTCGCGCCCGGGCAGGTGCTGCTTGGCGGCCTGATTGCCTTTGGCATTGGCATTGCTATCGGCCTCTATCTGGTGGCTGTTACTGGACCTTTCATTTTCTGGCTAGGGCTTATCAGCGTGCTGGTCGGCTTTTTCTACACGGCCGGCCCTTTCGCTCTCGCCTATGTGGGCCTCGGCGAGATAGCTGTTTTCCTCTTCATGGGGCCTGTCATAGTGGTTGGCTCCTATTATGTGCAGGCTCATACGGTCACGCTGCCTGTGGTGCTTGCCTCACTTCCTGTAGGATTGCTGGTGGCGGCTATTCTCCATGCTAACAACCTGCGCGACCTCGATAGCGACCGCGAGATTGGTAAGCGTACGCTGGCTACTCTGATGGGGCGGGCAGGTGCCAACATCGAGTATTTCGTGCTGGTGGGTGGCACCTACCTGTCGCTGATCGTGGTTGTGGCGTTGGGAATAGCGCCCTGGCTGACCCTGATCAGCGCTATTACTTTGCCCCTAGCAGTGCGCCTCATGCTCATCGTGGCCGCCGAGAGCGAGCCAAAGGCTCTACAGGTGGTGCTGCGGCAGACCGCCCGCCTTCACATGCAGTTTGGAGGCTTGCTGGTGGCGGGCTGGGCGGTAGCTCTGCTGGCGGGTGTGCGCGGGTAATTCACAATTACCGCCACTATGTATGCGCCATAGCTCGAAGCGCTCGTCCCCATAGCCTTTGAGTGTGGCTTCAAAAGGCTCGACGACCTGCTCGCCATCGCTTTCGGCAAAGAAGGCTGCTACCTGCGGGTCAGCCAGCACTGCTGAAGAGATAACTACATCTTCGCCTAAAGATAGGTTCTCCAAACGAGCCGCGATATTGACGGTGGTGCCGAAGTAGTCGAGGCGGTCGTTGAGCGTTACGGCAATGCACGGTCCGCTGTGGATACCGGCCTTCAGTTGCAGAGGAGGCAACCCATCGTTGATCGACGACAGCGCAGCCTGGACGCGCAATGTAGCCCGCAATGCTGAAACGGGGAGCCGGAAAACCGCCATCACAGAGTCGCCTATCGTCTTTATGACGGCTCCATCTTCTTCGGCTATGATCTTTTTTAGAACGTCGAAGTGGGTCATCACGCGCCCAAATGCAGGCGCATCACCGATCTCGCGGTACATGTTAGTTGAGCCGCGAAGATCGGTGAAGAGGATCGCGAGTGTGCCCACCGACACTTGCTCGCCTGCGCGCAACGCCTCCGCCGCGAAAAGGTCGCGGAAGCGTTGCAGGGCAGTCACTTCTCCCGCAGTGGCGGCCTGATCGTTCCAGGCCATCCGCTCCAATATAAAAAGCTGCTCGTTCTCCGATGCATTTTTGAGATGTAAGCTGGGCAGATTGCCCACTTTAACTTCTTCTCGCGACCAGCCTTCGGGACTGCAACATAGCTCAACTTCCCTCTGTCCTTCCTCGCCTACGAGCAGCATCTGCACGCCCCGCGTTTCGGCGGTCCGTAAACGGTAGCGGCCTTCCTCAAGGGGTAATGTCACTGTGCGCTCGGCGCTGGGCGGCAGTAGCTGCTGTGCGACGACGTGCGGAGTGACCTGGGGCCCTCCCACACAGTAGTCGCGTAGATGCACTTCGCGCACAGCGGGATTAGGCCGGAAAGTTAGCTCTATCAAGCGGTCGAAATCGGCTGTGAAATCGAGCTTGCAGCTATCGCAGTGTATCTGCGTCTTGGCCTCATTCAGAGTGGAGCTGCTGGATTTCGCACCCCGGCAAAGGGGGCAAATAATGTCCCACCGCAAGTCGAGCAACCCTGCGCGGGTGGCAAGCAGGCATAGCTCTAATACGTCTTTGCGCTTTACCTTCCAGTGGTCGGCCAGAGCATAGGGGCGCAGCCGCGCCAGCGTAACGTCGTCGGCCTTCAACAGCGTTTCTATAAGCAAGTCAGCGAGAGAAGGGTTTGCGCCCTCGTTGAGCAGTTTGCTCCTCAGCCTTTGCAGACGGCTATATGCGCCTGGCGCCAGTCGAGCTTGCGACGGTAGATCGAGCGCACTTTGCCCGCCCGCGCTCAGCGCGGCGTATCGCTTGAATGTCCGGTTGAAGCTGTACGCGCTTAACACTCCTATCTGGGCGGGGATAGCGGCGAGGCCCAATACGGAGCCTGGTTTCGCCCACACCTCATAAGTGAGGTGAGTGCCGCCATCCGGACGCAGTGTAGCCCGGGCAAGCACGCGCATCTCCTTTACCGGCCCGCTTCTATAGTGGCGAACTACCCCATAGCGATAGGGGCGCACCCACTCGAACGGCTCTTCCTCCCATGCTAGAGGCACACCAAACCTCAGGAGGCGCAGCCGCTGCCGCCGATTCAGCGATGAAGCATCACCGCCACTCTTGTTATCGCGGCGAATCTGCGGCACGCCTGTATCGCGATTGAAGCGGTTGGTATCGGAGATGAGCGGCCATAGCGCCTGGGGACTTGCGCTAAGCTGCCAATCCCACTTATAGTGAAACTCGATCTTCTTCATTACTATAGATATACATGTGGACCTTGAGTGTTCAGAGCACACAGGTGCGGCAAGGTAGAAGTTGCATTGCGGCACAATCGGCTCACTTGGCGTGGCGATCCGGGCCGCAAGAAAGCCCAGATATGTACTTACTATAGCGCAGAGCGCACCGGCGGGCTATCACACAAAGGTACTAACACTTTGCGCTATATCTCCAAAGTCGGTAGAGACAGCCCCCATGAAGTGAGAGCCCTTTCTACCGACTTACAACTCCGCCCGCTTGCAGTTAGCTCTGAGGTTTGGTGGCCCTGATGAAGGCGCTCGCGAAAAGTCCATCGACTGCCTGAGTGTCCGCCGGGTCTGTCCCCGCGGGCATACAGCAGACTGCTTCTGACCCCACGTCGGCAGTAGAGTAGCTACGGGTGATTTCCACACCGACATCTGTGAATCCTGCCTCTCGCAGAAGCGTGGTATACTTTTGCTCAGGAAGCGCCCCGGCAATGCAGCCTATCCAGGCTTCCATGCTCCTCATCGTTGCATGGGGCACTTCACCCCGCACTATCACATCCGAGATGGCAAACCGCCCGCCCGGTTTGAGCACTCTGAAGGCCTCTTTGAGGACGAGCCCTTTGTCTGCGGCAAGGTTAATCACACAGTTAGAGATGATCACGTCTACCGTGCTGTCGGGCAGAGGTATCTCCTCGATGTAGCCCTTCAGGAACTTAACGTTCTCGACACCTGCTTTCCTGCGGTTCTCCTCGGCAAGAGCCAGCATCTCATCGGTCATATCCAGGCCGTAAGCGAAGCCGCTCGGCCCGACTCGACTCGCCGAGAGGAGAACGTCAATACCGCCGCCGCTGCCGAGATCGAGCACTACCTCCCCTGGGTTGAGGCGAGCGAGCGAGGTTGGGTTGCCGCACCCCAGGGAGGCAAGCAGCGCTTCTTCCGGCACCTTGCTGGCTTCCTCGCCGTTGTATAGCCCTCCGCTAATAGGGTCGCTCTCGGAGCCGGAGCAGCAGGCTGAGATGCTCTCTCCTCCGCAGCAACCGCCGCTGTTCAGGACCCGTAGCGCCGCTTGGCGGTAACGTTGCCTGACCTGCTCGCGTATTTCCTCGCCTTGCTGGGTGGTTACATCACTCACTTCATTGCCCTCCTATAAATTGATAAGCTTCGATATATTTACCGATAAAATGGCTCGCCGGATTCGACCGGCGAGCCTAAAGCGCGCCTCACGCCGAAGCGGTGCGCTCAGGCAGTACACTTTGCAGAAAAGCTGTTAGCTGCTCAAGATGGCGCCTGTCGAGAGAGTAGTAGACCCAGAGGCCACGCTTCTCCCAGAGCACCAGTCCTGCGTCTCTCAGTACCCTGAGGTGATGTGAGATAGTGGGCTGTCCAAGCTGGAACTGTGCCACTATATCGCAAACGCAAAGAGGCTCATCCAGCACCGCCAGCATCTGCACGATCGCCAGCCGGGTAGGGTCCGAAAGGGCTGACAGGCGCTTCACGGCAAGCGCTGTATCTTTGCTCTTGACTACAGGCAACGGCGCGACGGAGCAACATGATCTGGCGCTTTCTCCAGGTAGCTCTTGTTGTTTCTCTTTTCTGCCGGTAAGCATGTCTGCATTATAGCATTACATTGATGCTTGTCAATACATCTCGAGATGTAGCTGCGAGTGACCTTTAGCTGGGAGTCCTAAGGCCTTGTCGTAGGCAGAGGAGCACGAGCCTCCCGAACGACCTGTATAGAAAGCGGTGGCCGGAGATTTGCTATCGAATGTGAGTTAAAGATGAAGTCGAGTGGTACTGGCACAGGGGCTGCGATCCTCGCGGGGGGCGCTAGCTCTCGCATGGGGTCGAATAAAGCCTTTTTGCGACTGCACCCTGGCGGCGCTACTCTCATAGAGAGTGTGATTTTGCGCCTTCAGCAGGCCGGCTTTGGCTCTCCCTTGCTCGTCACCAACACGCCCGCGGACTACGCCCTCCTCCATCTTCCAACTGTAGCTGATGAGGTTGCAGGGGCAGGCCCGCTCGGTGGCGTGCTCGCCGCTCTATGCCGTTCGCCTCATGAGTATCTGCTGGTGGTAGGCTGCGATATGCCTGCGCTCAACCCTGCGCTCCTGCGCCACATGGCGGCCCGGCAGACAACAGCCGATGCGCTTGTCCCCAGGTGGACTAAAAGGGATGGCCGCATTCAGGCCGAGACCCTTCACGCTATCTACTCGCGCTCCTGCATAGAGCCTATCCGCAGGCGCATCGCCGTTGGAGAAGTCAAAATGGCAGATCTCCTGGGGGCGATCAGTGTTGAGTACCTTGAAGAAGATGAGCTACGCCTGTACGACCCGGAGCTAGCAGCTTTCCGCAACATCAACACTCCAGAGGAATGGGCGGAGTTTGCGAAGGCGCGGGATTAGAGGCTACCAATACGTAAGCCCTGGGTAGTTTGGCCCGATCAATGCTGTTATTATCTTTGCGGGCTGCGCGCTCGCGCAATCAGAGAAGCAAAAGGAGAACGACCATAATGAGTAGCCCTATTGGAAAGAAGCGCTGGGCGATTGCTGAAGGTTATATTCCGCCCTGGAGCAATGGCCCTGCCCCTGAGCTTATCAGCCACGAAGCGGTATGCATGCTCAACACCTCGGATCAGGACGCACACGTAGAAATCACCATCTTTTACAGCGACCGCGACCCTGCCGGACCATACAAGCTGACGGTGCCCGCCAGGCGCACCTTACACCAGCGTTTCAACAACCTGACCGACCCTGAGCCGATCCCCCATGGCACCGATTATGCCAGTACAATAGAATCGGACGTGCCAATCGTCGTGCAGCATACCAGGCTCGATTCCCGGCAGGCCGACAACGCCCTAATCACCACCATCGCCTACGCCAGCGATTGATGGCGAACAAAGAGTTATGGGTGAGCAGGAACCGTTCATAAAAATTGCATATAAAAGGAGAAGAGCGTTATGGCTAAAACAGTGGCCGATCTGCTGATCGAGCGGCTTTCAGAATGGGGTGTGGATACTATATTCGGGTTCCCAGGCGACGGCATAAACGGCATATTTGAGGCGCTGCGCACCCGCCAGAACGAGATAAAGTTCATCCAGGTGCGCCACGAAGAAGCCGCGGCTTTTGCTGCCTGTGGTTACGCCAAATATACAGGTCGCCTCGGTGTCTGTCTGGCGACTTCCGGTCCGGGCGGCATACACCTGCTCAATGGCCTGTACGATGCCAAGTGCGACGGTCAGCCGGTGCTGGCTATTACAGGGCATACTTTCCACGATATGATTGGCACTCACTACCAGCAAGATGTTGATCTCGACAAGCTCTTCATGGACGTAGCCGAGTATAACCAGCGCGTCATGGGGCCCGCTCACGTGCATAACGTGGTGGACGAAGCGATCAAGACTTCCCTTGCCAGGCGCACCGTCTCGCACATCACCATACCGAAGGACATCCAGGAGTGGACCACCTCCGACGAGATGCGCTCCGGCGCGAATGTCCCCAAACACAGCGCCGACCTCTACGCAGCCTCCTATCCTGTGCCTCCGAAGGAGCTACTCCAGCGCGCCGCCGACCTGATAAATCGCGGCTCCAAAGTAGCAATTCTGGCGGGTCGTGGCTGCCTGGACGCACGAGACGAAGTGCTTCAGCTGGCGGAGAAGGTCGGTGGGCCGATAATCAAGCCGCTCCTCGGCAAAGCCGTGGTGCCCGATGACAGCCCTTACACTACAGGCGGCATCGGCTTGCTCGGCACCGCCCCTTCACAGGACGCTCTGAAGGAATGCGATACCCTTATTATCGTGGGCAGCAGCTTCCCTTACATAGAGTTCTACCCGAAGCCGGGTGCGGCCAGAACAGTGCAAATAGATATTGACCCTGAGCGGATTGGCTTGCGCTACCCCGCCGAAGTAGGTCTGGTAGGCACGTGCCGCGATGTGCTGCGCGCCCTTGTGCCGATTATAGACAAAAAGAGCAACCAGGACTTCTTGAAGAAGTCGCAGGAGCGTATGAAAGGTTGGAACAAGCTGATGGAGGAGCGCGGCACCCGCAAGGATAAGCCGATGAAGCCCCAGGTTGTGACCTATCATCTGAATAAGCTTCTCAAAGACGACGCGATAGTCTCCTCCGACAGCGGCACAATCGCCACCTGGTCGGCGCGCTACATAGAGATGCGCGGCAAGATGCAATTTTCACTCTCCGGCTCACTGGCGACGATGGCAAATGGCCTCCCCTATAGCATCGGCGCGGCTGTGGCTTATCCGGGGCGGCAGGTGGTCTGCGTGGTGGGCGACGGCGGCTTTACCATGCTCATGGGCGAGGTAGCTACCCTGGTTAAGTACAAGCTGCCGGTAAAAGTGATAATCATCAAGAACAATGTGCTTGGCGAGATCAAGTGGGAGCAGATGGTGCTCAACGCCAACCCACAGTTCGGTGTAGAGCTACAGCCGATAGACTTCGCGGCTTACGCCAGAGCGTGCGGCGCGGGCGGCTTCACCCTCGACGATCCCGAAAAGGCAGAAAGCACCTTCAAAGAGGCTCTATCCTATGATGGCCCGGCAGTCATAGAGGCTGTGGTTGATCCCAATGAGCCGCCGATGCCGGGGAAGATCAGCACCGAACAGGCCCTTCACTTCGCTGAAGCGCTGCTAAAAGGGGAGCGCAATCGCTTCGAAATCATCAAGACAGTGCTGGAAGACAAGGTGCGCGAAGTTATCTAACTGGAGTGAGCAATTACGAGTTTCGGGGGTGGGGTAGGCGATAGATGGGATAGCAACAAACCTCTTGTAACCCGAAGCTCGTAATTGGTGATTCCACCGCAGGCGAGGAACGATGAGTAATAAAGTAGACGTGCCCGTAGAGGCTTTAGAGGCGCGGGCATACACGATACCGACAGACTACCCCGAGGCGGATGGCACTTACAGTTGGGATAGCACCACTTTGGTAGTTGTGGAGGCCAGCGCAGGAAACGAGCGGGGCCTGGGCTACACCTACGCTGATATAGCGACCGCACAACTTATCGACGGCACGCTGGCGGCTGTGGTGCGTGGGCGAGACGCCATGTCGGTGCCTGCCGCGTGGCATTCAATGGTGCATGCCATACGCAATCTGGGCCGCCCTGGCATCTCCTCGATGGCTATTGCGGGCGTGGATGCTGCCCTGTGGGACCTCAAAGCTCGGCTCCTCGGTTTGCCTCTTGTTACTTTGCTGGGAGCAGCACGCGACTCTGCGCCTGTATACGGCAGTGGTGGCTTTACGTCGTACTCTTACGAGCAGTTGCAGGAGCAGCTTGGCGGCTGGGTAGCGCAGGGCATCCCCCGCGTCAAGATGAAGATCGGCACGCACCCCGAAGACGACCTCAAGAGGGTAGAGGCGGCTCGCGCGGCGATTGGCCCTCACGCTGAATTATTCGTGGACGCCAACGGCGCTTACAGTCGCAAGCAGGCCCTTGCCTTTGCCGAGGCTTTTGCCGACCTTGATGTTACCTGGTTCGAGGAGCCGGTTTATCACCACGACCTCGAAGGCCTCCGGCTCATGCGTGACCGCGCGCCCGCCGGTATGGATATAGCCGCCGGAGAGTACGGTTACGACCTCTGGTACTTCCGGCGGATGATGGACGCGGGAGCGGTAGATGTGCTGCAAGCCGACGCCTCGCGCTGCGCGGGCATCACAGGCTTCTTGCGCGCGGCTGCTCTTTGCGAGGCTCATTTTTTACCCCTTTCAGGCCACTGTGCGCCCTCCCTCCACGTTCACCCCGCCTGCTCCGTGCCGCAGATGCTCCATTTAGAATATTTCCACGACCACGCCCGTATAGAGCATATGCTTTTCGACGGTGTGCTTACGCCTGTGAATGGGGCCCTTTATCCTGACCTGTCGCGGCCAGGGATGGGGTTGGAGTTCAAGCGGCAGGACGCTGAGAAATGGAGGGTAGGACTGTGAGCGACAAGAGTTTGGGGACGCTCCTCGGGGTGGGCATAGCTCTTTTTGCCTCTCTACTACTGGGTGGGGCGGGCGTGCTCTTCTTTGGCCGCCTCTTTGGGGGCGCTGTGAGGGGCAAGCGACACGCTAAGGGCGCACCGGCATCGGGCAGCGTGCCTGCTGAGCGCCAGCAACATGTAGGTACGTCGTCACCACGCTAGCGAAGATGGAGCAACGAGTGCTGAGGACCGGGAACTGAGTGCGGTAAAGATACTCATCGCTCATAGGAGAGGCGCATGTCTATTCTGGGTTGGAGGCGGAACAAAGAGACTATTTGGGAAGAGTTGCAGCACGAGGCGAGGCTGGCGGGGCGCGAGGTTGGCGAAGGGCGGTTCCAGAGGAGCATGGCGGTAATCGCTGCTTTCTCGGCTATCGTCAGCGGCTTTGAAGCATACATACAACACCAGCGCGGGGCTTTTTCCCACTGGCTGATGTGGACCCCTGTCTGGCTCACGCCTCCGACTGTGATAGCCTCCGCCGCCGCGCTCTTGAGCGAGCGTGCTGCGCGTAAGCTCCTTCCCGCTGTCTCACTGGTATCGCTGGCTGATGGTATACTCGGCTTTATTTACCACCTGCGCGGTATACAACATCTGCCCGGCAGCTTCAAGACGGGGCAGTACAATATCGTCATGGGGCCGCCTATCTTCGCGCCTCTGCTCACCTGCATCGTTGGGGTGCTCGGTCTGCTGGCGGGCCTCCTGCGCCGAGAGAAGCTCAACCTTCGAGAGTATCCTGATCCCATAGCTGAGATGGCACACAAGCTGAACGTTCGCGCCGAAAAAGAATCCCTTTTATGGCGAGTCGAGAGCCAGGTGGCGCATGGGCGATTCCAGCGCAGCATGGCGCTGACCGCCGCCTTCTTCGCCCTGCTGACGGGAGGCGAAGCATACTTTGAGCACCTGCGTGGCAGCTTCAACCAGCGCGTTATGTGGACGCCTGTGTGGGTCACACCCCTCATGGTGCTGACAGCTATCGGGGCCGCCGTGAGCGAGCGTGCCGCCCGGATGCTCCTGCCCATAGCATCGCTGGCCGCTTTTGTTGATGGCCTGGCGGGCTTCCTCCTCCACCTGCGCGGTATACAGCGTATGCCCGGCGGCTTTGCCAATCTGCGCTTCAACATCACCATGGGGCCGCCTTTATTCGCTCCGCTCCTATTTTCCTCGGTAGGGCTGATGGGTTTTATCGCCGCGCTGCTGCGGCGTAGGGAGCACGCCAGATGATAAAAGACCGCTACCCTGACGCCGATGTGCTGGCCCAGCGCGGGCACTGGGATGAGGCGACTCGCAAGGTGATCATGGACAGGGTGCACAACGTGCCGCCCTTCCGCTATTTCGACGAGCACCAGCGAGCTACGCTTGAGGCATTGTGCGCTCGCGTTATCCCACAGACGCACCGCCCGCCGGAGAAGAGGGTGCCTATCGCGCCCTGGATTGACCAGCGCTGCTATCACCACGTCATCTCAGGCTTTCGCTTCGACAATATGCCTGCTGATGAGGTTGCCTGGGAACTGGGCCTCGAAGGGCTGGACGAAGCCTCACAGTCGCTCTTCGGCGGTCGTTTCATTGACCTGGACGACGAGAAGCAGGAGAGCGTGCTGAGAGCCGTCCAGGAGGGCAACCCACCGGGCGAGGTGTGGAAGGCGCTGCCTGTACGTCGCTGGTGGGTCTACATTGCCTTGCGGCAAATAGTGGGCACATACTATGCCCACCCTTACGCCTGGGACGAGATTGGCTTCGGCGGCCCCGCCTACCCAAGAGGCTATTTCGCCCTCAACCATGGCGCGCCCGAACCCTGGGAAGCGGATGAGGTAAGCGATCAGGGATCAGGAAAGGGAATGCATTGAGGTTACATGTACATCTTTCGTCCGACTGGGTGCTGGACACCGATATGCGGGAATACCCACCGGGTGAAGAGGTTGATTTCTGCATCGTAGGCACGGGGGCGGGCGGCGGCGTGCTGGCGCAGCGGCTTGCGCGCTACGGCTTCTCGGTGGTGGCCCTCGACGCCGGTGAGTGGCACGATACCGAGAACGATATGGTCTCTGATGAGGCCGGCTCTGCTCGTCTCTATTGGAACGACCTTCGCATCACAGGCGGCACTGAGCCTCTTGAGCTTGGGGCCAACAATTCGGGCCGGGGCGTGGGCGGCAGCACGATCCACTATGCGGGCTTCTGCCCTCGCTTTCACCCTTCCGATTTCCGCGTGAAGGCGCAGGATGGCGTGGCAGCGGATTGGCCTATCTCGTACGAAGATTTAGAGCCGTATTACGAGCAAATGGAGCGGGAATACCCGGTCTCCGGCCCCGCTTACTACCCATGGGGCAAGCCCCACAGCTACCCTTATGCGCCGCTACAGGCAGGCACGGCGGGCGGCCAGCTTATAGAGGGTTGCAAGCGCCTCGGCATCCCCGTGGTGGCAGGCGGGCCGGTGGCTATACCGGCGGGCAGGACAGGCAAGCGCCCACACTGCATCATGCGCGGCTTCTGCCTCCTCGGCTGCAAGGTGGGCGCTAAAAGTAGCATTATGATCAGCCACATCCCCGATGCGATCAGCAAGGGGGCCGAGATACGCACAGGCTGCATGGCCTACGAGATACCTGTTGACGAGCGTGGCCGTGTGACAGGTGTGCTTTATTATCGCACATTGGAGGGCGGCAAAGTGCGTGAGGAGATGCAGCGAGCTAGAGCCGTGATCGTGGCGGGCTACTCTATCGAGACCCCGCGATTGCTGCTCAATTCTACCTCGTCGCGCTTTCCCAACGGGCTGGCTAACAGCGGTGGTGTGGTTGGCAAATACCTGATGGCGCAGGCCGGGCCTGTGGTATGGGGCCGCTTCGATGAGATGATTCGCCAGTACAAAGCCCCTCCTGCTTGCGCCTGCACGGAGGAGTTTTACGAGACCGACCCACGAAACGATTTCGTGCGGGGCTACGCTTTACAAACGGTCAGCCCCCTCCCCATCGCTATGGCGCACGTGCTGAGCGAGGATGGCTCTTTCGGCGAGGGCCTGGTACAAGCGATGCAAGACTACAATCACTACGCGGCCCTGGGCGTGCTCGGCGAAATCCTGCCCGACGAGCGCAACTACGTCTCTATACACCCCACCGAGAAAGATGCCTTCGGTATTCCGGTGCCTTATGTTCACTTCAATCTTTTCGAGAACGACGAACGGATGATGCGGGCGGGCATTGCCAGGGCTGTAGAAGTGCTTACGGCTGCTGGCGCTACAAGCACATCGTCAGTGAACCGCTACGCCCATCTGGTAGGCACATGCCGGATGGGCTTCTCGCCCGCCGACTCGGTGGTTGATCAATGGTGTCGTAGCTGGGACGTGCCTAACCTCTTTATCTGTGACGGCAGCGTGCTCCCCACGC
>JADMIH010000182.1 GCA_015478675.1 Chloroflexota bacterium | reverse complement strand
CACCTGATGCTTCGCCGCCTTGCTCCTGTGAAATGTTGTTAAACACGCTCTTAGCATCTGGCATACTGGCACCCCGGGCGGGCTCTGCTCGACGCATCACCGGAGCACTACATGAGCTTCGCAAAGGAGATAGTTAGATGAGTACATGGACGAACGATGACCTTAACAAGATCGGGGCAGCAGAGGAGTTACAACTCGCGTCCTCCCGCCCCGACAGCACGCTACGCCCCTACGTGAAGATGTGGGTCGTTCGGGCCGGCGACGAACTCTACGTGCGCTCCGCCTACGGAGCGAACAACCCGTGGTTTCGCCGCGCCAAGGCCAGCGGTGTAGGTCGCATCCGGGCCGGTGGTCAGGAATGGGACGTGACCTTCGCCGAAGCTGCCCCGGATGTACACGCTGCCATCGACGCGGCTTACCACAGCAAGTACGACCGGTATGGACCCAGGATCGTGGGCAGCATCGTTGGCCCCGATGTAGAAGCTGTGACGATCAGGCTCGTGTCGCGCTCCTAGCCGAACACCTCACCCCATGAATACCTCAGCCGTTCAGCGAACCCCGAACCCTCACCTTGGCCAACACATTGCAGCCGAACATGAGAAATACCGCGCAGTAGATCAAGCAACGCAAAAGGACAAACAAGGAGAATTACAAATGGCAGTTTCCCAGTCAACAGTTCCACTGGTCACACTGAACAACGGTGTGGAGATGCCCCTCCTGGGGTTCGGCGTCTTTCAGGTGCCCAATCTCGATGAATGTGAAAGAAGCGTATATGAAGCGATGCAGGTTGGCTACCGTCTGATTGACACTGCGGCTGCTTATCAGAATGAAGAGGCAGTTGGTAACGCCATAGGCAATGCAATCAAGAGAGACGGCGTGCCAAGAGAAGAGTTGTTTGTGACCACCAAGCTGTGGGTCCAGGATGCCGGCTATGAAAGCACAAAGAAGGCATTTGAAAGATCGCTACAGAGGCTGCAACTGGACTACCTGGACCTCTACTTGATCCATCAGCCCTTGGGAGATGTCTATGGCTCCTGGCGGGCCATGCAAGAGTTGTACAGGGAGGGCAGGATCAAGGCGATTGGTGTCAGCAGCTTCCAGCCTGACCGGATTATGGACCTCATTGTTCATAACGAAGTGGTGCCTGCGGTCAACCAGATCGAGACACACCCCTTCAACCAGCAAATCGAAACCCAGGAGTTCCTGCAGGAGAACGATGTTCAGATCGAGTCCTGGGGACCATTCGCTGAGGGCAAGAACAACATCTTCGAGAACGAGCTACTGCTTGCTACCGCCCGAAAACACGAGAAAACGGTTGCCCAGGTAATTCTGCGCTGGCTAACACAGAGAGGGGTAGTGGCTATTCCGAAATCAGTTCGGAAGGAGAGGATAGTCGAGAACTTCAACATCTTTGATTTTGATCTCAGCCCCGAGGAGATGGGTGCGATTGCTACGTTGGACACGAAGGCTAGCCTCTTCTTCGACCATCGTGATCCGAACGTGGTGAAAGCTTTGGGTGAGGCAAAGCGCAATACCTAAACCGACCAAGAACCCTTGCTCCCCAACTTGAGGGCGCAAGAACCACGCTTCGTCGAGGTGGTCGGGCAGGAAGTCGCACCCTTCGGGCTCGGCATGACCATCGTAGAGCAGGGCGGTGCGCACCAAGTTTCGCTACGCAATCGCGCAGGTGGCATCTCTCATGCCCATCTACGACGGAACCCCGGCTCCAATGGCGGCTCGCATCATCCGATGTAGAGCCTGCGCCGATGCGCATCGCACAGTGTTCTATAACCCGATAACACAACCAAGGAGAGAGATATGCAGATCACCAGGAACTCCCTGCAGACCAACGCCGGATCCGCCGAGTGGTTTACGGGTACAGTGTTCGTTGACACGGTAGCGACGCCCTCAGAGCAGTCGCGCCTGTCGGCGAGCAGCGTCCACTTCACACCAGGTGGCCGGACGGCGTGGCACACCCACCCCAACGGCCAAACTATCTACGTCACCGAAGGCATCGGTCTGTGCCAGCGCCGCGGCGGGCCCATCGAAGTCATCCACCCTGGAGACCGGGTGTTCTTCGAACCCGGAGAGGACCACTGGCACGGCGCCTCTCGTGACCGCTTCATGACCCACCTCGCCATGCTCGAAGTGGATGACGAAGGCAACGCAGCGACCTGGGGCGAGCATGTCACCGATGAGGAATACGGACGGCAACCTGGGTGAGCAGTGGCAGTGGTATCATAGTTGCGAGTAAGGCGAGCAGGCTGATCGGGTCGGCCATCTTTCATATGCAACCCGCACACGTTGCCAGGACCGGCACCGCCAGGGATTAGAACATCGCACCTCTGATCCAGTGTTCGGCGCACCACGGCTTGCCACGCTTGATGCTAGACCGCGCATGGAGGAGATGATGCCAGCCCAGCCCGATGAGATGACGGGCGGCCTCAATCCGCGGGTGCCCAGGAACCTCAGGCGCGGCCTCAACCTGGTGGTAGGCGCCGAAGAGAGGTGGAAACTCGGACCGAGTGCGCGCCTCCTATCTTCAATCGAGCTTCTCTTGCTAGCCTTTGCCGGTGTCGGCCACTTCGCCTACGGAATACAACTCCCAGCTGCGGACTTTGCAGTAAGGCCCGCGCCTGCAAAGAAAGCGGCTGTTGGCTGTTGAGCCGCAGGAGAGGCAGACGCCCTCGTTGTGGCTCTCTGGGGAGTCGGCCAGCGTTGCCGCCGCGAGGCCCGCCGCCTCTCTGTGTACGCGTGGGTTGAGAGGGGCATGCCCCTGCCGAACCCGTGATTCCTGGCGGTGCAACTCGAATGCATCCCAGAGCATAGTTAGCCCAACAATGCCGAAGACTGCGGACAAAAAGTCGTTGTTGCTCTGGGTCGCGGCTAAGAGGCAGAGCAACCCGGCGAGAAAGATAGCGGGCGCAGGTCTGGTGCCGAAGTGATAGTGGGTAATTCTCACCAGCACGTGGCCCCACCATACGGTCAGGAATGTGACGATGGCGAGGGCTGGCCCCGCTAATTGCAACTCTATGCCGAAGAGCATCTAGAAGCTCCACCATTTGCCGAGGCCCGGCTTTGAGCCATGCGAGTTATCATGGCCGGGGTGGTTGAGGCGCTTGCGAGCAGCCCTGTTCGGGTGGGCTTTGAAAAGGCCGTGATCTACTCGTTCTTCCTGGTGCGGCAACTCAACCGCGCCCCATGTTATCGCCCCGCCTGTAATGCCGACGATTGCCGAGAAAAGGAAGCTGGGCATAAAGAGAGACGCCGCACAGATCGCCAAACCGACTGCCGCGACCCACCTCCAGATGTATGCGCCGACCCAGTACTCAAGCCGGATCACCCACATGAAGCCTGTGCCGATAAGCAGAAGCGAAAAGAGACCCAGTGCGATACCCGTCCAGTTCAAGGTCGCCCTCTTTCAATCACGTTTGTTGGCTCGTTTGTTGGCCGCATCGCCACAGGCACCACCCCCTCGGCTGCTACTCGTCGCTTTTGCGCTTTTTGCGCTCCGCCTGGGGTTTACCAATAACGGTGTTGCTTTGGGCGTCTATCCATCGCCCAACAAGGAGGGCAAAGATAAGGGTCGCGCCGCCCAGCGCCCCCACTGCTATCACAGGCAGTGCCCAGCTACCCAGCTCCAAATGCAACAACCTCTCAGGCTCGTTACTATACCACCTACTGTGTAATTATACGGTGCCTGAATGCACACTGTCCAGAGGTTGGAGCTAACAGTGCATCTTACTTCCTGTTTGCCGGTTCCAGCTCCTGTGTTTTGGGCTTCCGCGTGAGGCGCGGCATGAGGCTGCGTGTCACAGGTGACAGATGGCTTGCGCTGGCTGGGAGCACTATCCGCACCGTTGTGCCTGCGTCCAGAGCGCTCTCTACCTTTAGCTGGCCGTTGTGAGCGTGGATGATTTCACGGGCGATTGCCAGCCCCAGGCCGATGCTCCTGCCCTGCGCTGAACTCCTCGATTTGTCTACCTGATAGAAGCGCTCCATGACGCGGTTAAGCTCCTCCGGTGGTATTCCCGCCCCTGTGTCGGCAACGCTGATTTCTACACCGTCGGCTACATCGCGCAGGCCCAGCGTTACCTTTCCGCCTCGTGGTGTGTATTTTATGGCGTTGTCTATCAGATTGCTTAGCGCCTGCTTGAGGCGATCAACATCGGCTAAGACCACTGACCCTGCGCTTTGGGAATGCACACCCAGAGCTATACCTGCCTCCTGGGCTTGCGGCTGCATCGCCAGCACAAGCTGTGTAATTATCTGCCCTGGCTGTGTGGGCTGCATCTCAAGGGCCATCAGGCCATTCTGTAGATGCGAAAGATTTAGCAGCTGATTGACGAGCCGCGACATCCTCTGTGCTTCGGTATTGATAATGGCCGCAGCTTGCCTGTAGCCCGCCTCGTCTCTGATTGCTCCGTCCAGCATCGCCTGGGAGAAACCCTGTATAGAGGTGAGGGGTGTTTTCAGGTCGTGTGAAACGTTGGCTGTAAAATCGCGCTGCATCTGGTGAGCGCGTCCCACCTCGGCGGCCATCGAATTGAACTCTCCTGTGAGTGTGGAGAGTTCGTCGCGGCCTCTAACGGGCAGCCTGTAGCTATAATCGCCGCGCGCCATGGCGGCCGCCGCTCCTGCTAGCCTGGCGACCGGCCTGGAGATAGACCCGGATAGAATGTAGGCTACTATGAGCGACACGAGCAACGCGATTCCAACCGACGCTAAAACGAGGCCCACAAGCTCGCTCAGCCCTCCGTTGCCTGTGCCATTCAGCAATTGCGGCCCCGGTTGCGCGAGCACCACAACGAAGACCGCCGGAGGGACGAGCTCGCCTCCTGTTTGCGCCCTGGGTGTGCCTGATGTAGCCGCATTGCCGAGGACGCTATTCCTTAGCGACGAGACTACGATCCTCTGCGCGACATACTGGTAAGTTTGGCTTTCTCCGTCGAAACGGAAGGTCCCCTGTACGGCTTCGTCTTTTTGCCCCAGGAGCTTTTGGGCACGCAAATCACCCTTTGTAAAGTTCAGCGGCATTGTGCCTGCTGCTTCGGGCTTGTTCGAGTTGGCCGCGCCCGTATCTTCTTGCAGCTTGAGCGTCTTAGGGTCGAGCAGCATGATCCTGAGGCCGGCGTTTTGTATGGTTTTGGTGACCCCTGCCAGTGTAGCCTGCGGGACATATCGCCTCTGTTCGGCCACAACAATTTTGATAAAAGGCAGAGCTAACTCTTTCTTCTGGTTCAGCGTCCGGTAGCCGTTGCGCTCTGCCGCGTCGCGTGCCAGGCCAAGCGTGCCCACAAGGGTGAGCAGCAGAGACAAGACAGCGATCGCTGCATAAGAAAAGATAAGCTTGGAGCGTAAGGTGTGAAACATAAGCTTGCCTGCGGGTGAGGAGATTGCCTACTGTGTACTATTCTTGAACCATTTTGTAGCCCAGGCCCCGGATAGTCTGTACCTTGAGCGATGATCCTTCCAGGCGGTCTCGCAGATGGGCTACGTGGACGTCTACTGTCCGGGTGTCTCCGAAGTATTCGTAGCCCCAGACGACGTTGAGTAGCTTGTCTCTCTCAAGCACCAGGCCGAGGTGCTGGACGAAGGCCACGAGCAGATCGAACTCTTTGGAACGTAGCTCTACCGGCTTGCCGGAGATGGTAACTTCGTGCCTCTCCTGATCTATGCGCGTGTTGCCGAACTGCATAGGAGCGCGTTGCTGCTGTGACGCCTGGTGGGTGGCGGCGGTGCGGCGCAATATGGCTTTAATCCGCGCTACAAGCTCTCTTGGATTGAACGGCTTGGCAAGATAGTCATCAGCCCCAAGCTCCAGGCCGACGATTTTGTCCACATCGTCGCCGCGAGCAGTGAGCATGATAATAGGCAGGTCGCTCTCGCGCCGAATCTGGCGGCAAACTTCCCACCCATCTATCTCAGGCAGCATCAAGTCGAGCACTACGAGCGCGGGTTTCGAGGCGCGGAACTTCTCCAGCGCCTCACGCCCTGTATACGCCGCCTCGACCGAGAAGCCTTCGTTCGCCAGATAAAGCCGCACCAGCTCGACAATATGCGGCTCGTCATCTACCACCAGTACGGTTTTGTCGCTCATAACTATATCAACCTAGCCTGCTCTAATTATATCACAGCGCATAGCTGCCCCAGGGTCAATTCAAAGTCAACTCTTAGGGTTGCCATCTCGGTTTTGTCATTCTGATTGTAGTGAAGAATCTAAGCTCGATTCCCTAAATATATGGTGTCAAGAAAACAAAAAGGAGAGCCGAGTAAATCTAAGCTCTCCTCTATTACTATTCAGCTGTGCTCACTTAATCTGACATCCACTAGCACTAAGATCAATGAGTAATCGGTTATGCTCTTACGCTTTGACCTCAGTGAGAGTTCTGGGCATTGAAAAGGTCCAATATGCCAAACACCGGAAGCGGGTCATAAACGTCTACATGCTCCGCGTTCTTCGTCACTGTTGTACGGACGTCGTTGCGAACTACGTTAGCTGTTACATCAGCGATGAGCACTTGCGGGTCCGCAGCAATCGCCGGTAGCTGGTTAGTATCCACTTTTGCCTGGAAGCCATCAACACCCCGGATCGTTATGTTTCCACCTGAAGCGCTTTCGGCCTGTTTTATCGCGTCCTCAAGATTTACCTGAGGGAGTGCGTCCGTAGGGGGAGGTATTATTGACATCTGGATAGGCGGATATGGGCGAGATGCCCGATCCAATCGTCCGTCTATAGCCATTACGGCGGTAATTTTGAAGTAGCCGATGCCAGAGTTCCTCGCCCAGATACGGTACGCATCTACATCCATTGGCTCTTTGAACATGACAAGAACCTCAGCCTGGTCGCTATTGTTGTTGCTGCCGCTACTGCTAGATGCAAGTTGTTTAGCCAGGACCTTGTTCGCGGCTGCAAAGGCTTGAACGCCTTTGATAGAGTTGGCATCAAAATGCACTTCCGCAGACAGAGTATTGTCCGGCTCACGCTTGAGTACATAAGACCAGGAACCAAAGTCGCGTTGCTGCACTAACTTCGGTGCGTCTGCCGGTTGTGTAGACCCCTGAACTATCGCCGCACTACCCAGCAGCACAAGCACTACTATGAGTAAGCCCAGGCCGATCATTTTGTTGCGCGAGCGATTAAGGATTGTTTTCATCTTAGTCTCCCTGATTATCTCCGTGGTTGCTTCAGTAGTGGAAGACCCCAGCCCAGCTTCCGAGTACAAAAATGAGGTCTTCCAGATGTGATTATCAGCGGAGGCATAAAGTACTTGTCAGAACTTTGTGGCTTCATACACGCTATGTGCGGGGCATTAGTATTATAGCACGTTTGCGTGAGAGTTGCATGGCTCAAAGTGCCAATTGCAAAAATTATACAAAGACAACCTAAGATGTTAGAGATGGTGTCAAGCACAGTTTTCTAATCCTACAGCCGCAGTTATATAATGTTAAAATAGATCTCCAAGAGAAAGAA
>JADMIH010000383.1 GCA_015478675.1 Chloroflexota bacterium | reverse complement strand
TCAGTTGTTCGCCCCTATCAAGCATGTAGATTTCACTTTGGTATCAGTTTAGATGAAAACAAAGTAATAACTCCGCCCTGGGCGGAGTTATTACTTTGTTTTAGAGAATGAAAGCCCTCGCCCACATGTGGGGAGGGGTTGGGGTGGGGTCTTGCCCTTGCGCATTGCTGGGTGCCAGAAGAGAAACCTACCCCTAAAAGCTTCCCAGATAGAAGGGGAAATAGATAGGATGAAAACAAAGAGAAGATACAACCCGCACGCTGTATCTTCTCTTTGTTTTCGAGAAGAAATACCCATCTCTACTAGGTGGGTGCTTTCAAAACCGCATTGCTTACGCCCGGCGGGCAGAGCGGCGCAGGACAAGTGAGCCGATTCCGGCAAGCGCCAGACCGACAAGGGCAAACAGGGTGAATTGAGCGCCAGACTGAGGTGCTCCAGTGCTGGGCATCCCGGCGGGCAGAGCGGGGCTGGAAATGAGCCAACCAACGCCCGCGCCTCCAAAAGAATGTGAGAGAGTTGTGCCCTGTAGAGTGGGAGCGGTGGGGTTATCTGTCACATTAGGTGGGTTGCTGGGGCTGGTGTTGTACACCTCGCTATCTGAAGTAATTCTGGTGTCTGTGATGCTGTAAACTACGGGTTTGTCGAACTTGCCAACAAGCTGGCCCGTGCTGCTGTCGGTAACGCGGAAAGCGAAGGCTGCCAATATCTGTTTCCCCTGATCATCCGGGGAAAGGTCAGGGGCGAAAGACGCAGGATCACCCTCCAGGAACTCGAACTTCACAGGCTTGCCCATGAAATCAGCGGGGAGGTCCACTTTCTGATTATCCACCGCGACCGTGGTTGCCTGCCCAGGAGTAAAGTCCGCAGAGGCGGTTACGCGTGAATACCCGAATTGCGAAAGATCAGGCGCGCTGGACGTTTGAGCTGCCGCCGGGATAGCTATCCACAGCACAGACAAGAGTAGCAGGGTGCTTGCACCCAGGCCGGTTGATAGTCTCCTAAGCTGTTTCATTTTTGTTTGTCCTCCAATGCATTTACTGCATACCAGGTGGTTGCACTTTGCCACATCGTGGGGGTCGGACCCGGTTGTTGCTGCATGGAAAGAAAGCGTGTACGGGCACAAGCATGGGAGGACTTTGCGCTGTTCCAGGCTCACCGAGGTGATCAGGTGCATCACACAAGAGTACGGCGCAGGGTTACAGCAACAGAGGGGCATTCAAGACCCCCGCGAGCGTAAATCTCACCGGGATAGCTTATGCACACCTATCAACCCGTAAGCGGCGGGGCTACACAGGCTTTTCGGCATACGGGCTGATCATGCCGGGCTACTACGGGTCGCTATCAACTCTTAGCCAGAATAGGCTATTGGCGCGGGAGGCTAAATCGGGTAAGGTG
>JADMIH010000181.1 GCA_015478675.1 Chloroflexota bacterium | reverse complement strand
TCAAGCTACGTCATCTCTATCCAACCGTCACTATTTAGCTGGCAAGGTACTAGTGGGATTGACCGGAAGAAGGCAGGAGCTGTGCCCAGCACTTCTCCGTCAGCTTGTAGGAGCAGTCGGCCAGGCGAAGTGATCCCTATCTGGCGGGCGCGGCTTACCTTTACCTTTGGGTGGGTGATATGGCTGCCGTCATAAACACGAGGCACGTTGCGTAGCAGCTCCAGCTTACTCAGGTCGCCCAGCACAACAACATCGAAGAGGCCATCTGAGATGCGAGCGTCAGGGGCGATCTTCATTCCGCCGCCGAAGTACTGGCCATTCGCCACTACTATGCTATTTAGCCGAGCGTGCCAGGCCGCACCGTCGTCCAGCCGCGCCAATATGCGCTTGTTGCGGTAGGTGCCGAGAGTAAAAAGCAAACTACTGAGATATGGGATGTTGCCCCCGAGGATGTGAGAGCCAGTGTTGGCGCGCACGGTCACTTCGGCATCAAAGCCCATCCCCGCCGCATTAGCAAAAAAGCGCGCACGTTCTTCCCCTCCAAAGGCGCAATAGCTTACATGGCCCAGGTCTACCTGCTCGGTGCGCCCCGTCAGCAGGCGTGCACAGGCTGCCCCAACGTCTGACGGGATGCCTGCGGAGCGTCCAAAGTCGCTGCCTCTACCTGCCTGTATCAGACCTATCGCTATATTGCTCCCTTGAGAGCTTTCAGCCTCGGCAGGATTCTTTATCCCGTTCACCGCCTCAAACAGGGTACCGTCACCCCCTATGACCACTACCGCGCTACACCCTGATACAGCCGCTGAACGCGCCAGCCACACCGCGTCGCCCCGCCTACTTGTCACCGCGCTTTTGTAGCGCAGACCGGCAGCGCCCAGGGCACCCTCTACGAGAGACAAGAGCGCGGTGCCGCGCCCCACACCCGACACAGGATTGCAAATCAGCATAACCCAGCCTTCAAGAGGATGCATATGCCAGATAGAACCTCGCTTTACAGGAATGTTACCTCTTATACACAATTTACATGAGCGTGCAAAGACAAGTGAAGCGGTAAGTGTTCAGGTTTGGGGCAGAGCAAAGTTCAAGAGGTATCTGTGCGCCACATGCCCTCACCCTATGCCCCTCTCCCATGAAGGGAAGGGGCTTTACGCATGCTGAATATCAGGGAGGGGACACCCGTGTAACCCCGTCAGGGCATAGCCCTTGTACCCCTATTCTCAACGCTTTACGTTCCACGAGTCCGCTCCAATCCTAACCGCTTTCGACCGCTGAACGCCTACCACATAAGCGTCACCAACTTGCCTTGCAAGTACTTATTTCCTATTTTTTTTGATGCAGATTCCGTATGGACACACCAGAGTAAAGGGGTTATCATCCGAAAGCCTCGCATGTTCTATGGCAGAAGGAGCAAACCTTGACCATGTCACCTCATCGCCTTGCCGCCTCCGCAAGACACCTAGCAGCTACTGTTACCCTGGCCGGACTTATCCTTTCGACTTCCCTCCTTAGTAATTTAGATATAGCATCAGCCGCCGCACCATCGCCTACAGCGCCAAATACGCGTTACTATGCTAACGTGGGCCACGCAGTCAGTGGCGCTTTCCTCAACTTTTATGACAGCTATGGAGGGGTCAACATCTTTGGCTATCCAATAAGCGACGTGCTAATAGAAAATAACAGGCCGGTGCAGTATTTCGAGCGGCAGCGCTTTGAATACCACCAGGAAGCAGCAGGCACACCCTATGAAGTGCAGCTAACTTTGCTTGGCAAAAATGCCGCCCCCGGCAACATGCTCTCAACTACACCAGCAAGCAACCCTGGGTACAACATCGTCCTCTTCAAAGAAACCCAGCACTCGGTAGCAAACCCTTTCCTCGACTACTGGAAAGCAAACGGCGATGTAAGGGTATTCGGTTATCCGGTTTCCGAGGCTACATACCAGAATGGCCTGCTGGTGCAGTATTTCGAGCGTGCCCGCATGGAATACCACCCGGAAACGGCTAGCGCAGGCTATTCGGTGGAGCTAGGCTTGCTTGGCAAAGACTACCTGAATCAGCACTCCGACGTGGCACGCGCTGCCCAAACACAGGCGATGAGCCTGGAGCAAGCCATAACGCAGACCGCACCGCGCCCTGCACCCTCTTCAAGCAGTGGCCAGGGCGGCACACAACAGGTTGCAGGCCAACGAGCGCTTAGCAGCGCCGAGAACGACCTCATGGTCCGCATCAACGGGGCACGTAAGGCAGCGGGCTTCGTGCCTGTAACTCTCGACAGCAGATTAGCCACAATCGCGCTCAGCCGCTCGCAGGACATGGCAAACAACCAGTATTTCTCGCATACAACGCCGGCAGGTGCTAACTTCCTGACGATGCTCAAGAGTAGTAACATCGGCTTTAAGACCGCAGGCGAGATAATCCACAACAACAACTACAGCCAGGCCACAAGCTCTTTGCAAGCCTACAACGCCTTCATGAACTCCCCACCGCACCGTGAGATCATCATGGACCCGCGCTTCACACAGGTGGGCGTAGGTGAAGCCACAGACAGTAAAGGCTATCACTACTTCACAGTTATTTTCCTACAGCAGTAGGTGTGCTCAACAGGCTGTGGCTGAAGTGTTGGGTCTTCGTGTATTTGATTACCGCCTGCTGCTGTGAGCTACAAACTCCAGCAGATCGCTGCGGGTGATCAGCCCTAGCGGTTGGCCTGCTTCTTCAACCAGCACAGCCGAGTTATTCGCGAGCAGTGCGGGCACCACTCGCTCTACCTCTTCCGCTACGTCTACTAGCGGGAATGGAGGGTCCATCACGCCCTCTACACTTTCATCTACCAGGCTCGAATCGCGAAAGACGCGCTCCAGCAGGTTGCGCTCCTGTATTGAGCCGATCATTGAATGAACATCGTTGAAAGGCCCCTGCCCGTTGCCGTTACCCACCCCTGCGCGGGTCACAGGAAGCTGCGAGATGCCATACTGGTGCAGCAGCTCTATGGCTTCGCGCACGGTCTTATCGGCGGGTACAGTCACAAGCGTGGGAAGTTCTCGGCCCCGCTTGGCTACAAGGTCGCGCACGCGGGCATGAGTGGGCAACCTATCGAGGAAGCCGTTGTCGCGCATCCAGGCGTCGTTGTAGAGTTTGGAGAGATAGCCGCGCCCGGTGTCGGGAAGCAGCACCACGATGTTTTTGCTTTCACCCATGCGCTCGGCCACCTTCAAGGCTGCCCACACAGCAGTGCCACCTGAGCCTCCGATGAGGATGCCCTCCTCGCGGGTCACGCGGCGGGCGGTGTCAAACGAGTCGCGGTCGGTGACCATGAGCCACTCGTCCACGACATTGCTATCGAAGGTGCCGGGCATGAAGTCTTCGCCGATGCCTTCTACTTTATACGGACGCGCGCGATCACCTGTGTAGATTGAGCCTTCGGGGTCGGCGCCCACCACCCACACGCCGGGGTTTTGCGCCTTGAGGAAGTTGCCGATGCCTGAGATGGTGCCCCCTGTGCCTACGCCGCAGACCAGCACGTCCACCTTGCCGTCCATCTGCCGCCATATCTCGGGCCCAGTTGTTTCGTAGTGGGTGCGGGGATTAGCCGGGTTGAAATACTGGTTGGGTTGGAATGCACCCGGTATCTCGCGGGTGAGGCGGTCGGCCACACTATAATAGCTTTCGGGACTTTCTCGCGGCACCGAAGTGGGGGTAGTCACGACCTCCGCGCCGTATGCCTTGAGAAGGGCTATCTTCTCCTGCGACACCTTATCAGGCATCACAAAGAGGGTCTTGTAGCCCAGGATAGCAGCGGCGATTGCCAGCCCCGTGCCTGTATTGCCGGAGGTAGGCTCAACTATGGTGCCATGAGGCTTGAGCAGGCCGCGCTCTTCGGCGGCGCGTATCATCGTTATGCCGATGCGATCTTTCACCGAATTACCGGGGTTGAACATCTCCAGCTTGGCAAAGAGGGAGGGCTTGAGGCCCTTGCCAAGCCGCGACATACGCACGATCGGCGTCTCGCCAATCGTATCGAGAATGCTATCGTAGACTTCCATCTCTTTTCCTTTCAGGATCGAGGCGGCACTTCCCCTGGTCCGGGTGATCCGTACTTCGAGTAGCTCTCGAGGGCTAAGGATAGTCAGTTGCAATGGGATTATAGGGGGCAGTGGGTTGCAAGTCAATCTCATCGTGCAGGCGTATCCAGGGCACAAGAGGCCGATTCGCTCCCGAAGCGCTAAAGGCAAGGCAACAGAAAAGGCACATCTTTATTCCTACACAGTACGCAATACTCCTCACGTTTCACGACCCCACCTCACCCTGCCGCACCGCCAGCAGGGTGGCGCGTTCCAGGAAGGCGGGGTCGAAGCCTGAGAGGTCGGCGGTGGTGATTAGCGCCTGGTATTGCTGGCTCCCTATCGTGTTGAGCAAATAGCCGCGCCTGCTGGCATCTAGCTCAGATAGGATGTCATCCAGGAGGAGGATGGGTGTGTCGCCCGTCTCGGCGGTCATGAGGTCTACTTCTGCCAGCTTCAGAGCTAACACGGCGGTGCGCTGCTGGCCGCGTGAGCCGTAAGCGCTCAACGGCAAATCGCCCAGTTGGAATAGCAGGTCGTCACGGTGAGGGCCAAGCAGCGACACTCCTCGGCGCACCTCCTGCGGGCGCAAATCTTCAAGCTGCTTTTTGAACTCCGCCGCTATCGTTTCCAGATGTAGTTCAAGATGAGGAATGCGGCCTCTGATAGCCGCTACATCGGGGGCTGCGGTGTATTCGTCGGCCCCCAGTGTTGCCAGCGCGCTTTCAGCCTCGATCTGCGATAAAAGATCGGGCACCAGCGCCTTGCGAGCCTCGGGAGCTACAATGGAAGGGTAGCTCAACTTTAAGCCAAGCTCGGCGGTGGGTCGCCGCTCGCGCAGCATCTTGCGTGTATCGGCGTGACCGTTGCCCGCCTCGGTGCCCGCCAGTAAGTGGTGTATAGCCTCAGCGCGGCTCGACAGGCGAGTCACAAATAACTCTCGGCGTAGCACTATGTAGGAGCCATGCCGCACAAGCTCGTCGTCCCAGTAGGCAAGCTCTTCCGCCACGTCCCGCGAGCCTGAGCCACGCCCCTGCTCACGCAGCCCTTTGAGGAGCGAATTACGCTGCGCTAGCACCTTCATATACTGCGACAGAAGGCGCACATAGCGGTGATCCATCTGCGAGATGGTAACGTCCATATAGCGGCGGCGCAAGGTAGGCGGTCCTGTGACCAGGTCTACATCCTGTGGGGTGAAGAGGACTACGTTCGCCTGCCCCACAAGGTCTATGGCGCGGCGCGCCACGCCGTTTACCTTGATCCGCTTGCGCGCTTGAGCCGAAGCTGCCAGACCGCCAGGCCCCGCAGGCTCCTCCTCGCGCACCACAAGGATCTCAACAGCGAGAGGGCCGTGCGCCCTTCCCACCTGGGCCGTCACACGGGCAAAGGGCGGCGACCCCAGGTCGTTGGGCGCGGCGAAATTGATCAACTCAAGGTCGGAAACGGCGCGTGGTGAGCGCGTGGTGGCGAGGAGATAGAGAGCCTCAAGGAGCGAGGTCTTGCCTGATGCGTTGTCCCCCTGAAGCACCGTGACCCCCTGCGACAGATCAAGTTGCAGATGACGGTAGTTGCGAAACTCATCGAGAGTCAGGTGCTGGCAGTACATGGGAAATTATGAATTATGAATTGAATACCTATCACTCGTAATTGGTCATTCACAATTACCGTCGGTATCTCACTGTGCCGGAGGACTTGTCTTTGTTCAGGCGGCGGTTGAGGTGCAAACCTTCGAGCACAAACTCTACGGCAGCAGCGGCTGAGGTAGGCTTGCCTTGCGCCTCCAGCTTGGTGATAGCGCTCTTCATCCCTTTCAAGTCGGAAGCCTGGTGTACATACTCCATAGAGGGCATTGTGTCGCTGATCTCGATGGTCATGCCATTGTGGAAGCGGGTTACTACATCATCAAAATCGCCCACAGAGAAGCGACGATTCCAGGCGGCCAGCACAGCGCCCTGTATCAACTTATCAATAACTTTGTCCTCGCGTACGTCGCCTACCGACTCGATCTCAATCTTACCGGCAGTTGAGGCGGCGAGCGATGATAGGTCGGAGATGCGAGGCACTACGCGGTTCTCGTTGAGCTTGATAGAGCGTTTGAGGGCGTTGCTGATAAGGTTCTCGTAGTTGGCGATAGAGACGCGCACCGACACGCCTGATCTCTGCGAGATATCGGGGTGGCGGCGGGCCAGATGTGTTATCTCGGCGATTACCTCTTTCATGTACTGAGGCACTTCCACTTCATAGCCGCTCGTGGAGAAATTCTGCCGCTCTTGCTCCATGATGTCCATTTCCTGGTCGAGCGTTGTCGGGTAGTGAGTGCGTATCTGCGAGCCTGCGCGGTCCTTGAGGGGTGTGATAATGCGCCCACGATTGGTGTAATCTTCAGGGTTGGCGGAGGCCACCAGATAGATGTCGAGGGGCAAGCGCACCTTGTAGCCTCTGATCTGCACATCGCGCTCTTCGAGGATATTGAGCAAGCCCACCTGTATTCTTTCGGCAAGGTCGGGTAGCTCATTTATGCAGAAGATGCCGCGATTGGTGCGGGGTAGTAAGCCGTAATGGATGGTCATTTCATCAGAGAGATAGCGGCCTTCCGCCACTTTGATAGGGTCTATCTCGCCTATGAGGTCTGCTATCGTGATGTCGGGGGTGGCGAGCTTTTCGCCGTAGCGCATGTCGCGGGGTATCCACTCGATCTCAACGAGGTCGTCGTGCTCGGCGACGAGCGCCTTGCCCTCCGCGCTGATAGGGTCATACGGGTCGTCGTTGACCTCACTCCCTTTGATGATAGGGATTTCTTCGTCGAGCAGGTTGATCATGGCGCGGGCCAGGCGGGTCTTGGCCTGCCCGCGCTCGCCAAGGAATATTATATCCTGCCCGGAGAGAATCGCGTTCTCTACCTGTGGGATAACTGTATCTTCGTAGCCGATGATGCCAGGAAATATAGGCTGGTTGTCGCGCAGCTTGCGAATGAGGTTCTTGCGCATCTCTTCCTTCACGGGAAGCACCTGGTACTCGCTCTGGCGAAGCTCGCCCAGAGTACGCGGTTTGGCTGGTCTCTGTGCCATGAAAACTCTATCCTTCTCTAGCTTCTATAACTAAGCTCGTGATTAGGTGCCCGGCGGCGAATAAGAAAAAGGCGCAGGGGATCTCGCGCCTGATGCGCCCATGCAGGACGCTACTCTCTTGAATAACTATACGCTTTCGAGGCGGCGGGGTCAAGGTACAACCCTTGACACATTGACAAGCGACCATATACTCGCAGCTACACAGCCCAGGCAAAGTTCCGCACAGAGCGGTACATCCGCTTGCTTGAAGAGGAGACAGCTAGTACAGCTTGGCTCAAATAAGCCCACATTATAGAACCTGTCATGACCACACTGTTGCCTGCGAAACTGCTGGTCCTTTTAGGCCAAGCTGTACTAGTGCCGCAGCATCCGCTCGGAGAGGTTTACGGCTTTCCTGTAAACAATCTAT
>JADMIH010000180.1 GCA_015478675.1 Chloroflexota bacterium | reverse complement strand
GGGGTGAGGGCGGGTGGCGCTGCACCCACACAGCTACCCCAAGAAGATTGCTCCACCTCAAGTCTGAACATTTACCACAATTTTCTCATTGTGAGTATCACCTGCTTGCATTGTATAATATCCTGGCCGCTATTTGTTAGGGCACCGGTACTATTTAGAAAGAGGAGAGCATACGCCTGGATACTATTGATACTATCGAACCCACTCCAGCTAAAGCAGAAAGAACAATGGATAGAGCCTTTGACGCCTCTCGAGCTGCTGAGGGCAATCTCAGGCCCGCAACCTTTTTGCAGCGGGTTGCAGCATCGATTATTTGCGCTCCCCCAGGCGCTTTAGAAGGTATGCAGTCGCATGCAAGGTCGCGTCTCGTCAAGTTCTGGTTTGGGCCTGACAATTCTGTGCATTATGAGGTCTCCATCCATGAGCGGGCCGCTCAGTTGGAAGTTGGCCTCCACTTTGAGGCATCGCCAGAGCGCAATCGCAGCATCTATAAAGAGCTAGACAGGTGCATACTGGAAATCCAGTCGCAACTTGGCTCCACGGTGTGGCTTGAGGAGTGGGATCGTGGTTGGGCGCGTTTGTATGAAACGCAGCACCTCTGGCCCCTGGACGATGCCAGAGCCAATGAAGTTGCAGAGCGTCTTTGCGACTTCATACGTGTGGTTCAGCCTGTATATGAGCAGATATTAGATAAGCTGGGGCTTGCCTTCCAGCGTTCCATGTAACCTGCTTCCTTGGGCCGTGAAAAGCACAAATATGTATTTTGCACATCCGGTGGAAAAGCCCTAGCCACCCGTTATCCAAACTGATATACTGCCCTGCACGGAAAAGCAATTGCTTCTCCGCCTCTCACACCGATTGTTGCCGGGGGTTTCCACATGTCATTCTGGGTCTCAAGAGCTAAGTTCGTCCTCCCTCTACAGATAGTCTTTTTGCTTCTCGTAGGCGCTTTGCCTGGCACCGGTAGCGCGGCATCGCTACAGCAGCAGCCGCCTGCTGCTGTGCCCGACATTAGCGCCCGCGCGGCTATAGTGGTTGAATACCCCTCAGGTCGTATTCTCTACGCAAAAGACCCGCATGCCCAGCTTGCCCCCGCCAGTACGACCAAGATCCTCACCGCGATCCTTGCGATGGAATATGGCAAGCTCGATGAGACGATGACGGTAGCCCCTGAAGACCTTGTCGGCCAGTCTACTATGGGATTGCAAAGCGGTGAGGAGCAAAAGTTGCGCGATCTTTTGTACGGTATGCTCCTCCCTTCCGGCAACGACGCCGCCATGACTATCGCGCGCACGCTCGGCTCTAAAGTCGTGACAGCAGACCCCACGCTCAAAGACCCCGTCGCCCGCTTCGTCAAGATGATGAATGTGCGCGTGCAGCAGCTTGGGTTGACCGACAGCCGCTTCATCAACCCGCATGGCCTTGACGCCGACGGTCACGTCTCCAGCGCTTATGACCTGGCGAGCCTTGCCTGGTATGCTCTTCACTTCCCTATATTCAACGACATTGTCCGCCAGGTATCCTACGACGCCCCTGGGCATCCGCTCCTGAATACCAATGAGATGCTTACTCGCTATCCAGGGGCGGATGGCATCAAAACCGGCTGGACCGATGCCGGCGGCTTGTGCCTGGTGACTTCTGCTACCCGCGATGGTCGCCGCCTTATCTCTGTTGTGTTGAATGCGCCTCGCTGGTACGCTGACAGCACCGATATACTCAACTACGGTTTCGCACAGCTTGCCGCACAGCCTCAGGACGACAAAGCTGAAACACTTAGCATTAGCCGTCGTGGCACTGTCTCATGGCTGCTGGTTAACGCCTCTGCCGCGCCCGCCATGCCGGGGGCAGTAGAGGGGTTGACGGCTCAGGGTGGCGGGCTGGCCCCGCTGCCTGCCGCCGACAAAAACAAAGTGGTAGCTATCGCCGCACTGCCGGGTAACTCACAGCAGGCTCCTCAGTCGGCAAACACTCCTCTCATGGCCGCAAGCCAGCCCACTAGCAGTCTGCTGTGGATGCTGGCGATCTTCGGCGTCGTTGGGCTTGCCTGCTGCTATCTCGCCCTGAAGCTGTGGGGCGTCCGTCCGGCGCTCTTTTTTGCGGGCAAACGTAGCATGAGTGCGGCCCCCTACAAAGGGGTGAGCCTACCTGCTCATTCCAGAGCGGCCACGTATTCCCAGATGAGGCCCGTGACAGCTACGCTTGGCAGACCACCCGCGCCCAGCCGCCGCGAGCCTAACCTGCTACTTACTCGCCAGGAGAAAATCGCGCTGCATGTCGAGCAAGCGGTGGCCCTCGCCTGGGAAGAGAAGCAAGGCTCAAGCATGTCAGAGTTCCTGTCGGCGCTCCGCTATGGCGTGGAGTTACAGGCAGAGATGGTGGCGCAGAGCTACCAGATGAACGCTTCGGCTTACCTTGCCCTCTCGCGTGCACAGCTTGCCGTTGGCCGTCGCGATGAGGCAAGGCACACCCTTGCCTGTGGTCTCTCGGCACTACCCCAGCAGCGCATCCTCCGGCTGGCGTTACAGCAGCTACAAGACCGTAGTTAGCATCTGTTCGTGTGCCTTCAACGGGGAGAGAAATAACAAGCAAAATGGTGCTCATCATGGATGGGCGTCTTTCATTGCGCATCTAACCATCTCTGCTGTTGAGGCCCCACCCCTCCTTTTCCTCTGCGACGAGCAGCAGTTATCTTTCTTGCTGCTCTTTACAACCTGGGGATAATAGTGTGGAAAATGGCTCTCAGCTATTGACAACATAGAACATCGGTGCTATAATAGAACAAACGTTCATAAGGAGATATAGCTGTGTTTGAGTTGTTAGGTAGGCATGAGCGTTCGAGTGCGCTCACCCGCATTAGCGTTAGGGGGTCACGAGGGGTATATCTGGTTCGGAATGGCGATGACGAGGCTGTATGGGTCTATACGACCCCTCATGGTCTGCGTTGCGGCTGCGGAGCGACCAACTGTTCTCATGTCGCGAGTCTGCTCCTATGTGGGTTTGTTGAGCCGCCTTGTGAGGGCCGGCAAGCGGCCTGATAGTCCCTTTTACGTTTTACGGCAAGCGTGCTCAGAGTAGTGAGAAAGGAGCGAGATTGTGGAAGAGCGTGAGAGAGGTGGCAGGCTTTCGCCGGAGATTTACGTCTACGCCACGAACAAGCATTTCTTCAATGTTTACGACGCATTAAGGATAAGCAAGATTAAGATTGAGATCGCGGGCTACGACGCCGCCACGAACCGCCAGACGGGTCACGCCACTGCCTGGCTTGATCTTGACGATGCGCGCCTGCTGTCGCATCTGGTTTGCCAACGCCTCTTTGCTCCTGTAACGGCAGGCAAATGGGAGAAGTTTGGCGGTAGTCAAAGGGATGACAGCTCTGTTGAAAGCCGCAGCGTTGTCGTTGAGTGGGACGAGGGTGATGGTGGCCGCTTTGCTCGCTTCCCCTACAGGATCAGCATTGCCAATGGCCCTGGCAAAAGGACGACGACAGGTGGAGTCTCTCCTGCCGGTGAACCTACTTCCCGCATGTCTATGCGGATGCCTGAGCTTGACTTCATGAAGTTGATGCTTACGCTGGGCGACTACATTCACGCCTACGAGACTGCCCATCATCACCGTCTGGTCGCTGAGCGCATGCGTGACCTGCGTGAAAAGCTGGCGGGACGAGCGGGCAACCAGAGCACACCTTCGTGGGAGAGCCCTCAACGTAACGCCGAGCCTGCGATCCAGGCGCGCAGTGCTGAAAGGCCTGAGGACGCGGCTCTTCCAGTAGGCAGGCCGGTGCTGAAGGCTATACCGGGCGGAAACAGCGTCCGCGAGAGTGCACGGTTCTCGAGGCTCGACTCCACTCGCGCGGGATAGGTGACCGATTGTATCGCAGAGATTTAGCCAAGTGATAGGAGATATAGAGAGATGGCGAGAACACTGAACAAAGTCCAACTGATAGGTAGATTGGGCGCGGACCCGGAGAGTCGCTTTACGAGTGGTGGCGTGCAGGTAGTGACCCTATCCCTTGCCACTAACCGCCAGTGGCAGGGCAAAGATGGCAGCCTGCAAGAGGAGACGGATTGGCACAGCATTGTGGTCTGGGATAAGCTGGCCCAGCTTTGCGCGGAATACCTCTCAAAGGGGCGGCTCATTTATATAGAGGGACGAATACATACCCGCTCCTGGGAGTCTAACGGCCAGAAGCAGTACAAGACGGAGATTATCGCCTCCGACATGCTGATCCTCGACAGCAAGAACCCCGCGGGCGAGGACCCCAGGGAGGACAAAGAAGCTGCGCTTGCAGGCGCAACTGCCAGCCGCAGCGATAAGGGCAAGAGCAGCAGCGCCTATGCTCCTGTTCAGCCTAGAGGGGCGAAGGCAGCAACTGCCGATTACGTCGATCCTGACGAGCTGCCGTTCTAGCTTTACTATTGGCTCCATACTTTCTAGGAGATTAAGCTGAGGGCCTCGCGCCCTCAGCCGCATTTAGGCCGTTATACTTGCCCGGAAGGGCGCTTTTCCTACTAACGTGGTAATATCATCCTCAATGAGTAAGCGCACAGATGAGGCCTTCGCTCAGGAGCAAGAACCTCTGGAAACCCTGGATGGCGTGGTTGATAAGATCACCTACGTCAACGAGGAGAACGGCTACACAGTTGCCCGCCTGAAAGTGCCGCGTCAAAAGCAGCTGGTTACTTTCGCCGGCTATTTGCCTGCCATAAACGTGGGCGAAGGGGTACGGCTTGAGGGGCGTTGGGTTACTCACACCCAGTATGGCCGCCAGTTCACCGTGACACGCTATCAGCCTGCCGCTCCCGGCACCGTCGCCGCCCTCAAGAAGTACCTCGGCTCCGGCCTGCTCAAGGGCGTGGGACCTGTGATGGCCGAGCACATCGTAAACGCCTTCGGCCTTGAAACCCTTGACGTGTTGGATAACGACCCTGAGCGCCTGGCGAAGGTGCCTGGCCTCGGCAAGCGCAAAGCGTTGAGCATCGCGGAAGCATGGGCCGAACGGCGCGCACTTAAAGAGCTGATGGCGTTTTTGCAAGACCAGGGATTGCCTGTGGCGCTCGCGGTGAGGATCCTGCGCAAGTACGGCAGCGCTTCCGAGGCAGTGGTGCGCCAGCAGCCCTACAGGCTTTCCGCCGAAATCTACGGCATCTCCTTTGAAGTCGCAGACTCAATCGCCGCGCGCTCAGGCATACAAGCCGATGCTCCTCAGCGGATAGGGGCAGGGCTGGCCCATGTACTGCGCGAGGCTGCCGCTTCCGGTCATGTTTTTCTGCCGCATAGTGATCTGATTGTGAAGGCCGCCGACCTCCTCCAGATCGCCCCGCAAAAGCTGAGCGCCTCCCTTCCTTCCATGGTTGAAGGCGGCTATATCGAGCTTGACGCGATGCAGAGCCAGGCCGCTGATGAGCGCGTCGCTTATCTCCCCGAAATGCATAGCGGTGAGATCTCTATAGCAGGCTCAGTTCACACCCTCTTGCGGGCACAGCACGACAGGCTTGCGGCCTTCCAAAGAACCGATTGGAATACAGCATGGCGCTACCTTGCGGCGAGAGAGAGTTTCCAACTAAGTGAGCAGCAGCAGGCCGCTATCACCGCCGCTCTTACCAAGCACGTGGTCGTGATGACCGGAGGCCCCGGCACAGGAAAGACCACCACACTGCGCGGTATCGTTCGGCTCGTCAAAGCCAAGCGTGGCACCGTGAGCCTTGCTGCGCCCACAGGCAGAGCTGCCAAGCGGCTGTCGGAGGCCACAGGTGTGCCCGCAAGCACAATTCACCGCCTGCTAGAGCTAAAACCCGGCGGGCGCTACGAGGTGGCAGTTCCTCTCAACGCTGACCTTGTGATCATTGACGAAGCTTCTATGATGGACTTACCCTTAGCCGAGGCGCTGCTCAAGGCTGTGCCTCTGGGCGCGCACCTGCTCCTGGTGGGTGATGCCGACCAGCTGCCCCCGGTGGGACCGGGCGCGGTCTTCCGCGATGTCATCACCAGTGGCGTTGCGCCTGTTATCACTCTCGAAACTATCTTCCGCCAGCCGGAAGGGAGCGCAATCGTCTCCAATGCTCACCGCATCAATCGCGGCGAGGCGCCGGTGATGGGGCGTGAAGTAAAAGACTTCTTCTTCCTGAACGAACCAGGCCCTGCCCAGTGCGCGCAGCTCGTGGTTGACCTGGCGACGCGCCGCATACCGCAGCACTTTGGCCTCGACCCCATCGAGGATATACAGGTTATCGTGCCTACTTACGGCGGCATCTGCGGGATAGAGACGCTAAATGCCAGCTTGCAACTGGTGCTAAACCCCCCTGATGCCTCAAAGGACGAGAGGCGTTTCGGTAACAAGGTATTTCGGGTTGGCGACAAAGTAATGCAGACGGTGAATGACTATGACCGTCAGGTATCGAATGGTGAGTTGGGGCGCATTGTACGCATCGACCTTGAGGAGCAGCTTGTACTTGTCAGTTTCGACGCGGAGTGGACGGTGCCGTACACCTTTCAGGAGCTTGACGAGCTAACGCATGCTTATGCTATCTCTGTGCACAAGGCACAGGGCAGCGAGTACCCGGCGGTGATCATGCCCGTGCTCCCTCAGCACGGCAGATTGTTACAGCGGAACCTGCTATATACAGCCGTGAGCCGCGCCAGGAGTCTGGTAGTGCTGGCGGGTTCCCAGGAAGCCGTGAGGCGGGCTGTCATCAACAACAGCTCCACCCAGCGCTATTCGGGCCTGGTCGAGCGTTTGCGCCAGGACACCCTCTAAGCGTTTCACTACAGGTTTATTGAGATATAACTACGTATTATATCGTATTTATCACCCCAGGCAGCCCCTACTTTGGTCAGAATCTATTGACATATCCCTCAAGCCTTTGCTACTATCGTCTGGTGCCCTCCGGCGCATATTAAAGAGGGCAGTCTTATCGTATGAAATCGGGCAAGGAGGAAGATATGAAATCAATTCGTTGGTCGGTGCGCGTCCGTTTGTCGAGGGTTCTACTGGTGGTCGCAGTGGCAGCGCTTGTCGCTCCATTTGCGGCGTCGGGTAACCACAGCACGGCTGAAGCGGCCTCGCTCTCAACGATTAGCCAGTACAAGCTGTGGATGGCGCAGGCCAAAGCTATGTACCCCTATCCGCAGAGCCTCGACAAAATGTACCGCGTAATGATGTGTGAATCGAGTGGCAATCAGTACGCGTCGGGGGGCGGCGGCTTATGGCTGGGCCTCTACCAGTATGCTCCAACCACCTGGCGTGGACGCTGGAACCCTTACCGCTACAACAGCATCTACGATGCGAAGTCGCAGATCTTTGCCACAGCAAAAGCCTGGAGCATAGGTATGCAAAGCGCCTGGAGTTGCTACTATATAACCTATGGCCGCTAGCAGGCTAAGGCATAGCTTGCCCTTCTGAACGCAGGGACATTTTTTCCGACATGTATAAGAGCAATAGCCTCACTTTGGGGCGTTGCTCTTTTGTTTTTGCATCGAAGAAAAGGAACGTGCGTTCACCGTAAGTGTTCAGAGTAAGCCATGACCCTGTGGGCCACCATTACCGATGAAAATACGAGTGATTTAGCACCCCTCTATACTACTACCCTTCTCATTTTCA
>JADMIH010000179.1 GCA_015478675.1 Chloroflexota bacterium | reverse complement strand
TGAGGGCACAGGGGATACAGTTGTTCTCCCATGAAGGGAGAGGGGGTTTTATTGCTGGGGAGTATCGGCGGCTATGCCCCTCCACCCCTAATCTGAACATTTACTGGCTGTCGTAAGCGTGCAGAGTTAGGGTGGAGCAATCTTCTTGGGGTATCTGTGTGGGCGTACCTGCCCTCACCCCATGCCTCTCTCCCACAAAGGGAGAGGGGGCTTTAATCACCCTTGTAACCCCGTCAGGGGTGTCCCCTGTACACTCACCATGCACAAAGCCCCCTCTCCCTTCATGGGAGAGGGGTTGGGGGTGAGGGTGGGATCGGGGGTGAGGGTAGGTGCGGGTAGGTGAGCGCTACCCCAGGAAGATTGCTCCACCTCAACTCTGAACTCTTACTCGCTGTCGCACAATTGACGTGGCAGGCTCAATTGTATATAATGAGCTTGCTGAAATTAACTTTTCCGTCGATAGCGGCTGCATAGAATAACGCACTTCCGAGGTTTTTCGCGCATGACGGTACGAGGGACCATCATAATGGAGATGCCCCCAGGCTCCGATATACCCCTTTCGAGCGCTCACGAAAACGACCTCGAGAAAGAAGGCCTCCCAGTGACTTCAACACAAAAAGCCAGGAGCAAGAACGGCGCTGTAAATAGCGCTCGTAATATTCTGATAGCCGACGACGACGCAGCTATACGGGCTTTACTCAGAACTTTCCTCGAAGATGAGGACTATACGGTAAGCGAGGCCACTACAGGCGAAGAGGCGCTGAATGGTCTACAGGAAGGTTCCCACGACCTTGTGCTTCTGGATATGCGTTTGCCTGGGATGACAGGCATAGATGTCCTCAAGCAGCTTCGAGAAAAGCAAGGAGAGGTGCCGGTCATCTTCATGACCGCCTACGGCTCACCTAACATAGCTATCCAGGCTTCCTCACTCGGGGCATACGGCTACATTACCAAGCCTTTCGAGCTAGACGACGTACTCTATAATATAGACCGCTACTTTGAGAGGCAGCAGCTTAAGGAAGAGGTGCGAAACCTCAAAGCTCAAATGGAGCCGCGTGATCCCTCGGAACGCATCATCGGCACCTCGCCTGCCATGAACGAGATTTACCAGATAGTAGGTAGGTCCGCAGGCAGCGATGCCACCGTCCTCATCACAGGTGAGACAGGCACCGGCAAGGAACTTGTAGCACATGTCATCCACTCCTATTCTACTTACCGTCACGGAACGCTCGTCAAGGTGAATTGCGCGGCCCTGCCTGAGACGTTACTTGAGAGCGAGTTGTTCGGGCATGAGAAGGGAGCCTTCACCAACGCCATCGTGCAGCGCAAAGGCCGCTTCGAGATGGCCCACAAGGGCAGCATATTCCTTGACGAGATTGGCGAAATGACGCTAAATACACAGCGTAAGTTGCTGAGGGTGCTTCAGGAGCGCGAGTTCGAGCGAGTGGGCGGCTCGATTCCTATCAAAGTAGATACGCGGGTGATCGCTGCCACCAACAAGAATCTCGAAGCAGAGGTGGCCGCCGGGCGCTTCCGCGAAGACCTTTACTACCGGCTCAAAGTGATCCGTATCGCTATGCCGCCCTTGCGCGAGCGCAAGGAAGATATACCGCTGCTCGTTGAGCACTTTCTCGATAAGCATCGCTACAGCCAGACGGCGCCCCCTGCGCGCATCTCCGAAGAAGCGATGCAAGTGCTGATGAAGCACGATTGGCCCGGCAATGTGCGCGAGCTTGAAAACACCGTACAGAGCGCTGTGGTCATGGCGCAGGGCGGAGTTGTAACCAGCCACAACATACTCCTCTCCAACTTCAACGACCGCCAGATTGTTGACGTGGCGCGCATGGTACACGAGGGAACGACGCTGGCGGAGATACTGGGGCAGATCGAAAAAATGGCCCTCACCGAAGCAATGCAATCTGCCCAGGGAGACCGTAGCGAAGCCGCTCGCATCCTGGGCCTGGACCGCCCCGTCTTTTACGAGAAACTGAAAGAGTTCGGCCTCTCCTCCTGAAGTAAAGTGGAGGCAGGTGCGGGCCAGCCGTTACTTTAGCGTGCAGGTGCGCTAACTCACCCAGAACGCGGCCCAGCCCTATACTCGTTGGCCCCTTCCGTGATGTAACAGCAACGCAGCCTTTCGTCTGCGTTGCTGTTGATATTAATTATAGCCCTATGGCTACATAGCTTATCACCGGAACTCAAGGCAAATCGGGTAGATACGAAATATACAGCACGTTGAGCAAGATTTATGGTCCAACTCTTGCTTATTACTCCTGTAGCAAGCACAAGGGTCCGAGCGTGCCTTGCGACACATCGCTCGCGGGTTGCGCAGGTAACTAAAGCTAAGATCACTGCGGCAACCCTCTATTAGAAAAACAGCTCACGGTATATCGGACCTGGAACGTAAGCAGCTTCTATGAGTAAAATACTGATCGTTGACGACGAGCCTGTCATTGTAGAGCTACTTGAGGAGCATCTGCACAGTGAGGGATACCAGACTGTGCACGCCTATTCCGGTGAGGAAGCCTTGCAGGTACTGGGTGAATCTGCCCCTGATCTGGTTATTCTCGACCTGATGTTACCCGGTATGGACGGCTACGAGGTCTGCCGTTTGATGCAGCAAGACACGCGGCTCAATCATATACCGGTTATTATGCTTACCGCCCGTAGCGCTGTACCAAACAAGGTGATGGGCTACCAGCGCGGGGCGGATGATTACATAGTAAAGCCATTCGATGCCGATGAACTGAGCGTACGCGTGCGCGCCCAGCTCCACCACCTTTACCACGACACCATCTCCGAGTTGACCGGCATGCCGGGACCGCAAGCAGTAGAAGACAAAATACAGGAGCGAACCTCTAACCCTGAGCGTCCGTGGGCCATTATCTACACAGATATAGAAAACTTCACGCCATACAACGAGTCTTACTCGTTCCTGGAAGGTGATGAGATGATAAAGATGGCGGGGCTCACCCTGACGCAGGCGGTTAAGGATGTGGGAGGAGTGGACGACTTTGCGGGACACATGGGTGGCGACAAGTTTGTGCTCGTCACAGAGCCGGATCGCGTGCAAGCGATAACCGAAGCCGCGCAGCAAGCCTTCCTGGAAAGGAGAAATGAGTTCTACTCGCCCGCCGACCGCGAGCAGGGCTACATGCTCACAATCAACAGGCAGGGCCTACTCTCCCACTCAAAGCTCTGCGCCTTCAACTTCGACATAGTAAGCAGCGAGGATAAGTAGCTACCGATAACATGAAAACAGACGCAGCTTACAAGCTGCGTCTGTTTTCATGAATAAAAGCCTCTCACCTTCAGGCCCTAGCTTGCTGCCGCATCCATCAGGCCGAGGCCGAACTCCAGCTCTTTTACTTCTTCGGCTTCGAGTATGCTTTGGAGGCTTCTCAAAGCGCGATACTGTAGGGCGCGGATAGCGCTCTCACGTTTGTTCATCATCCGGGCTATCTCTGCGTTTTCATAGCCTTCGACAAACTTGAGAGAGATAACCTGCCGCTGCTCCGAGGTGAGGTGCGAAATAGCGTCATCTAAGCCTGCGGCCTCGAGCGCGCTATGCAGCGCGTTCTCCGGATCGACAGGCTCGTCGGCTGTAGAGATTACATCACTGATAGGCAGCGTCTCACGGCGCGTGCGATAGTGGTCTACCACCAGGTTATGTGCCAGCTTGTACAGCCAGGAGGAGAAGGGATAACCACACCAGGTGTAGCGACCAATTGCCTCCCACGCCTTCAAGAATACCTGCTCGCAGAGGTCCTCAGCATCGGGAGCATTCCCAACCTTGTAGTATATGTATTTGTAAATTCTATCAACGTATGCGTTGTACAATTCTGCAAAGGCGGCGCGGTCATAATTAGAAGCACGCTGGGCTAGCTCAGCTTCATTAGCAATCATTTATACCCCTCCTGAGAGTGTGCGCCCACGTAATCGCAAATCTATTTTGCAAGATGTATGCCAGCATTGGAGATTCGCGCACAGTTACGAAGCGGGCGGCTCTTGCATGCCAAAATGAAGGAGGGTATAATGAGCGTGCGTGGCCGCGCCGAGCGTAAGAAGCGGCCCCAAACCCGGGTAGGAGGTCGTGCTTGGACCAGAATATGCAAATGGAGATGATGCCAGAACAGGCTATGAGGGTCTCTCCAACCCTGATCATGGTCAACCAGCTTCTGGCCTTATCCTCCCTTGAATTGCAGCAAATGGTACGAGTTGAGCTGGAGGACAATCCCGCCCTCGAAAGCGTGGAAAGCACCACGTGCACCTCCTGTGGCGCAGGCACAACGGGCCTCTATTGCCCTGTTTGTATGCAATCAGTCATACCCTCCCCACCTGCCAACGATGAAGCATCACGCAACATAGAAAAGGCGCAGAGTGGGAGTATATCTGACGACGACTATGACACGGAAGAGTACAGGTATCGTGAGCCAGGCGCAGTTATAGCCGATGAAGAAGAGTTCGACCCTTTGACGCTGGTGGCTACGGAAGCTAGCATGGCCGAGCAACTCCTCTCCGACCTCGCGGTGTCACTGCCGGAAGAGGACTACTCTATCGCCGAATATCTGGTAGGCAACCTCGATGAGCGAGGTTTCTTAAGTTGTAGTGTTGAGGCTGCCGCGCTCCAGTTGGAAGTGCCTCTAGAGCGTGTAGAGCGCGTGCTCTATTTATTGCAGCGCACCGGCCCCATAGGAGTGGGCGCACGCAACCTGCGTGAGTGCTTGCAGATACAGCTAGAAGAGATAAAAGAGCGTGGGCAGGTCGAGATAATCCCATATGTGGAGGAGATCATCGATCTCCACCTTACCGAGCTAGGCGAGCACAAATACACCATAATAGCGCAGGCTCTGGGCACCGGCTATGAGCACGTCGTAGAAGTACGCGACTTTATCAAAAGGTATATGCAGCCGCGCCCACTGCAAGAAGCGCCCAGGGGACGTTCCTGGCGCTCTCCATCGCCAACACGCTTTGTGATGCCGGACGTGATAATACACCTGCGCGACGGTAATCTGGAGCCGGAAGTGGTTGAGACTTACCGCTTCAGCCTGAGGGTCAATCCACTTTATCAGAAGCTTGCAACCGACAATGGACATTCGCTTGAGGCGCTGTCGGATGGCGAGCGCGACCATATACGTCGTTATGTCAATAGGTCTAAGCTCTTTATATCGAACATCAACCAGCGCAGGGAAACAATGAGGCGCATCACAGAGTGCCTCATCAAGGTACAAGAAGAGTTCATCAGGTATGGTGTGCGCCACTTGAAACCGCTAACCAGGGCGCAAATAGCCCAGTATCTAGGCATACACGAAAGCACCGTCAGCCGCGCCACCGCCGACAAGTATGTTATGCTTCCCAACAAGCAAGTGATACCTTTCAGTGACTTTTTTTCTGCTTCTTTATCGGCTAAAGATGTGATCAAGGAGATAATCACAAAAGAACCGAGGCCGATGACCGACAAAGAGATAGTTCACAGGCTAAACGAGCAAGGGATACGCGTTGCGCGCCGCACCGTTACGAAGTATCGCAACCAGCTCGGTATCATGCCCTCAACCTTCCGATAGAGATCATCGCTGGCAAGCAGGGCAGTAGAAGGTTATTCGGCCCGAACCTGGACCTTGCCTCTGCTGTCTGATGGGTGTGCCGCACACCTTGCAAGGGCGGCTCGACTGGCGAAAGACCCAGTGTTTGTCGCGCCACCTCAGCGCCGGACCGTCAGGGCTGGAGATCAGCCGCGCCAGCACTTCATCGGTTACAGTCTGCCCCCGGCTGTGTAGCGCCCGTTGCGAGACCGCCGGTATCGTCTCAGCGAGGCATTCTTCTTCCGCCAGCGTCAGATCACGCACCAATTTCCAGGGGTTTATCCTGCACTCAAAGAGAATATCACTTTTCAGGTAGTTGCCAAGCCCCGCCGCCACACTTTGCTCAAGGAGCGTTGGGCCGATCTCCTTATCCAGATTATCGAGACGATTTAGCCGCTCCAGGAAGAGCGTGGTATCGAAGGGGACGGCACAGATATCGGGGCCTATCTCTCGCAGGCTCTGTATCTCTTCAAAAGGATTGCCGATGCCGATATTGAAGACCTGCACATTTGTTAGCACAGCCTGCCTGGACGTTGAAACGATCACGGCGCGGGTGAAACGGTCATATTCGACGCGGTGACGGAGGGAGTAAGTTCTGATCTTGCCAAACATCAGCAAGTGTATCTGGAAATAGATGTGATCTTCCAAATCCCAGATCATGTTTTTGCCCGCCGCATAGATGCCTTTGATCTCGCACCCTTCGACAAGGCCAGGGTGCTCTTGCAGCCACGCCCTGGCCCTTTTGAGGCGGCTCTCTACAGCAACGATTTGGCTGCCCGCAAACTCGGCGTGCAACTCCGCTGATAACCTGTGTAGCTCTGGGCCTTCCGACATATTGGCGGTAAGTGCAAAAGTGATGCCATTGCCCAGGTCGCAGGAAAAGCCACTGGTTCAAGCAAAGTCAGATGTGGAAAACTTCTAAATCTGACTATTGACAGTGTATCAAGATAGCTCTATACTGAGGGAGTTCAGCAAGCAGATAGTCGTAAGACAAGAAGCTTATGGACATAAACAGAAGCCCGGATGGTCGTTCGCGATTGTCTGGGTTTTCTGTTTAACCGAGCAGGTTAGCAAGCTCACAGGTGGCTCTACCTCTGCTTTGCGTTCGCCTTGCTACTTTACTACCGGTGTCTCGATCTTCACACTTTTGTTGTAATTGCTTACGTTGATTGTGCGCACTATAGTTGATGGCTCGCCCGTCATGAGTGGGCCTTGTAGCTGCACACGGCGAAGCAGAAAGTCGCTTGAGCCTACCCAGAGGGTAGTGGTCAGATCTCCTGTGGCAGTTACTTCGGGGCTGAGCGATTTGAGAGCGGTTGTAGGCACGGCTCCCTTTACGCGGTAACTATCCGTTCCATCCACGTTTTCATTTCCATCGCTGCTGGGGTTCTTCACACCGGCAAGAATATCCGACACACCCTTCGTCGGGTCGAAGAACTGCGCCACGTCGAAATCGGGTGGCATAACGCCCCACTTGCCCGATAGCACATCGGTCATGTACTGGCTCTTACCATCAACCACCACCTGGACGTTCACGGCCATCCCACTGACGGTGGCCGTCAGGTTCCCCGCCAGTTTGCCTGGCTTAGCCACATCGCCCTCTGCTTTGGTAATGAAAAGCCCGGGCATAGGCTTGCTCAGCTTGCTTGTCTCCAGCGAAAAGTGGAAAGAGTTTACAGCCTGCATCGCAGGTCTGGCCTTCTCAATAACCTGATCAGCAGGTAACCTGGCTGGCTCGCCACAGCCTCCAGCAGCCAAAATAATAAGCGTTGCCACCGTTGTGGCGGCGAGCTTCTTCGCCACAGAGAATCTAAAGGTCATTGCTACTCCCTCAATGTATAACTGCCCTAGCATATCACAAAGAGTGCTCGTCACAAAAGGCAGTCGTTTCCGTAAGAGTTCAGAGTTGGGGTGGAGCAATCTTCAAGGAGTAGCGCTCAACTACCCTCACCCGCCCTCACCCCATGCCCCTCTCCCATGAAGGGAGAGGGGCATGGGGTGAGGGCGGGTTGGGGGTGAGGGGGGCTAAGGGGGCTTTCTCCCTCTCCCTCCACCCCGCCTCT
>JADMIH010000382.1 GCA_015478675.1 Chloroflexota bacterium | reverse complement strand
CCCTTCATGGGAGAGGGGCATGGGGTGAGGGTGGGTAAGGGTACGCCTCCACAGCTACCCCAAGAAGATTGCTACACCCCAACTCTAAACCCTTACGCGAAATCACCCTGGCTTGACATACCGCAGACTTGCGTTGGAGCGTGTAAGCTGGAATAATAGACTGCGCAGGGTGTGAGCAATATTACCAACGGAGGCGACGGTATGCAGTCTCTTGGAGCGTTGCGGCTACAACCGCGCTATGCGGAGCGCGTGTGGGGTGGGCGCCATCTGAAGCCCGATTCCACCAAGCCTGTTGGCGAGTCGTGGATAATATACGAGGAGGAGAGGGTGCTATCCGGCCCGCTTGCTGGGCGTACCCTCTCGGAGCTTGCCCAAAGCTACGGCCCTGACCTGCTGGGGAGCTATGTTGTCGAAAAGACAGGCGCTCGCTTCCCTTTGCTGATAAAGCTGCTCGACTGCCAGGCGTGGCTATCGCTGCAAGTTCACCCCAACGACGAGCAAGCCGAGCGCCTTGAGGGGCCTGGGCACTTCGGCAAGACGGAGGCGTGGTACGTGCTGCACGCCGAGCCGGGAGCGCAGCTAATCTCCGGCGTAAAACCGGGGGTGAGCAATGAGGCGTTGGAGCATGCGATCCGGGAGGGTACTGTGGTTGAGCTAACCCGCTACCTCACCGTGCATGATGGCGATGTGCTTATTACCCGCGCCGGTACTCTACATGCACTTGGCCCTGGACTCCTTGTTTACGAAGTGCAGCAAAGCTCTGACCTCACTTACCGCATCTTCGACTGGAATCGCCCTCAAAGCGAAGGGCGCAAGCTGCATATCGAGCAGAGCATCAGCGTATCTAACCCCGCCGCCTCCGGTGAGATCTATCACTCGTCTCCCCTCGGTGACGGTGACAGACAGCAGTTGGTTACTTGCCCTTACTTTACCCTCGACTTGCTCGGAGCAAAGTCCATAGCGATCCACCTCGATACGCAGGGCGCAACTTTTCATGCGCTCACTGTAACTGAGGGCGAAATGGAGATGGAGGGCGACGGCTGGCGCGAGCGGTTAGGGCAATACGAAACCGTGCTGGTGCCTGCCTGCTGCGGCTCGTACACGCTGCACCCGCGTGGCAGGTATCGCGCGCTGCTGGCGCGGCCCGATTAGTGGACTTAATCTTTTGCACATCCCGCCAGAAAGTTGACTCCTTTTGTTTCATCCTATATAATCCGGCCTCTAGTGACTAGGAATTATCAATTACGAGTTCAGGCCCCAATTCATAATTCATAATTCGTTGTAATCCCCATATGACCATTTTAGATGCTTTGAGCTTATCAATCAGCAGCTATTGTGGTCTCCGTCAATTGGGGGAAAGGAGGTTGAGCAGGGAACGACGCGGCACGGAGATACCAGTCACCCGATCAAGCC
>JADMIH010000178.1 GCA_015478675.1 Chloroflexota bacterium | reverse complement strand
TTATACTATAGACTGATGGGCTGCCGTATTGCAATGGCTTGAAATAGTAGATTTAGAGAGTATTTAGTACCGGCCTACTCCTAGTACGTTGGTGTGGTATCGTGCGGTCGTCTCCTGGCAGCAGAGAGGCGTTACATGGCGGCTTCGGCAGGAAGGGTGGAAATGATACGTGTGCCGCGGCCGAGCGCGCTCTCGATTGATATACGCCCGCCGAACATCTCAGCGCGTTGGCGCATGGTAGTAAGACCTCTAAACTTGGGGTCGCTCAACTTGTTGTCGTCGGTATTGAAGCCCGCGCCGTCGTCCTCGACCGTGACCGCTACGGAGTCGCCATTTACTTCGACTGTGATCTGCGCATGGCTGGCATGGGCATGTTCGGAGACATTGGTGAGGGCTTCCTGCACGATGCGGAAGATAGCTACTTCAAGCTGGTTAGGGAGCCTGCCGTTCATGCCGTTTATAGTAACGCCAACTTCCACTTTGTACTTGTCTGTGAATTGCTGCACATAGCGGCGCAGCGTCGGCTCCAGACCGAGGTCATCGAGGATCATAGGCCGAAGGTCGAAAATAAAGCGGCGGGTGTCTTGCAAGGTGGTGTTTACCACGCTCTTGAGGCCGGATAGCTCGACCTTTGCGCGTGCGGGGTCCATGTCAAGGAGGCGCTCGCATATTTCTGCGCGCAGGACCAGGTTAGTCATAGTTTGGGCGGGGCCATCATGTATCTGGCGAGAGACGCGGAAGCGCTCATCTTCCTGAGCCTGAATGATCTGGCCGATCAGTTGCTTGCCGTCAACCTCGTCAGTAGCGCCATCGCTCGGTGGAACAAGGGGCGCGGAGACTACGGGTCTGTTCTGGTTCAGGCCTGGATTGTAGCCCTGGGGCGCGCTGAGGAGCACGCCTGTTACACGTTGCAGGCGGTGCTGGAGGGTCTTCATGCTGTTGCGCTTTGCTTCCAGCTGCTCGACCTGTGCGCGCATCATAAAGAGGCGCATCTGAATCTCGTGCGCCGAGTTGTAGATAGTTTTCATGTCTGTGCGGCTATAGTTGTCGAGGTTTAGCTCCATGTCGCGTACGCGATTTGTGATACCAAGCTCGCGGTTAGCCAGCTTCTCGACTTCGAGATTAGTTTGCTTGAGGAGCATTTCGATCTCGGTGCTTTCACGGCCCAGGGCATCTAGCTCAACGCGCAGCTCGCCCATTAGCTGGCTAACTTTGTTTGTAAATTCGTCGGTGCCTCCACGTGCGGAGGGGTCGCGCATACCCCCTGTTGGACCTTGTGGGGAACTATTCATCTAGACTTTTCTCCTGCCGATATAGCATGGTAGACTCTTGTGCTCGCACTGGGAGCATAGCGTCAGTTTAGCACGGCTCATGAGCAGAGGCAATGAGCCGTTTGTACCCTTTTAGGCAGGTTAATGGTCCTATACACAGCCGGTGCAGGCGGGTGCCTATGGCATGGAGAATGCCTATACCGGTTGGCAGAGTTACTATATACTGAATTCTATATTTGTATTGGGGCAGGTAGGCAGGTTAGAATCAGAAGTTGAGAGGAGATGTTGCTATGCCAGAGTCTGAAGTGGACCAGGATGCTGAGGAAGCCCGGCGTATCGGGCCACCTGTATCCACGCAGGAGCAAACGCCTGCACCGGGCGGGCAGGCACGGCGCACGCCGCGCTGGGTTTGGGCATGGACGCTCCCACTGGTTCTCGTGATCTTCCTTTATCTGGCGCGAGGCATCCTGGGGCCTTTTGTTATTGCCGCTGTGCTGGCATATATTTTTAGTATGGTGGTAGACCAGATACAAGAGCGATTGAAGTGGCCCCGCGCGTTGATAGTTACCCTCATGTATCTGGTAGCGCTTGGGGCGATAGGCTTGGGCCTCTACTTTAGCGCGGAAGCTCTTTACCAGCAGACGAGGGATTTCGTGGCGCGCGGGCCGAACATTATTGAGCAGGCTTTGAGGCAGTTCATCGGCAACAACAGCTATAGCTTTGGCGGCGACACCTTCGATGCGCGTACTATAGCCCAGAAAGTGACCACGGCGCTTAGCACCTACTTTGGCAACGGCGGCGGGGGCGACGCGCTGCACCTGGCGCAGATAGTGGTAGGAAGATTGCTCGATACACTGCTGGTGATTATCGTTAGCTTTTATTTTCTCCTCAGTGGCAAGCAGATAGGCTCTTACTTCTTGAAGTTTGTGCCCGCTGATTCGAGGGCGCGCACAGGGTATGTCGCGGGGCGGATTCACACCGTGCTGGGCGCGTATTTGCGTGGGCAGCTTCTGCTGATAGTTCTCATGTCTGCTGTGTCGTTTCTGGTGTTACAGTTCGTTTTCAAGGTACCCTACGCGCTACCTATTGGTATAATCACGGGATTCCTGGAGATTCTACCTCTTATAGGACCTGCGATGGCGGCTGTGCTTGCTTCGGGAGTGGCGCTGTCAGCGCATGGTGCAGGCGCGGCGGTGGGGGTGCTCATAGCTTATCTGATATTGCGCGAGCTTGAAGACAACCTTGTGATGCCCTTTGTGGTGGGGCGCGCTGTAGAGATCCACCCTGTAGCCACGATCTTCGCTGTGCTGGCTGGCGGGGCAGTAGCGGGCGTGATAGGCATGTTGCTGGCGGTGCCTGCGGCGGCTATGGTCAAGGTTATACTTGATTTCCTCTACCCGACGGACCCGGACAAGGCGCTCGCGCAAGCTCGCCCTGGGATGAAGATAGCTGAGAAGGAGGCAGAAGCGCGGGATGAGCCTGCGCCAAAAGTGCCTTCAGAGGCTAAGAGCTAAGGGGCTGCTACGGTCGATCAGTCGTAATCTTGCAGCGACGCATCGAAAACCACCTGGTAATCCGTAAGCTGGCTAGCGCGTGTAAACGACGGCGTCCTTGTCCTCGTAGGCTTTATGCCACGTGGTGCTTTGGGCTACGAAGAGTATGAGGTCGGCCTGGTAGTCTTTGTTGAGGACCAGGGTCTTTACGCCGTAGCTGTCGAGGGTTTGCTGCCAGTCGGCGCGGCCTTTTGAAACGGAGAGATAGTCTTTCCAGACTTGTATCTGACGAGCCTCGAAGCGGCCATCTATGAACATCTGGTAGCGCGGGTAGAGCGCCCACTCCAGGTATCCGCCCCACTCCATATAGTTGAAGATGGGGGCGGGCACGTTCGCTCTCGCCAGGAAATCGCCCACTTTGGTGGGGCTGTTTGGGGCGAGCGCCGACTTCGCGCTGGCGGGGACGAGCGGGTTATAGGGCCGCCAGAGTGGGGTGAAGAGGAACGGTACACCGAGTATCAAGGCTGCTATCACCCAGTTGAAAGCTGTGATCTCTTTCATGGGGGCCAGGGGTAGAAGATGAGTGGTGCGTGCGTCCGCGCTCGCAGCGTTTGCATCAGGAGCGGCCTGGCCCTCAGCTTTAGCGGCGCGGTTTGCGCGGCGAGCCTCCGCCCAGGCTGCGAAGTTGGCGGCCATGATCGGGGCGACGATCCAGCCCCACCACATCACGTTGCGTAGAGAGGTGAGCGACAGATAGCCGAAAGCTACGATCAGCAGTAGCTCGGTAGGGCGCATTCGCCTCTTGCTGAAGTAGGCAGAAGCGAGGAAGATGAGCAGATTGGCGTAGAAGAGCTGACCCGTACCGTCGGAGAGGGTGGGTGTCTGCCACTCTACGTTAAGGGCGCGTGCAATAGGGTCGTTGGTGGCGATGAAGAAGTATTGGTAGATGCCTTGCAGGTATGGGTTGGCCAGGGTGGCTAGTGCCGCAGCGCCGAGCCAAAGGGCCTGCCAGAGAGCTGCTTTGGAAAGCAGCCACTTTCGCCCTTGCGCCCTGCCTGCTTTCTCAAGGAGGGTGCCGAAGGCGTAGATGCCCATGAGGGCCACGCCGAGGAAGAACGAGCCATGTATATTCACCCAGAAGAGGATGATTGGCACGAGTAGCGGCAGCCAGCGAGGGTGGCTGTCTTTGCGCTCAAGGATATAGTAGAAGGTGATGAAGGGTAGGAAAGCAAATAGCTGCGGCCTCATACCGTAGTTGGTCCATGCGGTGGCGTAAGCAATCGTGGTGGTGAGGGCCGCCAGCTTGATGGAGTTGGCCCTGTCTATGCACATCCGAAAGATTATGCCTACGGTAGCTATGATGATGAGCGTGCGCACAGTCAGAAGAAGGTAGGGTGAAAGGTTGTATAGCCAGTAGGAAAGTAGTTGTGATCCCCACTGAGGGTTCGAGTAGGGGAGGCGCACCGGCGACCACACCAGCAGATCGGTGCCGAGGAAGCTGCCCGTCTGGGCCATGATCTGGCCGCTCCTGGCATTCCACCAGAAGTCGAAAGGCTCGATAAAATCTATGCTTGTCAGGTACCAGGCGATGGCGAAAGGGATGAAGGCCCAGAGGTGGGCGAGGCGTAGAGTGTGCGTTGCGGTGTTTGTATTCTTAATGTGTCGCTCAACGTTCTGTTTGGAGGCAGGCGCAGCCGGGGTCAGGATCGTGCTCATAAGCTAATTCTAGCAGAGGACTGCTGCCTGGACAATGAGATTTTAGGGGGGTAGGGTCTTAGTACCAGTTGCTGCTAATCTACCATTTTCCCGAAGGGTTGGCTCTACTGGGGCAGCGCCTGGCCGCTTAGCACACCTTTCAGGTCGAGCGCAACGTCCTTGTTATACCCGTCTGCGGCAGCGTTGCGCGAATAGCCTTTCACAGCTTTGACAAAATCTCTAAAGAGGGGATGCGGTCGGGTGGGTCTGCTCTTCAATTCAGGGTGGAACTGGCTGGCGACGAACCAGGGGTGGTCGCGCAACTCTATTATCTCCACCAGCCTCCCATCGGGCGATAGACCGCTCAGGACCAGCCCTTCTTCGTGCATACGCTCTCGGTAGGCGTTGTTGAACTCGAAGCGGTGGCGGTGTCGCTCGTAGACCACCGACTCGCCGTAGGCTTTGGCGGCTTTGGTGCCCGGCACGAGATTGCAAGGATATAGGCCCAGGCGCATTGTGCCTCCCATGTCGGCGAGATCGCGCTGGTCGGGCATAATATCAATCACGGCATCAGAGCAGCGCGCGTCAATCTCGGTGGTGAAGGCTCCCGGCAGGCCAAGCACGTTGCGAGCAAACTCGATCACAGCCATTTGCATCCCGTAGCAAAGGCCCAGGTAGGGGATATTGTTCTCGCGGGCATACTGTGCCGCCGCTATCTTGCCAAGCACCCCACGATCCCCAAACCCCCCCGGTACGAGCACGCCCTGCGCACCCGCAAGGAGCTCCTGCGCGCCCTGTTGCTCTAACTGCTCGGTGTTGACCCAGCGCACCTCTACTCGCACATCGTTTGAGGTGCCCGCGTGACGCAGCGCCTCAACCACGCTCAGGTAGGCGTCGTGCAGCTCGGTGTACTTGCCACATAGGGCAACCGTTACCGGCTCACGAGCAGCGTCCATCCTCTCAACGATCTGCCGCCAGCCTGAGAGGTCAGCAGGATGATCCATCAGGGTTAGCTTCTCAACTATGTAGTCGCCGAGGCCGCGCTCCTCTAACCATAGCGGCACATGGTATATGTTGGGAACGGTGGGCAGCGGAATGACAGCACGAGGCTCGACGTCGCAGAAGAGGGCGATCTTTGAGATAATGTCCTCGCCCACGGGCAGGTCTGAGCGGCAGATAATCACGTCTGGGTTGATGCCGATAGAGCGTAGCTCCTTTACAGAGTGCTGAGTGGGCTTGGTCTTTAGCTCGTTGGTGCTGCTAATTTGAGGTAAGAGAGTGAGGTGTATGTAGAGGACGTTTTCGCGGCCTGCGTCGCGGCGCATCTGCCGTATGGCTTCGAGGAAGGGGAGACCCTCGATGTCGCCTACTGTACCACCTACCTCAACGATCACCACGTCGGGTGCGCCGGTGCGAGCTACAGCGGCGATGCGTGACTTGATCTCGTTAGTGATATGGGGGATCACCTGCACTGTGCCGCCAAGAAAGTCGCCGCGCCTCTCGCGAGCAATGACAGACGAATAGATGCGGCCCGTGGTGACATTGGAAGCCTGAGTGAGGTTCTCGTCAATGAAGCGCTCGTAATGCCCCAGGTCGAGGTCGGTCTCCGCGCCATCGTCCGTGACGAAGACCTCGCCATGCTGGTAAGGGGACATGGTGCCGGGGTCTACGTTGATATAAGGGTCCAGCTTCTGCACAGAGACTGAGATACCGCGGCTCTTGAGCACGCGCCCAATGGAGGCGACAGTAATACCCTTGCCCACGCTCGAGGCCACACCGCCTGTGACAAATATATACTTCGCCATTGCTCCCCCTTACCGTAATTATGAATTGGTTTACGGCAACTCATAATTACTAATTGTCCTAAGCTGCCTGTGCTTTCGCCTTTTTACGGGGCACTACACAGACATTTACCCCTGCCGCCACGTGCATGTTGCCCATTTTCTCATCGAGCACCTGGAGTATACCATGTAAGTCGTTTTGCTCGGTGTAGACTTCAATATATATACCTAGAGGATTGGTGCCTATGTAGCTGACGAACTCGGCGTCGCTGTGGACCTGCCGTATGCTCACGCAGATACGGTTGACCACATCTTGCACCCTCTCGTCCTGCATGTCAATATGTACCAACTGCTCAGAAACTACGGGCCGTGTGTTTATCTCTGCCAATTGCTCAATAGCCATAATACCCCTCGTTGTGTGTAGAGTATTTGTTGTGGAAGCTAAAGCGGATGTTACGGGCCCGGCGGCCAGAGACGGCAACCTTTATCTCCTGCTTGCTCCCTCGCATCTCTATTGCTTGGGTTCGAGTACCACTACTCTGGTTGTTTCGGCCAGGTCTGATGCTTTGGCGGTGAACTTTTCCTCAGGCGTCCAGTCTTTGAGGCCCATCTCCCTGGTGAACTTCTCCAGAGTGTCCGATTCCGTCGCCTCGCGGCCTGTCGAATAGTGCATTGGGATCACAACTTTCGGCTCGACGAGGCTGATTACTTCGATGGCTTTACTCGCGTCGAGAGTTGTATACCCACCGACCGGCACAAGTAGCACATCAACATCACCTATTGCCTCCGCCTGCTGTGCGCTGAGCACGTGGCCGAGCGACCCAAGATGGCACACCACAAGGTCATCCAGATGAAAGAGGAAGATGTTGTTGTGGCCACGATCCTTGCCTTTCTGGTCATCAGCATAGGACCAAATGCCGGTGATAAAAACTCCGTGCACTTCGTACTCGCCGGGGCTTTGTACCACTACAGGCTCACCTTTTATGCCGGCTACAGCATTGTGGTGCGCATGCTGGTGGCTGATTGTAACAATGTCGGCTTTCTGCCCCACCTGCCCTAGCGCGCCGAGGCCCAGGCTCTTATCGTAAGGGTCGGTGATGATAATCGCGTCCTTACTCTTGAGCCGGAAGCACGAATGCCCTAACCATATTATTTCTGCCAACGCATTTCTCTCTTTCCGATGTGGGAGGCGTCTAAACTACTATTTGCGCTCTGCTAAAGATACGCCTTCCGCAAACTACCCTTTAATTGTACCAAAGGGGTAGATACACCGCAAATGTGGATAAGTGGGGTAAGCGTTCAGAGTTAGGGTGGAGCAATCTTGAAGGAGTAGCTGTGGAGGCGTACCCTTACGCACCCTCACCCCATGCCCCTCTCCCATGAAGGGAGAGGGGGCTTTATTGCTGGGGAGTATATCTCCCATGAAGGGAGAGGGGGCTAAGCTAGCCCCCTTGAATCTGA
>JADMIH010000381.1 GCA_015478675.1 Chloroflexota bacterium | reverse complement strand
ACGTTCATTTCATGCAGGTCAAGCCGCAACCTGGCGCTAGCACCTTCTATCTCCTGGATATAGTCCTCGAGCGCCGCTCTCTCCATAACGGTCATATCGGGCAGGGCTTTGTGCCAGCGCGCCAGGATCACGCGCACAGTGCCCATATCACGCCGCATGGATGCAGCTGGCCTCCTCGCTTCTCGCGCTGCCCTGGCCACTCCAGCATCCCTCATTCCCCCTGCCGACTCAGCAGCCGAGCCTGGCAGCTTTCCAGGCCCATCCTCTTCCCATAAGGGCATGCTGACAGGCACACCATCCACACTCACAACACGGCTAACAGAAGCCTCTTCTGCTAAGTCAGCTTGAGTATCTTCTTGCTCCCCTGTGGCCGTAGAGGACGCTTCACCGGAGATGCTCGTCTGGAGGGCTGCAGGACCGGTCACCGTCCGCACTATACTGCGCACATCTTCAGTGTTGACCTGACCGGCGATTACCCCCTCGATCAAAGGCCGGCGCTCCTCCGCGGTGGCGAGCTTGCCTATCTCCCTGGCTATACGCAGCGTGTCAGGGCGCTGCTCGATCATACGCTGCACGTCCTGCGGAACACGTAAAAGCACGATGCGGTCCTGTACGTAACCCTTATCTTTGCCTATTCGCTCAGCAAGGCGGCGTATCGAATAGCCGCGCTCCTCTATCAAGATATGGAAGGCCCGCGCCTCCTCGAGCGGCTCAAGGTCACGCCGTTGGATATTCTCGGCCAGACCGATCTCGAAGAGCTCGTCGTCTGTGTGGTCGGCGACCTCGCACGGTACCGTCGTAAGCCCGGCTAATAGTGCGGCTCGCAACCGGCGCTCGCCAAAAGCCAGCTGGAAATATCCGTCGTCCACAGGATCCGGTCGTACCCGTAAGCGGGTAATGAACCCCTGAGCCTGGATCGCAGCGCTCAACTCCTCAAGGTTGGTAAATTGCCGCCGCGCCTGGAAAGGGTTCGGGCGGATACGCTCGATGGGCAGTTCCTGGATGACCGCCCGCCGTGGGGGCAACAGTGACGCTACCTCACGTTGACGCGCGGCTTCGTCCTCTGCTGTGGGTGCCGCACCAAAGAAGTCTCTACTTTTACGCTGGCCTTTAGTCTGGGGCATTGAGTACCTCCATGGCCAGGGCACGGTAGGCGCGTGCCCCTTCACCTTGCGGTTCATATCGCAGGATCGTTTGGTGACTGGCCTGCGACTCGGGGAAGCGCACAGAGCGCTTGATGAAGGTATCGAAAATGCGTACCTGCTGCCCGAACGTCTTGCGGGCATACTGTGCAGCCTCTCGGTTGATGATGGTTCTGCTGTCGACCATGGTGAGAAGGATGCCTGTGACAGCCAGGTCGGGGTTGAGCCCGGCCCTCCTCATAAGCTGCACCTGGTCCAGTATCAACGCGACCGACTC
>JADMIH010000177.1 GCA_015478675.1 Chloroflexota bacterium | reverse complement strand
TAGCGGTGCACAGATACCCCAAGAAGATTGCTCCACCCTAAATCTGAACTCTTACTAAAGCAGTAACTGTCCCACAGGAGGTAGGTTGACATAAGTGTGGGGGAACTGCTTCGATTTTGGGGCGAAATTGACCCTCTGGTGGGGCGAGATACCTGATCTTGCACCCGATTTTGCACCTCTGGTGGGAATTAAAACTCGCCAACCGTCTGTGGGACAGTAACCTAAAGCAACTAAAGTTGACACATGCACACCTCTCTTATATAATTAGTTTTGGCTGCGCCTCATGCGCGCCTTTATGTTTGTTTATGTTGTAAACGTCCCATCTTGCAGCATTTTGCGCCTCTTTGCGGTCACCACGACACAGACTGTGACCCCGTGAAAGCTGCGAACATTCTTAGAGGAGTAGATCCTTGCGACAGAACATTTATACATGGCTTATCGGCATCCTCCTCATAGCCATAATTGCAGGCTACGTTGACCTGTCTAACTCGGTGCTTGGCCGCGACACGCAACCTAAGCTTGGCCTCGACCTGCGGGGTGGGTTGCAATTGGTATTGCAAGCCCAGCCGCGAGGCAATCAGGGAACTGTATCTTCGGTACAGCTGGAGGCCGCACGTAATATTATCGAGGACCGTGCGAACAGCACAGGCGCGTCGGAGCCGGTAGTGCAGACGGCAGGTAGCGACCGCATACTCGTCGAGCTACCCGGCATCAGTAACCTGGAAGATGCCACTGCCCTGATCAAGGAGACAGGCTTCCTCGAATATATCAACAGTAACACTACTCCTCTAGCCGTTGGCACGCTTGTCACCACCTCGGAAGGCGCACCAACCTCTGAACAGATCCGTGGTAGTAGTGGGAGTGTCACTGCCCCTACTACTATAACTACCACTGGCACCGTTACCGGCACTACGGCCACTACAGTGCCACCCGTTCCCACCCCGCCCTCGCAGGTTTACCAGACGATTATTACAGGTGACGATATAGATGGCAGCAAAGTGAGCGTGCAGCGCGATCAAGCGGGGCTGCCGTATGTGGCTTTTACTCTCAAAGGCAATGGAGCCAAGAAACTCGCTGATTTCACCACCACCCACGTTTCCAACGCCACAACAACCTACTACATGCCCATCGTTCTGGACAAGAGGGTGATTAGCTCTCCGAGCATCCAGGGCGCGATCATAGGCGGCAACGGCCAGATCAACGGCATGCCCATCGCGGAAGCGCAGAAGCTGGCTACGCAGCTACGGTATGGCTCGCTGCCCGTAAGTCTACAATTGCTGGAGTCGCGCAAGATTTCCGCAACGCTGGGCCAGGATGCAATCAACAAAAGCCTCGTGGCAGGCATCGTCGGCCTCGGGTTAGTAATGCTCTTCATGATGGTTTACTACCGCCTTCCGGGACTGCTCGCAAGTCTGGCTCTTCTTCTGTACTCGGTGATTGTTTATGCTGTCTTCAAGCTCGTACCTGTTACTTTGACGCTGGCGGGTATCGCTGGTTTCATCCTCTCAATCGGTATGGCGGTTGATGCTAACGTGCTGATATTCTCACGTCTCAAGGAGGAGCTGCGCTCCGGCAAAACGCTGGGGGCCGCTGTCGAGGCAGGCTTTGACCACGCATGGCCTTCAATCCGCGACTCCAACATGTCCACCCTTATTACCTGCGCCATACTTTTCTGGTTCGGCTCAACCTTCGGGGGCGCGTCTACTATTAAAGGTTTCGCTCTGACTCTGGCAATTGGTGTGATTGTGTCGCTCTTCAGCGCCATCACAGTTACCCGCACATTCTTGCGGGCCACTGTAAACACACCCCTTGGCAAGAGCAAATGGGCCTTCCATGCAGACGAGAAGCGGCCTACAGCGCCGCCCGCGCCCACCCCGGTGACTGAACCCTAACCGGTGGAATTACGAATTACTAATTACGGGTTATGATGGAGTGGCATAGAAGTTAATGACTTGTGTTAGGCGATTTTTAATTCGTAGTTCGTAATTCGTAGCCCCTAGCCACAGAGGAAGCAATGATCGACTTAGTAAGCAAACGTCTTATATTTTTGGGAATATCGCTTCTGGTAATTATCCCAGGGCTGATTGCTCTGTTCGCGGGTGGAATCAAGCCTGCTATAGACTTTACGGGTGGCACTCGCTGGGAAGTCATTCCTCTCAATGCGGCAGCCAACAGCCCCGACAAGTTCAAGGCGACGCTGGCAAAGGCCGGCTATCAAGATGCGGTCGTCAAGGCGACAACCCTCGGCACAAGCACAGGCACGGTTGTTACAAACACCATTGAAATGGACCTTCCGGGCGCGGTTACGGGCCAGAAGAAGGCGGACCTGGAGCAGGCCCTTATAAACGATAAGCTCGTTGCCGGGCAGCTCGTCACAGATACGGTGTCAATCACGCCGACGGGCACTCTGACAAGCACAGGCACACCCTTAGCTGTAGCTAGCACTACCCCAACAGGCACAGGCATAACCAGCACCGTCACTGTAACAGGCACAACAGGTACGGCGGGAGGCACAACAGCCCAAAGTACGCCGCAGGCTCCCGCTACTAAGACGGTCACACGTTACCGGATCGTACCCTCCTCAGAGGTAACCTATACTTCTGTTGGACCGACTGTGGGAAGCGAGCTGCTGGGTCGGGCAATGCTGGCTATCCTTGCTGCTGCCGTCGCCATCCTTATATACCTGACAGTGGTCTTCCGCAAAGTGCCCAACTCCTTCCGCTATGGAGTGTGCGCTGTTATCGCGCTGCTGCACGATGTGCTTGTGGTGGTGGGCGTCTTTGCGATCCTCGGCCTCCTCTTCGGCGAGGAAGTGGATGCCCTCTTTATCACCGCCATGCTCACCGTTATCGGTTTCTCAGTTCACGATACTATCGTGGTATTCGACCGGGTGCGCGAGAATATCATGCGCAGACGCTTTGAGCGCTTTGAGGACGTGGTAAACTACTCGCTGGTGCAAACTCTGGCGCGTTCGATCAACACCTCCATCACGGTGTTGATTACCCTGTTCGCGCTCTATCTGTTCGGAGGAGCAACTATCCGCAGCTTTGTGCTGGCGCTGCTGATAGGCATTATCTCAGGAACATACTCATCGATCTTCAACGCCTCTATGCTCCTGGTCATCTGGGAAAATCGCGATTGGGGACGCCTGAGCGGGCGCGGGGAGACAACGCCGTCCGCCACGCGAACCGCAACCACGCGGTAGGCACACGCGGTACGGAGGCATATAGCGACTAATTGCTGAAAGCTTGCGCATGTGCTACAATGCACACGCCTTGCCCGGTTGCGTCCTGCGTGGCCGGGCATTCGGTATGCTGGGGCTACGTGGGTGTGATAGCTCATCCGACAGAGGGTACAACGAGCGTGGCAACGGAGCTATGCATAGTGGGAAATTGTTACCGATACCAAACAGGGGAGGAGAGGTAATGAACTTAGTCGATCTATTAACCTATTTCGTGCCTGTCGCGGGCCTGATAGCCGTTGGTTTCGCTATCTACCTGGCGAGAGACGTGCTTGGTAGAGATACCGGCACGCCGGAAATGCAAGCCGTCGCAAGCACGATCATTGAAGGCGCTATGGCCTTCCTGAAGCGGCAGTACACTACTATTGCTGCTCTGGCGGTGGTCACCGCCGTGCTGGTCGGTGTTTTGTTGGCATTTATACCACACAGCAACGCCGGCACCAACGTCAGCCAGGGCACCCTCGGCATCCTGACCTCAATCGCGTTCCTGCTCGGCGCGGCCTGTTCAGGAATATCAGGATACATAGGGATGTATGTAGCCGTGCGCTCTAACCTGCGCACAGCTTCTGCCGCCCGCAGATCGCTTGGTGAGGCGTTGACGGTCGCTCTGCGCGGCGGCGCTGTATCTGGGTTCCTCGTGGTGGCCCTCTCGTTGCTCGGGGTATTCCTCATCTTTGAGGCATATTCGGCCATTGCAGGGGCAAACGGCATCGCACAAGCCCCGTTCCTCATTGTAGGCTTCGGCTTCGGGGCTTCTTTCGTGGCTTTATTCGCCCAGCTTGGCGGTGGCATCTATACCAAGGCTGCTGACGTGGGCGCCGACCTCGTGGGCAAGGTGGAGGCGGGCATACCGGAAGATGACCCGCGCAACCCGGCGGTTATCGCCGACCTGGTGGGTGACAACGTAGGCGACTGCGCTGGGCGTGGGGCTGACCTCTTTGAGTCGACCGCCGCCGAAAATATCGGCGCTATGATCCTCGGCGTGGTGCTATATGAAGTGACCGGGCGCACCAATGCCGCCTGGATCCTCTTTCCGCTCGTGGTACGCGCTTTCGGGCTTATCGCCTCGCTGATAGGCATCCTGGCCGCGCGGGTAAGCGGGCGCGGCGGGGCAGATGTTACCGACAAAGCGGCTCTGGCTGCTCTCAACAACGGTTACTATATCGTGGCTATCATTTCGGCTATAGGCATGATGGTAGTGAGCATGCTGATGCTGCCAGAGGGGGCCAAGAACGGCTTTTCCTCCGGCTTCTGGTATGGGCTTGCTGGGCTGGTAGGTATCGCTACCTCGATAGCCTTTGTATATATTACGCAGTATTACACCGCAGGCTCCTGGCGGCCCGTCAGAGAAATAGCCAACGCAGCCCGCACAGGCCCTGCCACCACGATCATATCGGGTATCGCGGTCGGCTTCGAGACGACCTTCCTGCCGACTATCGCTATAGTCATCGCGCTCGGTGCGTCATTCTACCTGGGCACGTTAGGCAATCCTTCGGCGCAAGCTATCTTTCAGATGGATGTGCCCGGTTTGGCAACTAAGTTCGCGGTTGACACCAATGTTGCCGCCGGTATATTCGGCACAGCAGTCGCAACGATGGGCATGCTCATGTCATGCGCCTACATCCTGGCGATGGACACCTTCGGCCCGATCACCGACAACGCGGGCGGCATCACCGAAATGTCGCACCAGGCGGAGTCTGTACGCAACATAACTGACGGCCTGGACGCTGTAGGCAACACCACAAAGGCGCTCACCAAAGGCTATGCGGTTGGCTCGGCTGCGCTCGCGGCCTTCCTCCTATTCTCCGCCTACCTCGACAAGGTGCGTCAGGTAAGGCCTGACCTGCCGCTGGTCAACGGCCAGCTCGCAATCAACCTGTCGCAGGTTGAGGTCTTCATCGGCGCCTTTATTGGGGCCATGCTAGTATTCCTCTTCTCATCGCTGGCTATACGTGCGGTAGGCCGGGCGGCAGGCCAGATGATCGAAGAGGTGCGCCGCCAGTTCCGCGCTGATCCCGGCATCATGGCAGGCACATCACGCCCCGACTACGCACGCGCCGTTGATATCTCGGCACGCGCCGCCCTCCGCGAGATGATCGCGCCCGGACTGCTCGCGGTGGGCACTCCTGTAATCGTCGGCCTGGTTCTGCGCTGGGAAGCCGCCGGTGGCCTGCTAATGGTAGGCACTATCGTCGGTGTGCTGATGGCGAACGTCCTTAACAACGGTGGCGGCGCATGGGACAACGCCAAAAAGTTCATTGAGTCGGGCGGGCTGAAAGACGAGAATGGCAGTGTGCTGGGTAAAGGCACCGAGGCCCACAAAGCCTCGGTAGTGGGCGACACGGTAGGCGATCCCTTCAAGGATACCGCAGGCCCTTCGCTGCACGTGCTGATAAAGTTGCTGGCAACCATCACGCTTGTGCTGGCTCCGCTCTTCATCTAAGAGATTCCTCTCTTTACAGAGAAATTGCGCTAAAGCAGGCCCAGGCCCTTCCCCAACAGATCTGTTGGGGAAGGGCTTTATCTACACTATTGGCGATACGCAACAAAGGGCTTTTGCTATAATAACCTGCAACATGACCACATGAAGAGAGCTTGCAGGCCCAACAGTGGAAGGAGAAGAGCCGGTGGAGTTTACAGATGTAGTGCTAAAGAGGCGCATGGTGCGGCACTTCAAGCCCGACCCTGTGCCGCTGGAGATAATAGAGAGAATGGTCGCGTTGGCCCGGCACGCCCCTAGCGCGGGCTTTACTCAGGGGCAGTCGTTCATCGTAGTGACCAGGCCGCAGACGAAGCGCGAGTTGGCGCGTATCTGTGGGGAAGAGCACTACGTGCAAGGCGGATTCCACTCCTTCATCTCTGAAGCGCCGGTGCTGATAGTCCCATGTACGAGCGAAGCCGCTTATCACAGGCGCTACCAGGAGAAGGACAAGGTCAACGATGAAGGCACAGAGATAGAGTGGCCTGTGCCTTACTGGTATATGGATATTGGCTGCTCAGTTATGCTTCTCTTGCTTGCGGCAGTAAATGAAGGTATGGTCGCCGGCTTTGCGGGGGCTTTTGATCTCGATGAAGTGAGGCAACTGCTTGGCATCCCTGATGAGGTTACGCCCGTCGGCGTTATACCTGTAGGCTACCGCGATCAGGACGTGCCATCTCCATCACTAAAGAGAGGGCGCAAATCCGAGGCAGAATATCTCCATCATGAGCAGTGGTAATGGGCACAAAGTAGATGAAAGTGGGGCGGGCGCAGGGTTGTACTGCCCTGTGGAGGTTGAATAACTCATGTCGGACGTGAGGGTGGCGTCGGGCTTCGACCTTATTTGTGTTCCGTTGTTGGCTTACTTTAGATGCAATCGCCGCCAGTAAGCCTGAAGTTGTATCTCTAATAATCCGAAAGATGTACTAGATAAAGATACGTAACATAGCGTACGTCAAAGCTTGACCAGGCTTCTACACCTCTGTTATCCTCTGAGGGCAGCTAAGCGGGCGGCATCTTTTGCTAACCGGCTGCTTCGGGGAGGTTATGGTTAGAGCGGAAGAATGGCGAGAACTTTGCGTGCTAATGGCCGCGAACAGTTTCGCCCGCCAGAGAAAGGGCCTGGGGCAAAGCTCGCGCTATACACAGCATACGATGAGGTGCGTCCTCTATATGTTAATAGCGTTCTCGCTGCGCCGCAGCATAGGCAGGCAAGGCCTGCGCTCCTCTACCCGCAACCCTAACGCTCCCAAATCCTCCACTCTGAGGTCCGGCGCATATTGCAGCACGTCTTTCCGCGCACTCGCAGATGTCTCCCTCTCCTCGTTCTACCGCACCCCTCCCCATAAATGTGGCTGCCCAGCCACTTCCTACCAGTGATCGCTTCTACCCCTGAGCATCCGGTAATCCAACTCTTCTAATAGGGTTTTCTCCACGCGGTGGAGTGTCATGAAGCGGTTTTCCCTGCGAGGAAGCGCCACTCATGATAAGCGCGATAAACCACATCATCTCTTTGCTTGTCGCACCCTTTGCCAAAATCAGGTACGCACGCAAATAGAGATCACGACACACTCAAGACCACATAAATAAAGACAGAATTGGAGGCGCAACTTTGACTATTAGCACACGTATAGCAAAAGGGGCAGGAGCAGCGACACTTTCTCTTGCTTTTCTGGTCGCGGGCACTATTGCCACTACTCCATCTACATTTGCAGCCTCGCCCATGTCGGCGGGGGGTAAAGCCCTTGTTACTAACACGGGCGGGGACAACATCAGGGTACGCCAGAGCGCGGGCACCGATTCCAAGCAGGTAGCTGAAGCCCACGAAGGCGAGACAGTAACCGTGCTGTCGGGGCCAAGCAAAGACAGCAACGGCAACATCTGGTACAAGGTACAAGCGCCACTTGGCGCAGGGTGGATCATCTCAGACTTTCTACAGGAGCAGGGCGGCGCATCTACCCAGGGCACGCAAGCAGCCAGCCCTGCAAAAGCAACCACGGGAGGCTCAGTAGCGAAGCTTTCGGGCACCGCACGGGTGGCTAACACCGACGGCGACCCAC
>JADMIH010000176.1 GCA_015478675.1 Chloroflexota bacterium | reverse complement strand
GAGGCTAAAGCTGAGGCATAGCCAAAAGGGGGTGCGTATGCACCCCCTTTTTCCTTGAATGCGTCACTGAGCGCGTCTCCGGTCGTCAACGGCCACGCTGTGGAGCTATGAGCCAAACTGCTGCGCGACTTCTAGGCCTCGCCATGAGTAACCGTCCTGGACCCACACCGCGGTGTGGGTCCAGGCGCGACCGGCTGGTGAAGGTGACCGCCCGGGGCTAGTCGAACGGATACTGATCGATTGGCCCAGTGATCGCCATCTCAGAGGTCGGCCAGCCCCGCCGACTCGGACTCAGCCTCAGTAAGATTACAGCAGCCTTCCTCTTTGCTAACTCCTATGTCATCTCCTGACTCCCTCTGCGTCCACGGTCGCGACGGGAACTCCACGTGTCAAAGATCAGCGCCTCACGCCTCAATCCGTAGTCTTGTGCAAGAGGGTCTGCTGGAAACCCCACTATCGGCACAAAAGTGTGACAGGTGCGTGACTCTCCTCGTGTTAGGCTTGGGTCAGGTCGCCCAATCCACTCAGGGCGTGATGCTACCAGCTCGCGCCCTGTTTCAGGGGCGAACCGATAAGGCCTTTGGCGTTTGGGCGGCAGGTATTCGCTAACGGTTAGAGGAGCCACGTGTGAGCAGGATCAGACTTGAGCCGAACGAAACAGGAATCGCAGGCGCTGCAGCTCAAAGAACACGTTTAAGGATCAATCGGGCCACTGGCACTGTAGGCCAACCAGCCGAGGTCGTCCACCTGTGTCGCGTATGTTGGTGCTCCCTAAAGAGGATCCAGCGGGTACCAATTACCTGGGGCCTGCTTGCCTTTTTGGGGTTGCTACCTCTTGCGGCTGGCTGCACAAACACCGTTATTTCCGAGCAAGCAGCGATCGCCACGGCTACTGCCTGCGCATGTCATTGCTTCTCGTATGGGTCTCGCCAGTACATGGTGCCTACACAAACACCGACGCCTACCGGCACATGGATAACACCTCGTCCCAGCATGACACCTACTCCAACGCGGCCCTCAGGCGGCTCGTATGCCACTCTGGTGCCTCAGCAGCCTACCGAGCCGCCCGCGTGGCCACCACCCGCGATAACTTGCACCGCGGCTCCTGACCAGCCCACTCTCACGCCGCGCCCAACCATCGCGCCCGCGATCTTCCCCACTTTCCCGATTAATACTCCCATGCCGTCGGGCGGCAGTGGTACCTCGGAGGGACGCGCTCTCGCTTCCATGTCCGGAAATGCGGGGATAGGCCAGCCCGGCATAGATCCTGTCACGGGAGCGCCCTCCTTCACCTGGTCTCAGGACAACACCAACCAGGCTACCGACGCGGAGCATCGGGTCTACCTGCGCAGGATGGATCCGCAAAGTCGCACTCTTGAGGACGCCCGCTCGGTGAACATGCTCGAACCGAAGCTCGGTTTCAAGACTACCTACCTCGACTCGGCAACTGCCATCACTTCCGACGGTGCTGTGCATGTGCTCTACTGCGAGAGACGCGCCGGCACCAACCTGACCGATGCCCTTTACAGGCGCTCTCCTGACGGCATAGGCAACTGGTCGGAGCCTCTGCGGATTGGCGATGCCAGCCCGAGTTGGTGCAACAATGTGCGGCTAAAAGCGGCGGGGGATGGTACGCTGCTCGCTGCATGGACCGGCGGCAATCCCGACACCCCGGAGAAGCCGGACTCCTACGTCCGCGTGTGGCGCCGGTCCCCACAGGGAGAGTGGGCCAACGTATCGCCGCCCAGAATGACGAATGGACGTCAGTTCGAGAGCGATATTGCTTTCCTCGATCTTACCGAGTCTGTGGGCGGGGGATATAGAGCCTTCCTGATCTTCGACGACGGTAGCAACGCATATGCCACCTACAGCGACCCCACTGATGGGGGACAGTGGCACGAGCCCGTGGAGCTGGTGAATAGCGGCACCATGAACAGCAGGCTAGGTATAAGGGACTACTGGCCCTCCTCGTTGCGCCTACTGGCATTCAGCTACCGCGGGCGGGCGTTCGTTTATGCATTCTGGAGCCTCTACTCTACCGGTCGCATCGCTTACGTCTACTCATCTGATTCAGACGCACCGGGCGGTCCGCACTGGATGCAGGAAGACACCTTCGCATATTTTCCGCCTGTTCCCGGAGAGCCCGACCCAACGCCGTCTCCCGACGAGGGCGGGGGCGATGCGGGCGATGGAAGCGGGCAGGGCGGAGATCTCAGCCTGGTTCCTGATCTGGCACCGCAAAGCGCGACGATCGCGCCTAAAGTGCACATGCCTCAGCCGTTCTGGGTACCCGAGCGCCAGAGGGTGCTGGTGATCTATAGATACGGCACAGCGCCCGCTACAGGCGGTGCTATGCGATATTACGCCGCATACGCGTACTCCCTGCCCGATGCGCCAGGTAGTGCCTGGCAAGGTGCCGTGGGGCCGCAGTTCGGGAACGTTACGCCACTTAGAGCGTTCCCTCCCACGCAGTACGAAGCGATGGACCAACTGCAGGGCGCGGGCACCCTCGATAGCACGGGCGCGGCCTGGGTGAGCTGGATGGAAAAGGGTGCAAGCAAAGAGGCCTTCTTCGGCGCGATTTGGCCTTACACGCTCATATCCGCCAACAACCAACCTTGATAGGCATAAAGAAACATATGGCAATAGCAGCTGCCCAAAACGATCCCGGCTCCCATAACAGGGAAGCAAGCCTACCCAACGGCCATTACCCCAACTCTGCGGGCGCACGACGCGCCTACCTTACTGCCGCTCTATGCTTCTTCGCAGCCTTCCTTCTTGCGTGCCGAGCAGGCTCTGACTTGCCCGATTCGAGCGAGATAGGGCTATATAACGCTTACTGGAACTGCCCAACGCCCTCTCCCGTGCCCACGCAGTGCTGGCAGGAACCTTACCCTGGCCCGACCGTCGGCTCCGGCACTCCCACCGCTGAGCCGATCTTGCAGTGCACCACTCCCCTGCCCACTGCCACTCCGTACGGCCTGCAGATGATGCCCGACGCGCACACTACGGCCAACTTCTACATCGATCAGCAGGTAAGGATGGGGCCATTACGGATGTCCCTCACCAGCTACTCCACAACAGGCACCCTGGCCACGCCGGGGCCTACCGGTATGGTGGCGCACCTGTGGACGTTCGAGATCGCGAACGAAGGTGGCCAGACACTTACCGTAACCTGGCCACTCCGGACGATAATGCGCGAGGTTGCTACCGGATCTGGCGAAGTTCTATCGGGTAGGTGGGGTTATACAGAGCGAGCAGGGCGGGCGGCGGGCGCTGTCTGGCAGGACGGCTGGGCTGTCTTGCATGGTGGGGAAGCGCGCTCCATCAGCGTGGCTATCGAAGCACCTCAGGGTAGAGGGCTGGCCGTCGGGTTCGCTCCCGACTTGAGCAACCCCGATTTGCGCTACGACGCGGGAAGCGCCCAAAACATTATCTGGTTCAGGCCAGCGGACGACCCTTCTTGCCAGGGCAATACTTCAGGTCCGGTAACCAGCTCCGACCAGGGAGGAGCGGTATGGCAGCAACCGCTCAACAAACGAACACCTGTCATTGACGGAAGTTTTCAGGGCTGGCCGGTGCGGCGCGGCACCTACATCAGCCAGGACTTTGGCTGTACAGCCTTTCCTGAGATAGCGGGTTACGACTGCCCTCCTGGCCGGCCCTGGTTTCACGCCGGGGTGGACTTCGCTGACAGCCGAGGCACACCTCTCTACGCCGTAACCGAGGGAGTGGTTACGTACGTAGGCGTATCGCAAGGTGTGCGTTGCACCTTTCCGGGAGCGGAGGAGCCTCGCGCCAATTTAGGGTGGGTGATCGTCATACAGTCCGGCTCCTACACCATCAAGTACGGGCATACCGTTGTCGGCTCCGAGCGGGTGCAAGCCGGTGACCACGTTACACCTGGGCAGGTGCTGGCGCTCATGGGCTCGACCGGTTGCTCTACGGGGCCGCACCTCCACTTTCAGGTGCAACTCCCCGGCCAGGGCTTCGTCGACCCGTTCAACCTGCTGGGCGTGAATGCAGGGAGTGGGAGGTAGCAGATGAACGAGAAGCAACAGGTGCGCGGCCCGCTTGAGGCCCAGGTTGGATATAGAAGGTGGGTTCTGAAGATCGCCTGGATGATTTCGCTGTTTTGTGCAGGCGCGTTGTTGGTAATCCAGCATGCAGCAGCGCAATCGCCAGAGCAAGACACCCGTCGAGGCGTTGCCTGTGGCCAGACCAGGTTCGTGCTGGTCCGCTTCCTCGATGGAAATCCGGCGTCTGGAGTGAGGACGGTCTTCAGCGCTGCGCCGCCGAGCATGGGCGGTCCGCAACTATACATGCCGGATGCTTCAGGCCGGCCTACTGGGATACGTGCTCAGCCGGATGGCGTGATGCCGACGTTACCGACGCCCAGCGTGGGGTGCCAATCGGTAATCACCGGCACCCTGGCCGCGGTGACCAACGCCCAGGGTCTGGCCCGCTTTGATGGGCTTGGAGAAGGCACGTGGACGCTGCGGTTCGAGGGCACAATTACTCGCGGGCACCAGACGTCATCTCTTGTCCCTGCTGCTGTTCAGGGACGTGCCCCTTATGGACGTACCCGTCAGGGAGGAGGTTTCGCGGAGCGAATCGACACGCTGAACGAGGATGGCGGGCCTAATCCCCAACGCATCCAGCCGGGTGTCGGTGCGACCACCAGCCGTTACCTTCTGCACTTCTCCACAGAGTATGCAGGCTGGTTGCCCGGCCTCGATCTGGCAAGTGAGGACGGTATGCCGCCTCTGCCTCTTGCTGACATGACGCTAGCGCCGTGGGCTATACCGGGTTCAACATCTGGTGGAGGCACCTCCAGTTCGGAGAGCGGTGGCAGTACCGAAAGCCTATCGGATAGCAGCTCTCAAGAATCGACCTTTGATCCATCAAGCGTGAAGCTGGTGCCCCCACAGGACCACGCGCTCTCCGAGGGTAGCGGGGAACGCACCGGCGCATCATCATTGAATGCCTGGTGGGCAGCAGTGCTCGGTTTGACGTTGGGTGGAGTGGTAGCAATCGTGTGGGGCAAGAGGCGGAGGTATGTGAGCAAGAGGGCACCCCGATGAGCGTGACAGCCCGAGTTGGATTGGCTGCGTTGTGTACCTGGCAGGCAGCCCTGAGGAGGATCACTCAAGATGTGGCCTGATCTAAGCGCTATTCGCGATGGGATCATATTTAATTTGCTGAATATGATCGGCGGCATCCTCTGGACGCTCGACAGAATAATGTTGATGGTCGCGTCCATCCTTCACTGGTTCCGGGTTCTGCTCGTCGGAGGCGGCGGGCAGGACAACCTGCTCGGTATCATGATGACGCAGCTATTGCAGGGTAACGAACTCCTCAAGCAGCTGGTGTACTTGGGGCTGATGCTCGCCTTCACCGTGATGTCCTTCACGCTGATCGCTCGTCCCCTGATAGGCAGGTTCCAGGCTGTCGATTTTAGCAAGGTAATCCTCTGGTTCTTCATAGCTGTGCTAATCTTCTCTGCAGGACCGGGCATGGTCGCAGGGCTTGAGGGCACGCGGTTAGGGCTGCAGGAGCAGGCTCACCTTATCGCCTCGACGATCCAGTACCGGAACGAGGTCGACCGCTTCAACAACCAGGTTGTGCCCGATACGGTCGGCGACTTCTGGCTACCCGGCCAGACTCCTGGCTACGTGCCCCACCTGTTCGGCACCGCCGTTGGCTCCGATTGCTCGGCTGGTTGCAACGGCCTGGATGCTGCCGCGGCCTTCTTGGGCGCTGAGGAGGGGGATATCACGGGCGCTCGCGCCGAGGCCCGCAACACGGGAGGGTATCCGCAGGCCCTCTACAGCAGATACTTCACATGGCGGGAGGGCAATGAAGAGGAGCGGGTAGCATCGGTGCGCAACGCATCGGACGGGGTGATGCGACTCCTCGAGGGTATGCTGCCCGCCTTTTTCTCCATTATCGAAGCAGCCATTTTCCTGCTGTTTGGTGTAGCTGCGATGGTGCTCTTTATTTCGCTTCCGGCAGCTATCCCGTTCGCTTTCTTCTCCCTCACCGAGGTAATAGCGGCCTCGGTGCTCCGGGCATACCTCTTTCTGGTGCTGCGTACTTTTGTCGTGGCCACCATGATGGCGTTTCTGGTGCAGATGCTCATCATCTTCGCCGAGCGAGGTACAGTGCTCGTCTTCGTCAGCATCTCAGGGCTTACAATGCTCCTTTCGTTCCAGTTCGTGCACATGGCCGCGGGCACCGTGACCGGCGCGCTAAACGTCATCGGCTCGGCTGTCGGCTCCGCCACAGGAATGGGCGCCAGGCAGGTAGACCCTTTCGCTGCAGCAGGCCGTGCGGCAGGTATGGCCGCGCTTGCGGGCGCAGCGGTCGCGACTACCGGGGGTGCTATGGTCGGGGCGGCGACCCTGCTCCACCGCCAGGGGGGGTTGAGAGGTGGAGGGTTGAGCGCGGTAGGCAGTGCGGCTCTGCATGCTGCCAGGGTTCGAGCGGGCGCGGCTGCAGGGCGCACCCCACTGGCGGGCCTGCAGCGTGGTTACAGCGCAGTGCACGGCTATCATCAGATGGCGCGTGAACATTCTTATCAGCTTGACGCTGATCGTGGTCTGCTCCTCGACCGCGATGCCGAAGAGGCGGCTGTAGTGCTGATGGAGCAGAAAGACGTATCGCCCGCCCGCAAAGAGTGGGCCGCAAAGAAGGTGCGGCAGTGGACGTCTGTGGAGGAGAGCAGGCAGAGATACCGGGCCGATATGCGCGGCGCGGGCATGAGCCGGTTGGCTTACCGAGGGTATTCACGGCCCCGGAAAGCATTGAACGGCGCTGGGGCATCGCCCGCACGTCCTGGCTCAATGCGGACCGCAGGAAGCACCGGTGTATCTACAGGCCACGCCCAAGGTCAGGCAGCTGCTATTCCCGTCAAAGTCAGCAACCCCAACGGGCGCGAAATGGTGAGTTCTGCCCCTATGCGGGCAGCGAGTGTCAAACAAAATGCCTTCGACAGTGCTGATGCCGGTGTTGTTGTGACTCGCACCGGCATGCTGTCGCCCCGGCGCGTGAGCAGCACAAGCGTCAACAGGCTGCCGCGGCGCGACAAACCCATTGCTCCAGGCACTATCGGCGATCCTCTCGTAACTACTATCCTTTCGTTCAACGGGAGCGACCCGGCCATGCGCGCTTCAGCCGATGGTGCAGTGCGCACGGAGAACAGGGCAGTCGGCGTGGTGGGCGGCTACCTGGTGGTGTACAGCGGTGTGCGCGCAGAGGACAACCTCAGCCTGGGCCGCTACGACCTCTTGCCGTCCAGCGCAGACATCCTGGATCTCCTTCAGAGGGGCAAGCACGTCCAGAGGTCGAGAAAGCGCCCAGGCTTCCTGGTGGCGTGGGAGCCTGAGCAGGCTGCTCTCTCCCGGTCGTTACAGGGTCTCACTTTGTGGTCCGGCACCGATAGCCGCGCACGTCGTGAGCTCTTGTCGGACGTGCGAGAGCTTGCGGATGTAACTGGGCATGGGCTTCCTGCCGTAAAGGAACTCCAGGGCAAGCTGAGCCACCTTGCGCCCCGCGACCGGCAGAGGCTCGTTGGCATGCTCCGAGGCGGTGGTGCATCGGGTATATCCCCCGAAGGCATAGTGCGTGTGCTCGAGGTGACCAACGAGATAGCCGATAACATGGAAAGCGCAGGTAATGGTCAGGCACTGATCGAAGAATTCCTGGGGCCAAATGGTTACCTGGATCTCAATTCACCGGGCGTGACTTCGATAGTCTCAGCGGTAGCTTCGCGTGGTGGGGACTTGCATATCGAAATACAAGGTAGTCCGAACGCCC
>JADMIH010000175.1 GCA_015478675.1 Chloroflexota bacterium | reverse complement strand
AGTTTCTCTCAATGCTCTCTTCCCAGAAGGGCTTCTCTGACAATACCCTCTCGGCTTACCGCGGCGACCTGGCACAGTTCGCCAACTACCTGGACGAGAGCTACGGCCCCGCCCGCAAGGCTGCCAACGTGTGGTCGCAAGTCACTCGCGACACTATCATCGCCTACCTGCTTTACCTCAAGGAGCGGCGTTACGCGCCTACTACTGTGGCACGCAAACAGGCAGCTATCAAATCGTTCTTCAAGTATCTAGCGTCTAAAGGCGTTATAACTTCCAACCCTTCAGGAGAACTGGCCTCGCCGCATGTAGAGCGTGCGCTGCCTCATACCATCTCCTCCTCTGAGGCAGATCGCCTAATCAGCGAAATGTACGCCGCCAAGCCCACTCCTGAGGTGCTGCGTGATCGTGCTATGATGCAGGTTCTGTACGCGACGGGCCTGCGCGTGGGCGAAATGGTTGCTTTGAACCTGAACGATATAGACCTGAAAGCGGGTACACTGGCAACAGGCGGACGAGGCAAGAGTAGAAGCGTGGCTATCAACTCGCAGGCGAGTAGTGAGGCAACGCGTGAGTATCTGCAAATCGGGCGTCCTGCCCTGGCAAAGTCATCAGAGGAAGGCGCGAGTCTTGCTAATGAATCCAGCGGCGAGAGAGCTTTGTTTCTTAATCATCGAGGCCAAAGGTTGACCCGGCAGGGGTTCTGGCTCATACTAAAGCGCTATGCCAGGTCGGCGGGGCTGGGGGAGATCACGCCGCACACTTTGCGGCACTCTTTCGCGGCTCAAAAGCTGCACGCCGGAGCAGACATGCGAGATTTGCAACAAATACTGGGCCATGCTAATATCTCTACAACGCAGGTATATGCCCGCGTCGGAGAGAACAACAACAGAAAAGTAACCAGGAACAACACGCAAAGAGGCCGTAAGAAGGCCGCCTCGTAAGAGGCATAGAGATAGTGGCATGGCGCAACCTGCCATATAGCGGCACAACATAGCTAAGGAGGAGACTCAATGGATAGCCAGCAGCCTGACGCACCCATAGAAGGAACAACGCAGGACGTGGAAGGTGAAGAAGAAGTTGAAGTAACAAGGGAAGAACTGATAAGTGCCATGCAGGAAGTGGTGCGTGAGCTTTCCGAGGGTCTCAAAGGGCCTGACCGCGAGTCGTATCTGAGCGCAGACGACCTGGCGCAAAACGATTGGTTTTTCGCCGGCGTCTCTGACGAGGAGGGCCAGTTTGCCGTCACTATGTGGCCCGCAGAGGGCGAAGAAGACATGCTGCGGATAGATATAGGCGCAGAGAACGATGTGCAGCAGCTAGCAGCCAACGACGACCAGATAGCCGCCCTCACCGACGACTTCATAGATGCGATGAGCGAAGACTATGAAGAATACGAAGAGTACGACGATGAGGACACGGATGAAGACGAAGGTGACCTGGAAGACGAGGACGAAGAAGACCTGGACGAAGAAGATGAGCTAGATACCCAGGATGGCAAAATCGGCAAAAACGGCAACACCCCACCCTTGTAAGTGATTAGGCGGCACATAAAAGCCCCTCCCCACTTGCGGTGAAGGGCTTTTATTCTTGAAAACGAAGCAGTAATCTCGGCCCAGGCGAAGTTATTGCTATATGTGGGGATTCGCAACTTGATATAAACTTCCTCCTCATTTATAATACCTACCAAACAGGGCAAAAGCTATATACGCCGAGTGCGGCGATGATGGAGAAGGGTAGCCGGGGGAAAGCGGCCAGAGAGCGGGGCCTCGTAAAGAGGGTGTAAGCCTCCGCACGCTAAACGGTGACAAGGCGCTCCGGAGCATAGCACCGGCGCTTAAAGAGGGCACACAAGCAGGTGTGCCAAGTAGGGTGGAACCGCGGGAGTACTAAATGCCTCTCGTCCCTATGCTGGTTAGCAGGGATGCGCGGCGTTTTTGTTTGCCTGCGGGTGGCAAACGGCCAGCGTCCGTCGTCACCAAAAGGAGCAACAAAATGGAAAATAGACCAGGAGTATCAATGGATACACTTGTATCGCTTTCCAAGCGCAGAGGATTCGTCTTTCCCTCCAGCGAGATTTATGGGGGCTTCTCCTCTACATGGGACTACGGACCGCTCGGCGTTGAGTTGAAGCGCAACATCAAAAACCTCTGGTGGCGCGACATGGTGCAGCGGCGTGATGATATAGTCGGCCTCGACTCGGCTATCCTGATGTCGCCGCTCATCTGGCAGGCTTCGGGACACATCACCGAGTTTACTGACCCCCTTGTAGACTGCAAAGTCTGTCATCATCGCTTCCGTGCCGACCAGCTAGATGGAGATCGCTGCCCTGATTGCGGCGGTGAGCTTACCGATGTGCGCCGTTTCAACCTGATGTTCAAGACCTTCGTCGGCCCCGTAGAGGACGACGCATCGGTCGCGTACCTGCGCCCCGAAACCGCACAGGGTATATTCGTCAACTTCTTCAACGTGCAACAATCTATGCGGCGCAAGCTCCCGTTCGGTATCGCCCAGCAGGGCAAAGCGTTTCGTAATGAGATAACACCCGGCAACTTTATCTTTCGCACCCGCGAGTTCGAGCAAATGGAGATGGAGTTCTTTGTCAAGCCTGGCACTGACGAGCAATGGTACCGCCAATGGGTAGACAACCGCTACAACTGGTACATAAAATATGGCATATCGCCCGACCACTTGCGCATCCGCGAGCACCAGAAAGAGGAGCTTGCCCACTACGCCAGAGCCACTTCTGATATAGAGTATACCTTCCCCTGGGGCTGGGGTGAGCTTGAGGGCGTCGCTAACCGAGGAGACTTTGACTTGCGACGCCATTCCGATGCAAGCAATAAAGACCTCTCCTATTTCGATGACGAAACCGGCGAGCGTATCCTCCCTTACGTTATCGAGCCTGCCGTCGGGCCTGACCGTATAGCCCTCATCTTCCTGCTCGAGGCTTATCATGAGGAGCCGGACAAAGACGAAACCCGCGTCGTGCTCCGCTTCCACCCGGAGCTCGCGCCTATTAAAGTGGCGGTGCTACCCCTCTCCAGGAAGCTGGGAGAGGAAGCGCACAATGTACACAGCCTTGTGCGCTCGCACTTCATGAGCCAGTATGACGATACAGGCTCGATAGGCAAACGCTACCGCCGCCAGGACGAGATAGGCACTCCGCTATGTGTAACTGTAGACTTTGACACGCTGGCAGACAGCGCCGTGACGGTACGCGACCGCGATAGCATGGAGCAGGTGCGCGTGCCGCTTGACGCTCTGGTGCAGAAGCTCAAGGATATGCTCAAGTTAGGCGAGTAGCTGCTATCTACAGCAGATAGAAGACGCTCTGTGCGATATAATAAGATATATGAGATAACATAAAATAAGGAGTTAGATAAAGATGAACGCCGCTGCTAACGTTAGCCCGGAGCGCTTCGCCCAGGGAATGACTATATCTCAGTTTAGAGATGGAATGCAAAAGAACGTTGATACTTTTGAGGAGAACTACAGGGGCTTTCGGGTGAAACCGGAGGACGTCGCACTGTTGCGCCGCCTCGGTTCACCTCTCAACGTGCTGGTGCTAGCCGAAGAATGGTGTGGAGATGTGTTGCTCTATCTGCCTGCCCTGGCGCGTCTTGCCGAAGCGGTCGGTGGCTGGAATGTTCGCATCTTCTATCGCGATGAGAACCCCGACCTTGCCGATCAATGGCTCAAGGAAGGCAAGTTTCGCTCAATACCTGTAATGGTCTTCCTCGACAGCGAGATGAACGAGCGAGCCTGTTACGTCGAGAAGCCTGCGGCTGTCTACGCCTGGCGAGATAAGACGCGCAACGCCTTTGCCGCCGCACACCCTGAGCTTTCTGACGCGAGCCTCCCATCCACCGACATGAGCGACCCTACCCGCGCGCTCTACATCGACTTCACCCGCCAGGACAGAGAGAAGAATAAAGCCCTCTGGCAGCAGCTTTTTGTTGAGGAAATCAAGGCGAAACTGCAAGAAGCCCAATTGGAGAAGAGCTGTTAGGCGGAGTGTAAGGCTCTTCCTCTCGGAAACAAGGCTAAGCCCCATGCGTGGGGCTTATAGGAGTTCGCCTGGCACAATGCAAAGGATTGATCCGGCTTCTTGCACAAGCCTATGCCTGAAGCCCACTTATGGAAAAGCTTCCCTGCCGGAGGACCTTACTCCAGGATCAACTCACGCCTCGATGATTGCCATAGCGCCAGCGCGATGAGCAGAGCCGCATACGCTGTCAGTAAAACCACCGAAACTATAGATATAGAGTTGGGTGGAGTTGATGTAGCGAAGTTGAGCGCGCCCGCAAGAGGAGCCAGCACCGGAGGCACTTGCCCAAGTATGGCGCGGAAAGGCTCTACCGGGAAATTGCGGCTATCAAAGGACATAACGAGGAGAGCCATAACGGTCAGCACCGTCAGCCTTAGCCCAGGGGTCGCAACGAAGCTGGAGATAAGGGAGATCAAAGCCACCGTGAACGCCGCCGCTACCACCACCGCCAGGCTGCCCACCATGATTTTAGATAAGGTAAGCCATGCAGGAGGCGGGAAATAAAAGCGCGGGCCGTAACGCACAACAACCGCAGTGGTCGCTATGATGTGGCAGACCACCGAGATTACCCACGCCGCCAGCATTATCGCTCCGGTAAAAACAACGCGTGGCACCGGACGGGCGAGAATAGCATACGTTTCGGCGCGAGCGGCGCGGGCAAAAAGCACGCCTGTAGTGACAGCCGCCAGGAAAATTGTGGTGGCGTATTGCACACCGAAGAAGTAACTCTGCGTTGGGCTGTACATATATAAGAGGCTTTGTACCCCCACCAGCGCCAGCAAGTTGAAGAGCACCCACGGGCTACGCAGCCAGTCACGCGTGGCAAAAGCATATATGCTCCAAAAAGCCCCTGTCGATGAGCGCATGGCTCTGCGAGAGAATAAAGCGCGCTCTTTGACACTTTGCACTCTTTTACCTCTTCTCGCTTATAGTAGATTGTTCCTGGATTGGAGCGCCCGGCTCGGTCGTTGCCTGTGCAAGAGGCGAGGGCGAAAGCCTGGCCGGCACTGAGCCTTTCTTCTCTTTCGCCTTGCGCGCTCCATCCGCCCGATCTTGCTCCTTCTGTTCGTGGGCAGGGTGGACCGCTTGCATATATAGCGTCTCCAGGTCCTTGTTTTCAACATGCACCGATGTAATATCCCACTGGGCGTCTATCATAGCCCGAAGCGCGACGGCCTTCAGAGCTTCGGCTCCTGGCATTGCCGCCCCTGTGGGGAGAGTTACCACAAGCGGTTGGCCTTCAACCGGGCCCGCTATCACTGTAACCTCAGGATGAAGGGTCTTCAGGTAAGCCATTAGATGCGGCGCTATTTCGAGCGCACCCGCACGTGGCAAGCCCTCTATCCTCACTCTGGGATGCTCATCAAGGCTCGTCGTGGTGACCAGTCGCCCCGATCGTAAGATCCCTACCGCCGAGCAGACACGCTCCACCTCGGTCAATTCGTGCGAGCAGAGCAATACTGTAGAGCCGCGACGCTTACAATCAACAATAATCTCCCGCACAGTTAGCTGCCCCTCAACGTCAAGGCCGGAAGAAGGCTCATCGAGTATAAGCAGCTCAGGAGGCTTGCCGCCCGCGCTGCTCAAAGCAACAGCCAGGCCAAGACGCCGCCGCATACCTTTTGAGTAACTTCTGATGAGCCGCCGGGCATCAGGAAGAAGGCCAACTGCCTCAAGCGATGCATCGGCCACAATCCTGGCTTCGCGTGCGCCAAGTCCGGAGAGACCTGCATGGAAGCGAAGATACTCCCGACCTGAGAAGTTGCCATGATAGCGCGACTGCTCAGATAGATAACCAAGCCTGGCATGCGCCTTTGTGAGATCAGATGCGCCAAAGAGCCTGATCTTGCCCTCGTCGGGTCGCAAGAAACCTAGCAGAAGCTTCAGCAACGTCGATTTGCCGGCACCATTAGGCCCCAGCAGTCCAAAGACCTCGCCCTGGCGTATATTTAAGGAGACGCTATAGAGCGCGATCACCTGCTCAAAGCGCTTGCTCACTCGCTGCAAGCTAATTATCGGTCCCTCAGCCGAAGCCGCTACAGGGGCGCTCTCACCTTCAAGCCCAGCTTCCACTCGTGTATAAGGAGTTACCTCGTTACGCATGTATCTATTATAGGGTAAGTAGGGTTAGAAGTGTAGTGGATTAGTGGTTAGCCAAAGACCGCTGGCAGCACCTGCTAATCGCTGATACTCCATATAGGACTTTTGGGCTATTTTGTGAGATCAGGCTTGCCTTTGGCCTTTAATGGCATGCAAGTTGCTTTTGATATTACCACCAGAGGCTATGTCAAGGACGCTATAATCTCATACAGGTTGCCTCTATAAAGTGCGCATGCTGGCCCGGTTCGTGTGGAACCTTCTGCTCCGGTGTACGTTATGTTAGTGTGGAGATACCGCGCGTCTATGGCGTGGTACTAATAGTCTTTGAGGAAAATTGATGACAGACGTAAAGGTTGATGCTTTTGAGGAAGCGCTGCACAAGCATTTTGGGTATGAAGATTTCAGGTCGGGCCAGCGCGAAGTGCTAGACTGCCTGATAAAGAAGCATGACGTGTTAGCTGTCTTTCCGACAGGAGCAGGCAAATCGCTCACGTACCAGCTTGCCGCCCTCATCCTCCCCGGCACCGCAATCGTCGTCTCTCCATTGATCGCCCTTATGCGTGACCAGGTGATAGACCTGCGCAACAGAGGCATAGGAGGGGTGGCTCTCATCAACTCTACGATGAGCGATCAGGAAGTGGACGCGCAGCTAGCGGAGCTTTCTGGTGGAGATTCGAAGCTGCTTTACGTCACGCCTGAGCGTTGCGCCGATGCAGACTTTCTTGAGCACCTGAAGAAGACCGATGTCTGCCTCTTCGTGGTAGACGAAGCACACTGCATCTCCGAATGGGGCTATGATTTTCGGCCCGCATACCTGATGCTGGATAAGGCGATCCAGGCTGCCAAAAGGCCGCCTGTGCTGGCTCTCACTGCTACTGCTACACCGCAGGTTCGGCTGGATATACAATCCAACCTCGGTCTGCGCCAACCTTGCGTGATTATTCACGGCTTCGACCGCCCAAACCTTACATTCTCTGTAATGTCAGCTTCTACAGACCGCGAGAAGGATTGGCAGCTGCTCAAGCTATTTGGTAAGGCTCCTTCCGGCCAGCTTGAGGATAATGGCACAGGCCAAACGTCTGCCTCCGTTGCCCGCAGGCAGTGGGCGCTCTACGGTGTCGCGCCCGAAGCCGCAGAGAAGATTCAGTATGTAGAATCGATGTTTGAAGGCTCAGGCCTTGTATATGTGGCCACTACAGCCGAAGCCCGCCGAGTGAGCGAATTGCTCAACGACGCAGGGATCAAGGCGGCCTATTATCACGGCCAGATGAAGAAGAGCGACAGGGACCACGTGCAGCAGGAGTGGATGGACGAGATTACGCCTGTGGTGGTTGCCACCACTGCCTTCGGTATGGGCATAAACAAAGCCAATCTGCGCTACGTAGTTCACTACGATTTGCCTGCCTCGCTCGAAGCATACTACCAGGAAGCAGGCCGCGCAGGGCGTGATGGCTTGCCCGCCCGCGCTACTCTAATCTACGATCCGCGCGACCGTAACATACAATCCTTCTTCATCGGCGGCAGCGTCCCATCCGAAGCAAGCCTGCGCGACCTGTGGGACGGTATACGTAAGGTGCTGCGCGCAAAGGAAAAGGAGAACCCAGGTGATGGCAAAGTACACACACTGTCGATAACGGAGGTCGCCAAGATACGGAATCTGCCCGTATCCCGCGTGCGCCCACT
>JADMIH010000174.1 GCA_015478675.1 Chloroflexota bacterium | reverse complement strand
AGAGCGGATGATGAGGCTCTCCCTGAAGACGCTCTCTAGCGTCCAATATCCTTGCGTACAAAGCGCGCTGACGCCAGCACGAGTGCCATGGCGCTAACCGCCAGCACACCCAACATATCACCCAGCGGCAGGCCATGCAGCAGAGGCGTACCATAGTAGTAGAAGGCTGACAGCCGCAGCACACCCTCAGGCAGATTCAATTCCGGGCCAATGAAAGTTATGGAAAACCAAATCACCAGTAAGAAGCTCAACAGGCCAGTGTCTATGGCCGTGCGCAGCCAGCCGGAGAAGAGGTAGCCCAGCGCCGCCATCAGCAGACCCATCGGTATTATTGAAAGTGTGGCTGCTGTCAGGTTACCACCGTCAAGCGCCAAGCCGCCAGCCGCGGCGGCCAGAGCCGTCAGCACCAGGGTAACAACGCCAATAATGACCGTCGCCGTAGCGACGGCACCAAATCGCGAGAGCAAGACCCTCAGGCGCGGCTGCGGCGTTGACAGCACCAACTCATGCAGTCCATCTTCTTCATCGGCAGCCCACCGACCCGCCTGGGTGACGGCAAAGGCCATCAACATAACAGGTAAGATCAGGTAGAGGAAACTCAGGATAGAGGCATTGGTATTGGCATCGCCCCTACCGACTTTGGTAATTGTATCTTTCAGCAAAGGTGCGCTATTGTAAAGGTCCTGGAGTTTCTGTGCCGTTTGCTCAACAATGAAGACCATCCAGGCGGCGAATCCACCGATAGCAACTGTCCACCAGAAGGTGGGCACCACAAGCTTGGCCATGCTGCGCGCATAGATCGAGCGCAGCGACCAGTCATTCACCGGCAGTGCATACTCAGGCCGCACAGCACGTTCAGGCATGTGCAGAAATCTGGGCAGTGTTACTGTCCTGGCTATATCGCGCTTCACAAATAGCCAGAGCGCCGTCCCGCTCAAGAGGGCGCTCAAGCCCAGCAGCACCAGCATCGCGACCGGATCGGTACCGTATCCTGGCACCAAAGGCTTGCTCAGGTTGTAGTAGTAGACAGGCGAAAGGCGGCTAAGCCACTCAGTGCCGGGGACGACCCTATGGATCATATCTACAACTATGAAGAGCAGCAGCAAACCACCCGTCACCCCCGCTGCCGGGCCGGCCTCCTGCGTGAATTGAGATACCAGCAGAGCGATGCTACCAAAGACGCCGCAGATGAGCGCGAGATTCAGCCCAAAGAGTAAAGCACCTCCCAGACCAAAATCAGCACTGACGCCTGCGCCGCCCGCAAACACCAGCAAGGCGATGATTAGTGCTATCACCAGCAGCGCCGTCCACATGGCCGCCAGCTTTTCCAGCGCCACACGCCACCGACCGCGGGGTAGCGAAAGTAGCGCATCCATCGAGCCGCGCTCTTCCTCAGCGCGCAGCATGCGGCTGCCCACAAGCAGCGGCCAGAGGGCCATCACCAGAATAGTAAAACCATATTTCCAGGTAGCGTAGCCCCCAGGCGTATTCACCGCGACAGGCTCGGCGATCCAGGAGAAGGAGCTGGCCAGGCTGATGAGCGAAGCACGCGCAGCAGCTGTACTCTCCAGGGCCGAGACCGTAGATAGAACTGTGAGCATGAGCAACCCTATGCCCAGGCCCCAGCCAAAGATGGCTATACGGAAATCACGAAGGGTTTTGAGATAGATACTACTGAACCACATGGCTCGCCTCCCTGTCGGCGTTGCCGTCCCCTTCGTAGAAGCGCAGAAATATATCTTCCAGGCTGGGTTCGTGGCTGGACATAGTCACCACCGAATACTGCGCCGCAGCCTTGACTATAGCATCCTGGCCGCCTGACACATCGAGGCGCAGCGTATGCCCATCGTCCACCGATTCGACGCTCTCGACGCCTTGCAGAGCCTCGAATGCCTCGACCGGCACGGCACCGGCAAAGGTGATGGTGAGTTCGTGCCGTTTGATATCCTTGAGGGCGGCCACGCCGCTCACCCTCACCAGTTGTCCCTCGCGGATGATGGCGACGCGGCTGCAACTCTGCTCTACCTCTGTCAGGATATGCGAAGAGAGAAAGACTGTACGCCCTTCGGCGCGCACTTCCTTGATCATACGGTCAAACTCCTGCTGGTTCAGCGGGTCCAGCCCATTGGTCGGCTCGTCCAACACCAGCAAGCGGGGGCGGTGCATGAACGCCTGAATTATGCCGATCTTGCGCTTGTTGCCGCTTGAATATTGGCGGAACTTGCGGGTAGGATCAAAGTCCAGCCGGGCTATCAGCTTTTTCAGGTATTCCTGGTCGACGCCGCCGCGCAGGTGGCCGAAGTATTCGAGAATTTGCCCGCCGGTGAGGCTCGGGTCGAGCGAGAGCTCAGCAGGAAGGTAGCCGACCAGCTTTTTGATCTCCACAGACTGCTCCCAGACGTCCATCCCGGCAATGCGGGCTGTGCCCGAATCGGCTCGAAGAAGCGCCATCAGCAGCCGAATGGTGGTGGTTTTGCCTGCGCCATTCGGGCCAAGAAAACCAAAGATTTCGCCCTCCTCCACCTGGAAGGAGAGGTCGATTATTCCACGCTTGCCGCCATAACTCTTGGAGAGACTCTCTACTTCAATGATTGCCGGCATCCTTTTCACCACCTTTTCTTACTGAAGTTGTTCCGCAATTTTGTTGACTCGCTCAAGCCAATCGAACATAATCTGTTTGCCAACAGTGCTGTCGCCGGGGAGTTGTTCGGGCTCCAGCCACCTGCGCATCAGGTCGCTGAGCCCTTCGGTAAGCTGTTCTATTGATGGCATCTGTTCCTGCCCAATAAGGTCAGAGACGTTGATGATGCCAATCTTCAGAGAGCCAATCAGAAATGTGATGACGGGAACCGGAAGATCAGGACGGATTAGTCCCGCCTCCTGAAGCTGTACAATATGAGCGTCGGCATTTAGCACAAGCTGGTTGAGCGTCTTCTGATCAATAGTATCTAACAGCCCCTGAAAGATATCAGGACTCCCTTGCATGAGGGCTGTCATGAGAGGATTGGAGAAGATAGCGAGCATTCCATGGGTCCATATGCGATGAAACAGCCCCCCCTCCGGATCGGCGGCAACCCTCCGCATCATTTCTTCACTTACCTGCCTGCTTGCGCGCCAGATGACATCACTGAAGAGCTTGTTTTTGTCCTTCCAATGCAGATAAATGGTGCCCTTACCCACACCTGCCTCGCGGGCTACGTCATCAATCGTGGTCTTGCGATAGCCCCAGCGCACCAGTAGTGCGGCGGCGGCGTCCAGAATACGCTCCTCACGCTGCCAGCGCTGGCCCTGTTCGCGCTCGTCAGGCTCCGGTCCGGGTGGGCGGGGTGATTCTTCGCCCATTGGCCTCTGATTGGCGGTTTTGCCGCGATTGCTGATTGCCATAGATCTCTTCGTTGCTGTTGGCTATTGTGACCTAATGACTGAATTTGTCTATTCAGTCACATAATACATCAAGATTGGTGAAACGTCAAGAACATCCTGGAAGGCCCAGGGCCTATTCATTTTCGGGAGCAGGAGGGCGTTCTCCTTTAGAATAACTCACGTTACGCAATCAGGCACGATTTCCAAGCTAAAACAGTTGGCGTTCAGGCGCGAAAAAGGCCAATCTGCGTAAGGTGAGAGAATAAGTATAATGGCCCTGTAAAATCGGACCGCGAAATGGCAAGATTTAAGGTGAGACAAAACGACCATGAAAAAGCTCAATGATTACGCAACCAGTATTCACCGGAGTACAAGGCTAACATCGTGTGAGAGATACTGCACACGGCATCCACCCCCATCAACTCTACCAGTGCCTGTAAGACGGTGCCAATCAGAGGCTGCCCACCCTCTGATTGGCACCGTCTTACAGGCACTGGGTGTGGGCTTACCCCGATACAAATGACTCGGTGATGTTTTGTTGGTGCGCCCTCTCGAATACCTCGGGGCTCACATAGCCGATGGCCGAATGGCGTCGCTGGCGATTGTACCACACCTCTATGTGCTCGAATATGCTCTGACGAGCTGTAACTGTTCAGATTTAGGGTGGAGCAATCTTCTTGGGGTATCTGTGCGGGTGTACTCCCGACTACCCTCACCCCATGCCCTTCTCCCATGAAGGGAGAGGGGGGAGAACCCTGTAACCCCGTCAGGGGCAGGCCCCTGTGCACTCAGCAGGAGTAAAGCCCCCTCTCCCACTAGGGGAGAGGGGCATGGGGCGAGGGGAGGGACGCCCCTGCACCCCAACTCTGAACACTTACGACGAGCTTCCAGGCGGGAGGCATAGACGCGAGTCGCGCACTCAGTCTTCAGTGTTGACCAAAAGCTCTCGATTACGGCATTGTCATAGCGCTCCCCTTTCCTGCTCATGCTCATGTGGTGAGCACGGAGCAACTTCTGGTAGTCGTGCGGAGCGTACTGACTGCCTTGGTCTGTGTGATGCAGCAACCCCCTGCTCTGTTGCCGCTGGGTAGAGGCCATGTGCAGGGCCGAAGCTACCAGGTCGGTCTCCATGTGCCTATCCATCGCCCAGCCCACCACCTTGCGGGAGTGGGTCGATGTCAACCACCGCTGCCAGGTACAGCCAGCCCTCTGGAGTCTCGATATATGTGATGTCCCCGACCCACTTTTGATTCGGAGCAGCTGCCCAGAACTGCCGGTTGAGAGTGTTCGGAGCAACGGGGTAGTTATGCTTGGAATCGGTGGTGGTCACCTTGTATGCCTGTCGCTTCCTTGCCTGTATACCTGCTTGGTGCATGAGGCGAGCTACACGGTTGAGACTGCACGCCATTCCACCTTCCTTCAGTTCGGCATGGATGCGTGGCGCTCCGTACGTGCCCCAATTTAGATGCGTTTGCCCTGTTGCAGGAACAAATTGCTATTGACTAACGTATAGTAATGTGTTAATGTATGGAGACACGATTGAGATTATTGCAAGGGCCTCACTTCTTGCGATACACCTCTCGTATGATTAGCAGCTAAGAAGGGAGAAAAGACATTAGCAGAAATTTTCGTGTAAACGAACGTATTAGGTCAAGGGAAGTCCGGCTGGTGGGAGACACGGGAGACAACACACTCATGTTTACGAGTGATGCCCTCGCCCTGGCGCGCCAGCGAGGTTTGGATCTGGTAGAGGTCGCGCCTAACGAAGTGCCGCCTGTCTGCAAGCTGATGGACTATGGTAAGTTCAGGTACGAGCAGACGAAGAAGGACCGTGACTCTCGCAAGAGTCAAAAGCAAATTGTTATTAAGGAAGTGCGATTTAGTCCGAAAATAGACGACCACGACGTAGAGTACAGGACTAAGATGGTCAGAAGGTTCCTCGATGAGGGAAACAAAGTAAAGCTCACCGTCAAGTTCAAGGGCCGCGAGCTAGCGCACCCTAACATCGGCAAAGACCTCCTTGAGCAGATGAGGATAGCCCTGGGAGATAGCTTGATCGTCGAAGCGCCTCCCAAGATGGAGGGCAAGAACATGACAATGCTCGTCTCCTCTAAGCCGCCGAAGCCTGTCCGTGCTCCACGCCCACCCCAGAGCAGCGACGGATCAGCCCAGCCAGGGGTTGAACGCCCAGCAGCGACTGCCGAAGCAGCACCGGCCGCTAACGTGGCAGCGCCGGTAGCGGTGGGAGCAGGGCCCGGCGAGAAATAGATTTTGTAGATTATTCATGGGGCTGAGGTGCGCAGAGGAAACCAGGCGGCTGCGCTACAGGTCAGTACCTATGTAGAACAAAACAGTAGGGCCTTTCTCCATGATGGAGAGAGGCCCTACTGTTTTGTGTAGTGCAACATTCAGGCTCAGCCCAACGGCTTAGGCAGGTTACATCTGGGGGCGCAAGCCACCAACCTCGCCATCGGGTAAAATTGCATGGAGCCTTTGCGAATTCACCTGCGCACTTTTGCAGGAGCACAATGCAAAGCGCTAATGTGGAGATGGCGATGGAACTCGCAATTATGATTGTTGCCCTGGTGATGTTGGACCTGTTAGCCCTTGCTTTCGGGGTGGAGAGTCGTGAAGGTATAGAGTACGATCCTCAAAAGCTGGGGTTGCCACGCTAAGAGCCTGATGCTGCACCTCAGCGTTAACAGCCCACCCCACGCCCAGGTAAGCGCCCCATAACCCCACCTTTGCGGTCAATGATTCACCTATGGCCTGTTATGAACTATCAGCTTCAATGCTGATAGTTGAAGCTGATAGAGGTTGCGCTGCGTCGTCGCATGCTCGTACACTCTGCCGCCCGCCAAACTAACTGAAAGCGAACCGATTTTATGCGCGCTGATGACCTGTCTGGCACAGGAGTGGAGATCGATGCAGTTCTCGTGCAGCAGTTGGTGGATACGCAGTTTCCTCAGTGGGCAACCCTCCCAGTAGAGCCAGTACAATTCGGCGGGTGGGACAACAGGACGTTCCATCTCGGCAAGGCGATGAGCGTGCGGCTTCCCAGTGCCCAGGGGTACGCCGCGCAAGTAGAGAAGGAACACCGGTGGTTGCCGAGGCTTGCTCCGCTCCTGCCTCTGCCCATCCCTTTGCCTCTGGCAATGGGTCTTCCTGCCGACGGCTATCCCTGGCACTGGTCCGTCTACCAGTGGTTAGACGGCGAGGTCGCGGCAATCGAGAGCATCGCCGATCTACGCCACTTTGCGATTACGCTCGCTCGATTCCTCACCGCCCTACAGCGCATCGCTCCTACTGGCGGCCCGCCACCCGGGTCGCACAACTTCCATCGCGGCGGACCACTGACAATCTATGACGCCGAAACCCGGCAAGCAATTGCAGCTTTAGACGGCCAGATTGATGCAGATGCAGCGACTGTAGTGTGGGAAGCGGCTCTCAACGCAGCGTGGCGTGGCCCCCCCGTTTGGCTCCATGGGGACGTTGCTGCGGGGAACCTGCTGGTCAAAGAGGGCCGCTTAAGTGCGGTCATTGACTTCGGGTGTTCGGCTGTGGGTGACCCCGCGTGTGACTTAACGATTGCGTGGACGCTCCTGTGCGGTGAAAGCCGAAACGCATTCCGTGCAGGGGTTCCGGTGGATGGCGCAGCCTGGGCGCGAGGCCGCGGCTGGGCGCTGTGGAAGGCGCTGATTACCCTTGCCAGGCACATATACACAAACCCATTGAAAGCAGAAGAGGCCCGCCGTGTGGTTGGTGAAGTACTTGCTGATCACAAGCAGGCCGGATGAGCTAGCAATCGTGAGGCCGCTGCATGATTAAAGCGCAGCTTTGCCGGCGAACTTAGATTAATGGCTCCCAGAGGTCGTAGCCAGTCTCTACGGCGCTTGAGACCGACTATGACCACTGTTAAACACCATTTATCTTTCTCCATGTTACTACTCAGGTTACTATGCTGACCAGCCTGCCGGGCACGTAGTGCACCTGGCGGGGCGCTTTGCCGTTCAGGTGCTGCTGCACCTTCTCGCTTCGCAGCGCCGCTTCGATAGCCTCCTCCTGCGACACATCGGAAGGCATCTCGATCTTGTCGCGCACCTTGCCGTTCACCTGGAGCAGCATCCACAGGATAAGGTGGTCGCAATGGACTGGGGTTTCAAGCGCCCCTTGCAGTTCCTCACCCTTGAGAAAGTGAATCCTATTGAGGCCTACGGCTACTCAGCCACCCCACCGCCCGGCTTCTACACAGGCTTGAGCGACCTCCTCACCGACCCCAACACGCTCTACCTTTTTCATGGCTACGGCCCAAACGATATAGCCCGCACAGGTACCGCATACCCGCGCTATGAAGCCTTCATGTCGGAAGTCGCCAGAGAGGGCAAGACGGCAACCCTGGAAAAGACTTTCACCCACCGCGATGGCGGCCCGCTCTACGAGGTATACTCGGTAAAGTAGGTGGTGTTCCCAACTACTTGACGCTAAACGCTAAGAACGCCTAACAAAACCTCTTTTCGATATAACGCCAGCAGATGAGGGCACA
>JADMIH010000173.1 GCA_015478675.1 Chloroflexota bacterium | reverse complement strand
CTCAGGCCACGAGCACCACTCAAGCTACAGAAACAGCCACCTTCGCACCCTCACCCACAGCATGCACCATCTCCTTCTCAGACGTGCCACCCTCAAATACCTTCTACGCCAGCATAGAATGCCTTGCCTGCAAGGGCATCGTCTCAGGCTATGATGATGGCACCTTCAGACCTAATAACCAGGTGACCAGAGGACAGATTGCTAAGATAGTGAGTAACTCTGTTGGCTACACTGATGACCCTGGCACTCAGATCTACACAGACGTGCCCCCATCTAATCCCTTCTACCCCTACATAAACCGTCTCACACAAAGAGGGTACATGGGTGGGTACCCCTGCGGCCAGATACCTCAAGAGCCATGTGACATGGAGAGTGACCCATACTTCAGACCAGGAGCACAGGCCACAAGAGGGCAGATCTCCAAGATCATCAGTAATGCAGCAGGGATCAGTGATGACCCAGGGCCACAGATATACACAGATGTGCCTTCAGGCAACCCATTCTACGACTACATCAACCGTCTCACACGAAGAGGAGTAATGGGAGGGTACGCCTGTGGGAGTATCCCACAGGAGCCATGTGACACAGAGAACAGGCCATACTTCAGGTGGGGGAACAACACCACACGTGGGCAAGCTTCCAAGATTGACGCCAACACTTTCTTCCCTAACTGCCTCACCGTTGGCGCCGCCAGAGATTGAGTTGAAGTCGTTGCAAACGCAATAACAAAGAGGACGGTGACGAGCCGTCCTCTTTGTTATTGCGTTATACCCACCAATGGTTAACAGAACCTGTTCCGCTGCTGGGGCGCACGAAAAAGGCCCTCCCGATGAAGGAAGGCCCTGGGGTGACTGATGGGACTCGAACCCACAACATCTTCATCCACAGTGAAGCGCTCTGCCATTGAACTACAGCCACCATATGGTAGGATTGGTCGGGACCGGCAAACGCGAGTAAGCCGAGTTCTGTTCCAGGTAACTTTGTGGGTTACCCTTGACGGCCATCTCTCTCGGCTCCCGAAGGAACCGGCTACCTCGTCACCTCGGTAGCTGCTCTCGTCTTCCGACCGGCTCGGCGAGCCACCTCTCACACCCGGCTAACCGGATACTGCGGTCGATTCGGAGATTGCTGCAGGGAGGATTGCCCTTTTCACTCCACCCCAGGCGAACCTGGAATGGCTTTGGTCTCTGTTGCTCTCACCTTCCGAAGAAGGCGCCTATCTGGACTGTCAGGACCCACGGCCGGCCCTTCCCACGCTTTCACATGGCACCCCGCTCTGTGCAGCTCGGACTTTCCTCTGCCTTGCGACAGCGGCCATCCTGCGCCACCAGCCTTGCCCAACCCTATTGTCGTGTTATCACAACTTTTGTTAAAGTCCTCAGTTCCGGGGCAGGGATTCGAACCCCAACTCTCAGCTCCAAAGGCTGCTGTCCTACCGTTAGACGACCCCGGAGTAACTGACGCGTACCTATTATAACTTATGTGGCGGTACGAGTCAAAGTTTATTGCGCGGGTAACTGTTCAGATTTAGGGTGGAGCAACCTTCTTGGGGTATCTGTGCGGGTGCAGCGCCATCTGCCCTCACCCGCCCTCACCCCAAACTCCCTCTCCCATGAAGGGAGAGGGAGCTTTATTCCTGCTGAGTATCGGCGGCTATGCCTCTCCACCCCTACTCTGAACAGTTACTTGCGCGGCAAACTTTTAGAGCAGACGCGTGAAACGTGATCGGCTAGGATAGTATCTCTTTACCTCAGCTTACGCAGTGCACAATACTTGTCACGTTCCACGAGCCTACGCTTCCGCAGTCGGGTTGTCAGGCGTAGTTCTGCGGACTGGGCGAATTGCGAGCCACAAGGCCAGTAAAAGCAGGGGCACGGCCCACCACATAAAGACCGCAACAGTGATAGCTGCCCCCACTACTCCAGAGAGTAGTTGCAGCGACGAGTTCCAGGCGCGTGCCGCTATCTCTCCAGGGTTCCAGCCTTCGGCGGCTACTTTCACAGACGGCAGAGGAGCAATATCCGGGTAGAGGCTTAATGTGATTGTTGACATCTCCGAGCGCTTGCTGAGGAAATTGGTCCTACCCTGTATTTTCTCGATGTCTCCTTGCACCTGTCGTAGCTCGCGGTCCAGCGCGAGAATGTCTTCCAGCTTGTCCGCTTTCTGTTGCAAGGCAAGCATACGGGTTTCAGTGGCCTGCAAGTTCCGTAGTTGTGATTGCAAATCGGTGTATTCTTCGGTTACATCGCTGCTCGTGACATTTTCTTGCGTCACTTTGACGCCGATGGCGCGCAGCTTTGACATAACACTGTCGAATAGACGAGCAGGCACTTGCATGGTGATCGTAGCTACTGTGTAGTCGCTCTCAATACGGCTGTCGGAGCCGCTGATATAACCGGCGTTCGCGTCTGCCAGGCTCCTGATCTGGTCAAGGCCTGCTCCAACATCCTTTACCGTGATCTGCAAAGTAGCTGTGCGGATAATCATCCTGTCCCAGTCGGGAGGCGCAACCTGGCCCGTTCCGCTAGCGTCCTGACTACTCGGAACAGCCCCGCTTGTAGCGCCGCTTGCTGCCATTGCCGCTGCCGTCGTGGGAGCGGGGGCTGGGACTTGCAACGCGCTGCTCCCGTTGTCGTATGATTTGATGCCAGCAGGCGGCGAGGCTGGCTGCCCTGGGGCAAGGCCGCCATTCTCGTACCCTGACACGGTTGAAGCGAGAGGCGACAGCAGGGCGCCATTGCTCCGTGCACTCGCCAACATCGTCGCTACAGTGCCGATTACCAATCCAACGAGCATGATAGAGGACCATCTGACGTTACGCTTCTTTAGCCGAGTGGTCCGTGCGCCACCGCGCTTGACCAACCTTCTGCTTGTTCCAGCGAGCTTTAACGCCACTTGCCACCAATCCAGACGTTTCATATATAACCTCCAGATAGCTAATGTACCGCCGGCCAACTGTTCGCCTTCCGTATTTAGATGACGTTGCTGCCGGTCGAAATGTTCCATCTTCAGTTAGAGGATTCTTGTACAGCAACCTGGCTGAGAGACTCAGGATTTAGCCCTGCAAACAATCCATGAAGCCATGTCAGGTAAGAACAAAAGACGCCCGGTTAGCAGGGAGGGTTTCGACATTCATCTGATGCGTAGCTGTTCACGGCTGATTGTTTTGATCTTACAGCTTCGTTTTCTCAGAACGGGTCACTACTGTCCACTGAGCGCCTGAAGCTCCTTTTCAGACTTTTGCTGCAAATCGGGGCTGTTGTTCAACTCAATCACCTTCTTGTAATCGGCGATTGCCTCTGCCTTCTGGCCTTTGCCCTCGTAGGCGACCGCGCGGTTGTAGTAGGCTACTGCGAAATCAGACTTGAGCTTGATAGCCTGGGTGCAGTCGGCTATCGCCAGGTCGTAGCTGCCAATGGTATTGTACGCCGCCGCCCGATTCACATAAGCCTGCGGGATATCGCTTTTGAGTGATATGGCCTGTGAGTAGTCGTTGATGGCCTGGTTGTAGCTGCCCTTCGCGCTGTAGGCAACCCCCCGGTTGGTATAAGCCTGCGCTGACTGAGGATTGAGCTTGATAGACTGCGTAAAGTCCGCTATTGCCGCATCATAATTCCCCTGGGCTGCATAGAGATTGCCGCGGTTACTATACGCTACGTCAGGGTTCGCGCCTACTTTGATAGCTTGTGTGTAGTCCGCAAGGGCGCGCTCGTAATCACCTTTACCCTGATATGCGAGCCCTCGTTCGTTGTAGACGTAGATGTAGCCTCGATTCGCTGTCAGAGCGCGATTGAAGTCCGTGATGGCGCGGTCGTAGTCGCCCGTGCGCCTGTAAGCATCTGCCCTGTAAAATAGTGCATTAGCGTAATCAGGCTTGAGTGCAATGGCCTGGTCGAGCGAATTGATTGCATCTTTATAGTCGCCATTATTGAATAAGCTCATCCCTTCGTTGAAAAGCCTTTCTGCTTCTGAGTTTTGCGTTGTTGGAGATGCTGTATTTGTTACCGCTACTGTGGCAGTCGGAGCTTTCGTTGGCGTACTGTTGCTTGCCTCTGTAGGGCGTGTTGTTGGCGGATGTGTCTGCGGAATAGGGCTGGCGGTTGGCAGAGGAGTCAACGCCGCTACTGTGACTTGCAGGACCGTGGTATGCTGCGGCACAGGGGTGACGAGGGGTAAGATAATTACAGTGGCGGTGGCAGATAGCTTGCCCGACGCATTATATGTTGGCCTGGCGGCGAGGGCCGTAAAGGACGGCGGTGCCTGAGCTACAACAGTTCTGCCCTGCATCGGTGTTGGTGTCACACTAGAAAGCTGAGCCGCCCGGTTGCCCGAACCGAGCAGCGCCGCGAGCCAGGATGCCACTATGAGCGCTGCTATGGGGATTGGTACGATCAGGATCGCGGCCAGCGTCCACTCTTTGAAACCATAACGTTTGGTCGGAAGTTGCCCGCTTCCTGCTTCTTGCGCTTCGACCTGGGGTTCCATTGTCCTCCCGTTGAGGCTTGCTCAGTCAGCACGAACAACTCTCCACCGGCTGCTAGCGTCACCCACTCCGGCCTTCGCGCCACTCCTCGATCATCTCGGCGTGCTCTTCGTCGTGATTCACAGATATGGGTATGCAGGCGGCTATCGAGAAATCGGCCTGCTCATCGCCCGGGGCCGGGGCGAAGAGGGCGCTGTTGTCCACATTCCGCAGCAAGGCAAGCATCTCTTCACGAGCCGCCTGCAATTCGCTCACGCTCTGATCTATGCTGTTTTCCTTCCACTGAGCATAGTGCTTATCGTTGAAAGCCTGGATCCCTTCTTCATCGAGATCGAGGAAAGGGAGCCGCTCGCCCCTGAGCATGCCGCAGTAGGTCTCTGTGATCTCGCGGTCCCACGAGGCTAGGTGGGCAAGCAGGTCGCGCACCGACCACTCGCCTGCCACTCCTGGTTGCATCATCTCATCTTCAGTCAATCCGGCGAAGGAGGCGAGCAGCCTCTCCCGTGCGTCGTGCAATTGCCCCGCCAGCATCTGGCGACGAGCCGTAGCGAGAAAATCCAATCCTACTCTCCCACTTGCAGGATGACAGCGTCGCCCTGCGCTGTACCTGAGCAGATAGCGGCCATGCCGATCCCCCCTCCACGCCTGCGTAATTCGTTTATCAGCGTGATGATCAGGCGAGCGCCCGATGCTCCGATTGGGTGCCCCAGCGCCACCGCCCCGCCGTTGACATTTACTTTGTCTTCATGCAGGCCCAGCTTTGCCATGCTGATGAGGGCGACGCTGGCGAACGCCTCGTTTATCTCCACGAGGTCGAGGTCGTCCACCGTCATCCCTAGTTTCTTCAAGGCATTTTGCCCCGCCATCGCGGGCACATATGCCAGATACGGAGTGTCCCAGGCAGCTTCGCCGTAGCCGAGTATACGCGCCATGGGCTTTAAACCATGTGCCTTAGCGTACTCGGAGGAAGCCACTACTACTGCGGCGGCTCCGTCGTTCAGGCCCGGCGCGTTGCCCGCCGTGACGGTGCCGTTAGGGTCGAAGACCGGCTTGAGCTTGGCAAGGGCTTCCATCGAAGTGTCACGCCTGGGGGACTCGTCCTTGTCTATTGTGATGTCGCCTTTCTTCTTGTCCGGGATTACGACAGGGACAATCTCTTCAGCGAAGCTGCCGTTGTCCATAGCGAGCAGCGCGCGCCGGTGCGAGCGCAACGCCCACGCGTCCTGCTCTTCGCGGCTGCACTTTTCTTCGGCGGCCACTGTTGAGCCGTGCGCAATCATTTGCACCTTCATTATCGGGTCGGTGAGGCCGTCATGCAAAACTCCATCCACAAGCTCACCGTTCCCCATCCGCAGCCCCCAGCGCGCCCCGAACGAGTAGTAAGGCGCGTTTGACATACTCTCCATACCGCCCGCCACCACCAGCCGGTGGTGCCCCAGCCTGATAATGTCGCTTGTCAGGGTAACCGCGCGCATACCGCTGGCGCAGACGCGATTTACTGTGTCTGAGGTCACTTCGCGCCCCAGCCCCGCCTTGAAAGCCGCCTGGCGCGATGGCACCTGGCCCAGTCCCGCCTGCACCACGCAGCCCATGATGTTGTGGGTCACGTCGCCCTTGTCGATGTCGGCGCGCTGCATCGCTTCCGCCATGACAATACCGCCAAGCTCGACCGCCGAAAGCGAGGCAAGGCCGCCGCCGAACTTACCGAAAGGCGTGCGCGCCCCGCTCAGAATTACAGGATTATCATTTGTAGCCATCTCTTATTTTCTCCCCTCTTTATCTCGTTCAGCCGTTACCATAATCTCGTGACACCCTCTTATGCATCGAGTGTCGCGTCTGCACTCACAATGGATACCTGCTCTACGAAAGCCTGCGCTATAATCATCCTACGGAACGGGTCTCTGTAGTGGAGCGGCAATGTCGCTATCACTGCTGTATGGTTAAAATCTATTCCAAGGAGCTCCATCCTGTTACGTTCAAGTTGGCTGGACATGAATTGTCAGAAAGGCGCTCCTACTTGCAGTTTGTTTATACGGACCTTGATTGCGATTTCCCACAGGCTGGCAACGCTTACGAGAAGCTCGTTGGTACCCTCCTCAATGCGCGTTTGTGCCTTTTCACTAAGCCTTGGGTCATCCTCTATAAACCAGAGAAAGGAGTGCGTGTCGAGCAGCAACCTCATTCCATGTACTCTTTGAACTCATCAGATGCTCACCTCCGTTCCCAACTGCTGCCGGATTTTGTCGATCTCGCTTACATGCTCTTGCAAATGTCCTGCCATCCTTTGGATCCATTCTCCTATCGTGATTTTGGCCTCTTCTTCAGGAGAGAGTCTAAAGACCACATTACGGTCCCAGTTTGGCGGTAAACTGCTCAGCATTTGAACTATATGTTCCCGGTTGGCCCCGAACAGGGCAAGGGAAGGCCAATGGTCCAGCCACCTTGAGCGCCCTGCCTATCCAGGTGCGCTTCCGAAAGACCGGCAAGGGTCGCTTCTAATTTGTCTGGCCCTTGGACGAACTCCTTGAGTGCCTCTTCTATCATCTATTCGTTCTGTACCTGCATCAGCTAATTCCTCCGCTTCGGCGTCGCGCCTTTCTCTACCTGCATGGGGAAGGCGAAGGGGATAGTGCAGGGCGCTCACAACGTCCACAAGTTATGGAACCTTGACGAACCCCATTCCCACATGCATAAAGTGCTCATCTCCTGTAAGAACCTGCTCAATGCCTAATTCGCTCATGATGACCATCGAAGTCAGGTCTGTAAATGAAATGCGCGGTTTGTCATGATACCGCTTTCTCAATTCCCACGCTGCCAGGAAACGATCCCGATTCACACTCTCTACACGGAGTTGTGCTTTTGCTGCTGATGCAAGTACTGCCTCCAGGAATTGTGCTGCATGGTTGTGCGTTTCACGCCTGAATATCAGAGTGATGAACTCGTCGAGTACGTAATCACTGCTATAGACGGGAATCTTCCTACTGCGGACTTCCTGGTAAAGCTGCGTAACTTCTACATGGCGCGGCTCACTCCGGTTAGCAATCGCCATCCGGCCCCAGGTGTCAATGAAGAGGCCGTTTAGAGCTATCATCCTCTTCCTTGTGGCCGTAAGCGCCATACAGCTCCTGGTCGATCTCCTCATCAGTAAGAGGTTTGCTCGACAGGATGCCTACTACGGACAAAATAGGATCGTTCTCCAGTTCAGCTGCAACCACTTTCTGATTAGCTTGCTTCCAGGTGAGGAACTCCACGAATTCGAGTACTTCACGCAGGCTATACTCAGGTAGGGTCTGCATCTTCTTGGAAATCACATCTCTTAAAGTATGCATCAATACCGCTCCTGTTTTGCAATAAGGCTCTTGCTCCATAGACTGGTACTATAAAGGCTTCGTTCAGTTCCCCACCATCGGAGTCGCGCCTTTCTCTACCTGCACGGGGAAGGCGAACGGGTAGTGCAGGGC
>JADMIH010000172.1 GCA_015478675.1 Chloroflexota bacterium | reverse complement strand
TTGGGGTAGAGCAATCTTCTTGGGGTAGCCCTCGCCCTCCCTCACCCCATGCCCCCTCTCCCATGAAGGGAGAGGGGGCATGGGGTGAGGGTGCGTAAGGGTGCGTAAGGGTACGCCTCCACAGATACCCCAAGAAGATTGCTCCACCCTTATTCTGAACGCTTACTTACAAAGGGCGAGTTGACTGAATTCAGCTTGTAGGGTATGCTCGTTGTTGGGAGTCGGGGGCTTCCTCTTTGGCGCTGTTCGCCAGCTTCCCTTCAGGATAGCCGGACTCCAAGCTTTATATGGTCCTTCTTGGACCGCTCATGCAAAGGAGGAAAGCGGTGAACGTGCATAAGTGCGCTTACTGTGGGCGATTGTTACAGGGCGATGTGCTTTACTGTCCCAGTTGTGGAGGGCCGCAAGTTTACGAGACGAATAATGGTCCTGTCAGGCTGGCGCAGCTAGACCCCTGGGTCATTACCGACCCTGAAGCTAAAGAGCGCTTCCAGGTTGACCCGTCGGCGGTAGCGGCCCTGGTAAATACCTGGCGCAATGACACTAATCATGCCCGGACACTCCAGATTCAATCGGACATAGAGGCTGCGCGCAACTCAGGCGCGCTCACGCGTATATCATACTATTTTTGTTGCCCGTGGTCTCCTGTTTATGAAGCCAACAAGACGGTGACGATCGGCGGCAAACGGCTGCGGCGTGGTACGCAATTTACTTTCGACATCAGCGCCGAAGGGGTAGAGACGGGGGAAGGTTTCAGGCGAGAAATCCTGACGGGCGACTTCAAGCCGACCCAGGACGTAGACTATTGCTTACCCGGGCAGGGCTGAGATGGCAACTGTCACTGCCTGAACTCTCCTTTATAAGCTACCCGCTCCGGATAGTATTCCGTGATCGTGCGTACCCTGTCGGGGCCGCAATCCGGTGGGTACATCTTGCCGACGGTTAGCAAGGCCGCAGGCTATAGGTGAGCGACTATGCACCGCAGAGAGGCGCAGAGATTATCCTTATTTTCTCTGCGCCTCTCTGCTGAGAGTTCATATCCTTTGCTCTACTCCTATCCTTCTAAAATAGGCTGCATGCTCCTTTATTTCCAAGTTAGTTGGCGCATATTGCTGGCCTGGCAAGGCCCTCCCTGCTCAATGTTTGGCATAGATAATGCAAGTCACCGTTGGCATGCGCCAGGTTCGCATCTGCCAGCCACACTAACCTTATAGCCAACGTGAAAGAAAAGGCTGCATAGGCTGCCGGTTCGTTTGGAGAGCACAGGCTGGGCGCGCTTTGATACATTATCGTGAAGCACCCCAAATATATAAGGAGAATGCAGAGTGAAACTGAACAGAAGACCCGGCAGCACTATTGGAGTCGTGAGCGCGATGATATTGGCCGTCACCGTGCTTGGTTTGGTTGTGCTGAGACCAACATCCGTCGTCGCCGGTCCTGCGCGGCAAACACAAAGCGACATGGACAAACTCAGAAGCCTTACAGGTCAAGACTTCGAGATACAGTTCATGAGCATGATGATAATGCACCATACGATGGCGATTACCATGGCTCAGTATGCTGCTACAAACGCCAACCACCAGGAAGTGAAAGACGCCGCCCAAACGATTATCGCTTCTCAGGCACAAGAGATCAGCCAGATGACAGGCTGGCTCAAGGCGTGGTACAATGCCACTCCGATTCCGAACGCGATGACCCCCGCGCCCGGCATGGGTCCGTCGGATATTATGAACCTGGGCAACTTGAAAGGGGACGATTTCGATAAGCAGTTCCTTAGTATGATGATAATGCACCATACGAGCGCAATCGAGATGGCTCAACTCGCACCTGACCGCGCTACTCACCAGGAGTTGAAGACGCTCGCCCAGAACGTAATCAGCTCTCAAACCAGTGAGAAGCAGGAGTTCACGGGCTGGCTCAAGGCGTGGTACAACATTGACGCCAGCCAACCTGCTCCTATGCCGGTTGGAATGCCTAGCACCGGCGGCAGCGACGGCACTGCATTCGCCTTCTGGTTGGCTGTGCCACTGGTGTTGGCTGGGAGCATACTCATGGGGGGTCTCGTGGTGCGCAGAAGGTCCTGACCGCGGACTCCAAACAAACGAGCGGCAAGCAAAAGGCTATAGCGCGCTCAGAAGCTATAAACCGTGGGGCAGCCCTACTCCACTCTCATACATGACAAATGATGGAGGTTCGTTATGTTTGGTATGAAGATGCGTAAGAGCTCAGCAGGGCAGTGGCGAGTCATAGCTTCTCTGGGCCTGCTGCTGGGGCTGTTGTCTCCATTCGCTGCCCAACCGAGGATGGTTGCCGCTCAAAGCAAAGAGGTGTTGATCAGTGGAGTGCCTTCTGTAAAACAGTGGTATAGCTTGAGTTGCGAGTATACCGCTGCCGCCGTAGTAACCCTATTCTGGGGTGGGGAGCTGGTGGGGCAGGACCATTTCATAAGCGAAGTGCCAAGCAGCCCAAACCCCCACCTGGGGTTCAGAGGCGATATATTTGGCGAGTTCGGCGGTATCAATGACTACGGCGTCTACCCCGAAGCGCTTGTGCCTGTATTGGAACGTCATGGTTATGACGCTACCGTTTTCTACGGTGGAGTTAGCCGTCTGAAGTCAGAGATTAACCAGGGGCACCCCGTCGTGGTCTGGACCACTGCGGGCAAACAAGAGCGACCTGTATACAAGGAAAGTTACGAAGGCGATACCTTCAAGCTAGTACCTGGGGAGCATACTGTGGTGGTCTATGGCTATGACGACGCCGGTGTGCATGTGATGGATGTTGGTAACGGAGGCAAGTACTATACCGATTGGGCTTCATTCCTTCGGCGCTGGAGCTACTTCGATCAGATGTCGCTACTGATCCACCCGAAAACAACCAATTAGAGAAGTGCACCGGCACCCGGGCGCGCACAAGCGTTCGCTAATAAGCTAAGACCGAAGTACGAAGATGTAGAGGCGCGAAGTTCTTTATTTCGCGCCCTTGCCTTTGCGTCTGTGCTCCCCGAACCCTGTTGTGTCTCTGCCTCCTTTGCGCTTCGCTTATCCCGCCACGAGTTGTACACCACGTAAGGTGAGTTATAATTTAGGGACGAGGGTCAGGGGTTGGGATACGGTCGCCAACAAATCGGAAGGCATTTGGAGTTGGAGAAAGAGCCTATTTACGCAGTTGTTGTCCTGGACCAGGGGGGCCACGCTAACACCCAGTTGAGCGGGCAAGCTGGGGTAGGTGGCCTGCGCAGTGAGAACCGGGGGTTGGGGTTGCTCTTGCACTACCACGTGCCTCCACAGTTCCGGAGCAGTGCCGCGCCTGGACAGCTGGTGCTTGTGCCTCTGCGCGGGAAGCCCACATACGGGGTGATCGTGGAGATAGCGGGTAGCTCACCTGCGCAACTTACGCTCCCTATCTGGCGGATCGTAGACAGCAGCCCTGTCCTTTCGCCCGCTATGCTCTCTCTGGCTCAGTGGATTTCACGTTACTACAGGTGCACGCTCTGGCAGGCAATTGCGCCTATGTTGCCGCCGGGAGTAGCGCGGCGGGCTATTACCACTGTTGGTCTCTCAACTACAGCCGCATCAGGAGGCGAAGAGCGCGGGGAGTATAGAGACGATGGTGGGTTGATAGCGGCCCTGGGGCGGAGGCAGCAGCAGGTGGTATCGCTCCTCGATGCGGCTCCCAAGAATACCTTGACTCTCTCCAAGCTCAAGCGCCGTTACAGAGGCGCGGCATCAGGGCTAGACGCGGCACTGCGCGGGCTTGAGCGCGACGGGCTGGTTACGCGGCGCACCGAATTGCCTTCGCCCCGCTCTCGACCTCAACAGGAGCGGATTATTCGCCTGGCTGTATCGCAGGACGACGCCGCGGAGGCCCTGCGCGCCGCCGCCGAGCGTGCTCCTATCCAGGCAGCCGCTCTCGACTGGCTGCTGAAGCGCATCTCTTCGCAGCCTCTCAAGAGCAACTGGGCCGGCAACGGCGGGCACAACAGCCTCGCAGGCGCAAAGACCCCACTACCGGATGATGAAGCAGCAAGGGGCGAAGAGCCTGGCTGGCTTCTGCTGCGCGACCTTTATCTACATACCGGCGCTACCTCCTCAACTGTGGCTGCTCTTGAGCGCAAAGGGCTGGTTGAGCTATCGGAGCGGATGGTCTACCGCAAGGCCGTGCCGCCTACCGCTTCCTCTCCTAACGACGAGCCTCCCCCCCTTACCTCTGCTCAGTCTGTTGCCTGGCGCGCGGTGGCGGGGGCTTTGCGCCAACTGGGGAGCAACGTTGATGAGCCGACCAGAGCAGAAGCCTCCACAGCAACAAGCGTTTTTCTGCTGCACGGAGTAACGGGCAGCGGCAAAACAGAGATATATCTGCGGGCGATTGGCATGGCACTGCGTATGGGCAAGCAAGCCCTCGTGCTCGTGCCTGAGATTTCACTCACCCCTCAGGCAGTGCATCGCTTCGCCTCACGCTTTCCGGGCAGAGTAGCTCTGATACATAGCCAGCTATCGGCGGGCCAACAGTTCGATGAGTGGCGCAGAATACGCGCGGGGCAGGCGGATATCGTCGTTGGCTCGCGCTCGGCTGTATTCGCGCCCCTGCCCCGGTTGGGGTTGGTAGTAGTGGACGAAGAGCACGAGTGGGCTTACAAGCAGCAAGACCACTCGCCGCGCTACCACGCCCGCGACGTGGCGCTGCAACGCGCGGCCCTCGCGGGCGCTGTGGTTATTCTGGGCAGCGCCACGCCCGACCTGGCGACCTATTATCGCGCTCAGAAGGGAGAGTACAGCCTCCTCTCGCTGCCAACCCGCGTGGGGCGCCGCCGCGCCCGCAATGGCTCCGAGCTTATTACTGAACTGCCGATGCCTCCTGTGCAAGTTGTAGATATGCGGGCGGAGTTGCGCTCCGGCAACAATTCGCTCTTCAGTCGCACCTTGCAATCTCTCCTCGATACTACTCTTGCCAGGCGTGAGCAGGCTATCCTTTACCTGAACAGGCGTGGCAGCAATAGCTTTCTCCTTTGCCGTGAGTGCGGCTATGTACCTATGTGCCACAGGTGCGATGTGCCTCTTGTATACCATGCCGACATTTACGGCCTCCTGTGTCACCGCTGTAACGCCTACTCTCTCACCATGCGCCACTGCCCGAAGTGCGGCGGTGCGATCCGAGGGTTCGGGGTCGGCACGCAAAAGGTGGTTGATGAGGTGGCGCAGCTCTTTCCCAGGGTCAGAGTGTTACGCTGGGACCGTGATACAGCTTCCAGGCAGGGCGGCCACACGGATATGATGGAGATGTTCACAAGGGGCGAGGCGGATGTGCTGGTAGGCACTCAGATGATCGCCAAAGGGTTAGACATAGCGCGTGTGACGCTGGTGGGCGTGGTAAGCGCCGACACAGGGCTTTTCCTCCCCGACTTCCGCGCCCCTGAACGCAGCCTACAACTCCTCATGCAAGTGGCGGGCCGAGCAGGAAGGCGCACGGAGAGCCGCCACAGCCGGGTGATCGTGCAAACCTTCAACCCTGAGCACTACGCTATCGAAGCCGCCTCGCGCCATGACTACCGGGGTTTTTATGATGGTGAGATACGCTTCCGCGCCGAACATGGCTACCCGCCGTACGGCCAGCTCGCCCGCCTGGTATATACCTCGGCCAGCGATGAGCGTTGCGAGCAAGAGGCCAATATAGTAGCTCGCCACCTGCGCCACAGAGCCGAGCAGCTTGCCGAAAGCTATAGATCATCCTATGGAGCCGTAGACGTGCTTGGGCCTGTGCCCTGCTTCACGCACAAAGTGCGCGGGCGCTACCGCTGGCAGGTGCTAATCCGCGCTGATGACGTTGCCCCCCTGCTCGATGGCTTCTACCCGGGGCCTGGCTGGTCCCTCGATGTTGACCCGATGAGCCTTTTGTAAGCGGCAGGCTCGTGGTGCGTAGCGCATGATGGGAGAAGTTGGGGCTGAAGGTGCTACGCCCACGCCCATAGCTCCTTACGCACTACGCGTAACTGTTCAGAGTTGGGGTGCAGGGGCGTCCCTCCCCTCACCCCATGGAGGGAGAGGGAGCTAGCCCCCTTAGCCCCTCTCCCTCCATGGGGTGAGGGTGCGTTGGGGGTGAGGGTAGGTGAGCGCTACCCCTTGAAGATTGCTCCACCTCAACTCCTCTAAAAATGAGAAGGGTAGTAGTATAGAGCGGTGCTAAATCACTCGTATTTCCATTCGTAATGGTGGCCCACAGGGTCATGGCTTACTCTGAACCCTTACCACTACGCACTACTTTGACAAAGCGGGAAAATTGCCCATAATTAGTGGTATATAGGCTTACATGTTGATTCACAAAATATTGAGGATACGAGAATGGCGATACTTGAAGTGAAAATGGACCCGGATCCGATCTTGCGAATGAAAGCCAGGAGGATCAAGACTTTTGATGCGAAACTGCGCAAGCTGGTGGGCAATATGTTTGAGACTATGCACTCCGCCGTTGGAGTGGGGCTGGCCGCGCCGCAGATAGGGCTATCTATCAGGCTGCTGGTAGCGGAGGTGGAGCCTGACCGCAGAGAAGGGGAGCGAGGCTTCAAGGTGGCGCTCTGCAACCCCGAAATAGTCAAAGCAAGCGAAGAAACCTGCACCGACACCGAGGGGTGCCTCAGTATCCCGGGCTGGGTAGGCGAGGTGCCGCGCCACGTTTCCATCACCGTCAAGGGCCAGACGCCTGAGGGGAAAGAGGTGCGTATCAAGGCCCAGGATTACTTTGCCCGCGTCCTCCAGCATGAGATTGACCACCTTGATGGAGTTCTCTTCACGGACCGCATAGTAGACATCAGCACTTTGCGCAAAATCAGCCCGCAAACCGCAGAGGAAGAAGTGGAGATGCTTGAGGTGTGAGGCACGCAACTCATCGCGCGCCTAACTTACACCGCCGCAGGGCCCATTTCTTCTCTTATAGCTTCTTCTTCGGGCAGCGTTCTCTCTAACTTTTCAGGAGGCTCTTTCTTCGGCAGGTAGCGCTCGGCGTGGCCCAGCGCGGTGAATGAGAAGCCCAGGGGTATGAGGAAGGTCAAGACTCCTATCACAGCGTACACCAGCGACACATTTTTGGTCCGGTCAATAGCGATACCCCCGAGGAAAGTGCCCACCGGAATAGCCGACCAGGCGAGTACGCCTGCTATGCTCATCACCCGGGCCAGCATGTGATTAGGCACAATCGCTTGCCGCAGACTGCCTGTATTGATGTTGAAGAGTATGCCAAGGCCCGACATCAGGGCCATCAGAGGCAAGGCGGCCCAGTAATAGGGTGTGAAGGCCAGCACCACCGTTACCACCCCTTCGAGCATCAGCGCCCCGAGAGCCACCCGGCTAAAGGGGTAACGTTTGCGGAGCGGGCCTGCCGCCAGGGCAAGGACGACAACCCCGATGCTTCCTGCCGCCCTGAGCAAGCCGACCTCCGAGTCGGTAGCCGCGAGCTGGTTCTTGGCGAAAAGCACAATCTGCGCCTGCACAGTGCTGGCCACAAAGTTTACCATCGCCATCATAAGTGAGATCGCTCGCAGTACAGGGTGCCCCAGCACGTAGCGCAGCCCTTCCACAATGTCGGTGCGGATGCTCGTTTGCTTGCGCTCCTTTGTGATGTTGAAACTGCTCCTGATGATGAGGAGCGACATAGACGACAGAAGGAACGAAACTGCATCGAAGAAGATTACGTCGTAGATCGGCATGAAAGCGATAAGGAGAGCCGCCAGCAGCGGGCCACCCACCGAGGCGGCCGAGTAGCTGGCCTGTATACGCCCGTTGGCTGTGACGAGGTCGTCCTGGCTTACAAGGCTGGGAATGGCCGCAAACTCAGCCGAGTCGAAGCAGATAGAGAGAGTAGAGCTCAGGAAGCCAACAACATAGATCCACCACACCGAGAGTGTGCCAAAGATCGCGAAAAGAGGAATGGAAGCTATAATGAGAGCGCGCGCCAGGTCTGTAAAGATCATGATGCGCTTGCGGT
>JADMIH010000171.1 GCA_015478675.1 Chloroflexota bacterium | reverse complement strand
TCTCATGCCCTAAGTTTATCATTAACCGTTACTATTTAGCTGGTAAGGTACTAGCACGAAATCCCAGGCGGAAAGGGCAGCCATGGGCAGGCTATACAAGGTCACGATTCACCCGGAGCCAGACTGATTACCCCGCGCTGATTCAGGCGCCAGAGTAGCAAATGGTAGTACAGCATGCCGCGCCACGGCCCCAGCCGCGCTGGCAGCGACTCGAGTGCGGCGTCGCCGTCTACGGCTGATCCCAGCAGGCCCTGGATACTACGCCGGGCACCGCTATCGCCTGCAGGGAATACGTCCAGGCGGCCGAAGCCACGCAGTAGAATTACGGCCGCTGTCCAGGGGCCAATGCCCCGGAGGGCGGTTAGGCGCGACATGGCGTCAGGCGACGGCAGCTCCTCCAGCTCCTCGGCGCGCAACTGCCCGGCAAGCAGGGTGGCCGCAGCCTCCTGCAGCGCTCGTACTTTGTTGGTGCTGAGACCGAGCGTGCGCAAGACGTCAGGATCAGCTTGGAAGACTGCGGCGGGCGGAGGGAAGGTGTAAAGGAGGTTATCAGCAAAAGATACAGGGTGGCTGAAATGCGCGACCAGTCGGCGCATGGTAGATGTGGCGGCTGCGAGGCTCACCTGCTGGTAGACCACGGCGTTGCAGATGGCCTCCCACAGCGACGGGTACCGCGGTGGCTTGACCCCACGCGCCGCCTGAACGAACTTCGCGAGCTCGCGTTCACGGCTCGCCGTCTCGTAAAAGCCTTCCAAGTCGACACGCGTGCCGAGCGTCAGCGCAACGCCGGTGAATATCTGGTGCGCCTGGTTCTCATCGTAGGCAACCCCTCCCGAACCTGCCATGAAAAGGGTCGCTTCCAACGGGCCGTCCAAACCAGGCTGCATGACCTGTAGCGCCAGGGGAGAGATAGCTCCGGTCAAAGCGCGCAGGTAACAGCCATCCGCCGTCAAGATGTCTACGAGGTTTTGAGGTGTGCGTCTTAGCACCGTGACGGTCAAGTCCAGCCGGTAGGGTTGAACAACCGGCAGCACGGCCTGTGCAACGGGTTGCCACAATGCGGGTATGAGGACGGAGGACGAATCGGGGGTGGGAGTGGGATCAGACATGAGAATCCCCTCTATCCACTGGCGAGTTCTGGTAGTAAATCGTGCCGTCGGTCTGAAGGACTGCAAAAAGGGTGAGCTTGTGCAGCGCAGGAGGGGCTGGCGGTATTACGTCAAAGACCTCGACGCCGGCGGCCAGCAGGTAGTCGGCCACGATGCGCCGGTGACAGCGCCACCAGACGGCCTCCGCGCACATGATCGCGACAGGCCCGGCTGCAGCCCGGGTTTCCAGTTCGGCCAACCCTTTTCGAAAATCGGAGGTCAGAGCGTAATCCGCATAATTGCGGAAGCTGGTGTTGCGCCACCCGGTGTTCGGAGACGTACCTTGAAGATCACTTCGACCGCGTAGACCGCCGAGCCGGGCCAGGTGAGCATAACCAATGCCGACGGCGGCCAGAAATGCAGGCAGAGCATCGAGGTTGTACTGTGGGTTCACGCGTGACCGAGGGATGCTGCGGATGTCAGCGAGCACCTGCACCCCGGAGTTATGCAGCGCTGCCATAAACACCTCCAACGCTAGAGTTGAGTGTCCTATCGTGTAGATTGGTGGTCGAACATGCAGCACAAGCTGGGCCTCCGGGCTTATTTAGCAGAGCCAACTGCATACTGGACATGGCTCACCCGCCTGTCGAAGCGCCCAACTTCTTGTTCTCTGTATGGTCGACTGGCACTTCGATGAGCGTAGGCACATCCATGTCAAGGGCGCGGCGCAGCAACGGCGCGAAGTCGTCTGCCTGCTCAGCTCGCCAGGCCGGTATGCCGAACGATCCGGCGTACTGTACCAGGTCGGGGTTTGTGAACTCCACGCCGAAGGTCCGTCCGAAGCGGCGCTGCTGGTTCAGCTCTATCACGCCGTAGCGCCGGTCTGTCCAGACGACGTTCACATAGGGCAGGCGCAGGCGGCGAGCCGTCTCCAGCTCCTGTGAGTTCATGAGGAAACCCCCGTCCCCGCTCACGGCGACCACTTTGCGCTCGGGCATAGCCAATTTAGCCGCCAGCCCGCCGGGCACCGCGATCCCCATGGTGGCGAAGCCGTTGGAAATGACCACGCTGTTTGGCTTGCCGGCAGGGTAGAGAAGCGCCAACCACAGCTTATGCGCGCCCACATCGCTCACCAGGATGTCATCGTCGCCGAGCGCCTGCCGCAACTCCCATATCACCCGCTGCGGCTTCATCGGTACACTGTCGTCCGTGACATAGTCGCGTAAACCTGATAGGGCGGCTTCCTCTCCGCCGCCATTATCGCCCGGCGACTCCCACCACGAGTGTTTGCGAGCACCGCACAACTCGGCAAGAGCGCTCAGGGAATCGCCGATCTCACCTACAACCTCCAGGGCGGGCAAGTAGTGGCCGTCTATCTCGGCTGGAGTGCTGTCTATGTGCACGATCTCTTTGTCGCGGCGCGGGTTCCAAAGGGCTGGCGACCACTCTACCAAATCGTAGCCGATGGTGAGTACAAGGTCGGCCTCCTCAAGCTGGGGGATCGCCGCAAGGTCTGCGCCTGGGCGCTGCAGGCCCACCGTGCCAAGAGCGTGGGGGTTGCGGTAATCTATGCAGCCCTTGCCCATGAAGGTGTGAGTGACGGGCAGGTTCAACCTGTCCACCAGCCCGGCGAGAGCGTCTGCGGCTCCGTGCCCGCTGGCCTGCCTGCGGATCACGCCATTGCCCACCAGTACGAGAGGGCGCCTGGCCTGGCAGAGTAACTCGGCGGCTTTTTCCAGCACGTCAGGACCTGCCAGGGGATAGGTCGTGCGGCGCACAGGCATCGGCTTTATTCCGGACGGCACGGGCATTGCGGCCACGTCTTCGGGCAGCTCAAGGTGGGTAGCGCCCGGCTTTTCCAGCCTTGCCAGCCGGAACGCTTTGCGCACCATCTCAGGCACAACTTCGGGACGCTCCACCCTGGCATTCCACTTGGTGATGGGTTGGAGCATCTGCACCACGTCTATGTACTGGTGAGACTCTTTATGCACGCGCTCAAGCCCCGCCTGTCCGGTGATGGCGACTAGCGGAGCGAGGTCAAGAGTGGCATCCGCGATGCCTGTGATGAGGTTGGTCGCGCCGGGACCGAGAGTTGCCATGCAAACGCCGGGGTAGGTGCTCAAGCGCCCGTACACGTCTGCCATGAATGCGGCACCCTGCTCGTGGCGGGTGGTGACGAACTTGACGCTGCGGCTGCGCGACAGCGCGTCCAGGAGATCGAGTATCTCCTCGCCGGGTACCCCGAAGATGTACTTGACCCCTTCGTTCTCAAGGCAGCGCACCAGTAATTCGGCGGCATTTGCAGGGTCGGAGCGGGGGTCGGGTGTCGAGGTCATCAGTGGCACTCCGCTACTCGGCCGGAGCAGCAGGTGCAGGCGCTCCCTGCGCGGGGCCTATCCACACCGTCTGAATATTCACGAACTCGCGTATGCCGAACTCCGAAAGCTCGCGCCCGTAGCCGCTCTGCTTGACCCCGCCGAAGGGCAAGCGAGGGTCCGAGGCCACCATGCCGTTGATGAATACCGATCCGGCCTCGATGCGCCGGGCTAGCCCGCGAGCCGCGTCAATATCACGTGTCCACAGGTTGGCTCCCAACCCGAAGGGCGTATTGTTGGCGAGCCTTACCGCCTCGTTGGCGTCTTTCACGCGGACCACCGCGGCCACCGGGCCGAAGGTCTCCTCGGCCAGCACGGGCATTTGCGGAGATAGGCCCGTGAGCACAGTGGGGGCATAGAAATAGCCGGGGCCGCCGGTGCGCTCACCCCCCACCAGAGCCTTTGCGCCCTGACGAACGGAAGCACGCACCTGCTCGTCGAGGGCATCGCGCAGGTCGCCCCTGGCCATTGGCCCCACCTGAGTATCCCGTTCGAGGGGATTGCCCATCTTCAGCCGGGAGACTTCCTGCGCAAACAGCCGCTCGAACTCGTCCGCTACTTCTTGCACCACAATAAAGCGTTTGGCGGCTATGCAGCTTTGGCCCGCATTCTGGAAGCGAGAGCGCACAGACATAGCCGCCGCTGCGGGTAAATCGGCATCGGCGAGCACGATAAAGGGGTCGGAGCCTCCAAGCTCCAGTACCGTCTTTTTGAGGGCGCGCCCCGCTATACCCGCCACGTGCGACCCGGTCGCGGAGCTGCCGGTCAGCGACACCGCTTTGACCTGCGGGTCCTCAATAATACGATCTACGGCCTCTCCCTTCACTAGGAGGCTGCGGAACACACCTTCCGGCAGGCCTCCCCGCGTAAAGGCCTCTTCGATTGCGAGCGAACACTGAGGCACATTGGAAGCGTGTTTAAGAAGAGCTGTGTTGCCCGCCATGAGAGCAGGGACGGCGAAGCGGAACACCTGCCAGAAGGGGAAGTTCCAGGGCATTATACCAAGTACAACACCGAGCGGCTCGAAGGCCACGTAGCTCTCGACCGCATTCGTTTTGACGCTCTCTTGGGAGAGGAAGCGCTCGGCGTTTTCGGCGTAGAAGTCACAAGTCAGGGCGCACTTCTCGATCTCGGCCTCCGCCTCAACGATAGGCTTGCCCATTTCGAGCGTGATCAGTCGGGAGAAGCGGGACTTGTTATCGCGTAAGTAGCCCGCCACGCCGTGCATGAGCCTCTCTCTTTCAGTGACCGGGGTGCGCGACCAGCTTTTCCATGCCTTGTGTGCGGCGTCGATTACCTCATTGACCTGGGCGGGGCTCAGTTCATCAAAGGTAGCAAGGATCTCTTCAGTGGCGGGGTTTATCGATTCGATTGCCATTTATTATCTCCAGTAGCTCCAGATTATCACCCTGGAGTGTCATAAAATCATCTCAATACTCCATTATACACCTCAGGTACGTTTCCTCGGCCTCCCTCCCAGTTACCGAACGGTGATATGAAGGCCTCTGCATGGCTCTGCTCATACGTGTGTCGAACGCCGATCTCGATTGCAGGTGCGTGAGTCTATCGCACAAGCCATTCCCTCTACTGCTAATTCATAATCATCTCAAGCCTGACGCTTCCCGGCTGAAGTGCTATACTGTTGGATGAACCTCGCCAGGGACCTAATGTTAGAAAGCCGCGTAAATGCACTCTCGGCAGACATCCCGGGCGAGTGGTCAGCAGCTCGGTAGAGGATCATCGCCGATCACTTACCGCGCTGCGAGGATGCCAACCCTGGTATCCTCGCTTCAGCACAGTCGCCATTCTCAACAGAAAGAGCACACAGCGATCCGGTTGCTGCCATGATTGCTGCTTGGTCTCACGGCGAGCCAGGGAAGGATTCCATACTATTGGACGAAGTAGTGAAGGCCGAAGGACGGAGACCGGCAAAGATACTGGTCGTGGATGACGAGCGCAGCCTCGTGGACCTGGTGCGCAGCTATCTTGAAGCCGACGGTTTCGTGGTGGCGGAGGCGTACGACGGCCCGACGGCTCTGGAGGTCGCTGCGCGGGAAGAGCCCCAGGTAGTAGTGCTAGACGTCGTACTCCCCGGCTTCGATGGCTTCGAGGTGTGCAGGCGATTACGCCACTTCTCCAACGCTTACGTGCTGATGCTCACTTCCAAGTCTCAGGAGATAGACAAGCTAATCGGGCTGTCGGTAGGTGCGGACGACTACCTCACAAAGCCCTTCAGTCCTCGCGAACTTGTGGCGCGTGTGAAAGCGATGCTGCGTCGAGCCGAGATGGGAGCCGCACAGGGTACACCAGGTGCACGAATGCCCCCTGATATCCCTCCCCCTGTGGTATTTGCCGACCTAGTCATAGACGCTGCCCGCCACGAGGTTCGCAAGCGGGGAGAGCTGATTCGTCTCACACCCCGCGAGTTCGAGTTGCTGGTTACGATGTCGGCGCACCCCGGACTGGTCTTCACCCGAAATCAATTGCTCAACCGCATTTGGGGTGACGAAGTTTTCGATGAGCGATTGGTGGACGTGCATATGGCGGGCCTGCGTAAGAAGCTCGAGGATGACCCCTCTACGCCACGGTACATTGAAACGATCCGAGGTGTGGGATTTCGCTTCGGCTCGCGAAGTGTATCTTCATCTCCGCCACCTTCCTCGTCTCAACGATTTCCGTCGTCAGCACCGACTGTCTTGCCCGAATCGCAGGACGAAAAGAGTAACGATGCGGCTGCGGGTGAAACCTAAAAGGTGAAGTGGTCGCGGTTTGGCCTACGAGAGAAGATCGTGGCGACACATCTAATCGTGGCCGCCGCGTGTACTGTCGCCCTCCTGGCTCTTCTCATCTTGGGTTCCATCGTATTTACGCCCTGGACACTTGATGGCATGACGGTGCTAACGGCCCTCACGCTCCTGTTCGTGGTGGCGCTTGCGGGGGTGGCGATTGCGATAGTGAGCGCACGCTGGCTCTACAGGCAAATTACGATGCCCCTGCGCCGTGCTTCAAATTTGGTGCAGCGCCTTGCGAAAGGAGAGTATCGGCACGACAGGCCGGACGGGCCGCCCAACGCTAATCAAGCTCCGCCCTCCCCTAGCGATGACCTCGAGGGGTTAGTCGCCGCTCTCGATGCCCTATCCATATCCCTCGACGCAGCTGATCGTCGGCGTATGGAAGCGTTCGATGAGATAACGCACGAGCTTCGCACCCCGATAGCCATACTTGAAGGATATTTTGAGGGCTTGCTCGACGGGCATGTGGAACCCAGCGACAAGACCTGGGCGATGCTTTACGATGTGGCGGGCCGGGTGCATCGCCTGGTCGATACGCTGCGGGTTCTTTCTCGGGCTGAGGCGCGCCGGGAGCCGCCCGACCTCCAATCTGTTGCCCCTGATTTCCTCGCGCACGCGGCGCTGGACCGTATGCGATTGCATTTCGACGAGAAGGGCCTCGAGCTGATCGCCGACGTACCCACAAACTTACCGCACGTGCTGGCTGACCCTGACTATACAATCCAGATACTTGTGAACTTGCTGACTAACGCGCTCAGATACACTCCTGTGCCCGGCAAAGTGAGCGTTGGTGTCAACCTTCCTACAGGCGGCGAAGGATCTGCGGTTGCGCTGGGAGACCGCGAGGTGGTATTCCGAGTGACTGACACGGGAGTGGGAATCGCAGCCGAGCATATACCATTCCTGTTCGAGCGCTTCTTCCGCGTAGACAGGACGAGCAGCCATGCAGTGGACGGCTCGGGTATCGGGCTGCCCGTCGCCAAATTGCTCGTAGAAGCGATGGGCGGGCAGATATGGGCGCAAAGCCCCGGCTTAGGGCAGGGCACCACCTTCTTCTTTACTCTGCTGACTGCCCCGGGCTGACACACCCCAGCGGCGAGGCATGCAGCATACTGCGCCGGCTCACTTCGCTGCTCTTCCTCCTCGCACCAGCTGGATTATCGACCAGAGGCTTACCAGCGCCCACACGCCTTCCAGAAGCACGAAACCCATTGCTGGCCCATGAGTGCCACCACCACGAGTATAGCGGACCCAGCCAGGTTCAAGAGTAAGTAACTCAGGTCCGTGCCATTCATCCGTCGCATCTGATTTGCTGTCTATGCAGACAAGATGAGCCGCGACCCAATGACGGAAATCACCTGCACCGTCAGATTTCCCATGCCATGCTCCCTCAGGCGCGATATTGTTCGATCAATTACCGCGCCCATCCTGATAAAGCGCTACTCTGCCGCCCACTAGCTTGCGCTAAGCTATCCGCAAAAATCTTAATAAGATCTTAGCAGTCTCCTAGCGTTACGTTTAAGCTCCTCCCCCATAATTGAAATCAAAGGGAAGTCGCGCTCAACCTATTTACGCATACGCCACTCACATGGCGCGACCCCTTACGAGAAAATCGGATTACACGCAGGAGAGATAGAAATGGTTCTTCAGAGAAAACGCGACGTTGATACCACTGCCGCTGCCAATGCCAACGCCAATGTGCCCATGGGCGCGCCAAAACCGTCCCACGTCAGAGAGCTACTGCTAACTCTGAAGACGAGG
>JADMIH010000380.1 GCA_015478675.1 Chloroflexota bacterium | reverse complement strand
AGGAGCCGCCACCAACGCGTGAGCCAGCCGAGACGCGTGTGCCCCCTGCACCAGCCCCAACTCAGCCGCCCGACGAGCGTGATCATGGAGGGGGTGGAGGTAACGGGCGTGGCGGTGGAGGTGATGGAGGTGGAGGTAACGGGCGCGGCGGTGGTGGCTAGATAGCCTTAGTTGCAGCTTTAGCTACTGCTCTCATGTGACATAGGGGTTGTCCGCCTGTTGTGGGCTTCGGGTAAGATAGGGAGAGACGCGAATATCCAGTCTGCTATAGGCTGGATATTCGCTTTTTTGCTCCTGCACAAGCGTTTATGCACCTTCTTTACCACATCTGTGGCTCCTTACTCCGCCTTTAGCTGTGGACAATCCTTCAACTCACATATAATATAAAAGACGCTTGTTGCTATTGTCTTGCGGCTGTACTCTTCCGAGCCGAGGAGCATGCCTGCTGAGCAGGAAGCGATTTACTATCGGTATCGGACGTGGCACGTATTCACACTGCTATTTATATCAGCAAACCCATAGATGAGGTCTACGCCTATGTGACCACGCCTGTCACCTGGCCGCAGTGGCAGACCTCATCTATTGAGGTGAGCGGCTCTACCGATAGCTCACTCTGGCCTGGGCAGCAGGTGCTGGAGGAGTTTGCCCTGGGAGGGCGGCGCGGCAGCGTGGTTTGGACAGCTACAGAGAGAAGAGCGCCTTATTACTGGTCTATCAAAGGCCGTGTAGCGGGGGGCGGGGGTGGGCTTATTTCCTATAAGCTAAAGAGCGACCCGGATGGCACTTTCTTGGAGCGTGACTTGCGATATTGGCTGCCCAACCCACTTCTTCTCCTGCTTGATCTGCTGGTGATTCATCGCCAGATAGAAGATAATGCACAGGAGGCGATGCGCAGGCTGAAGCGTCTTATGGAGGCGAATAGCGAGTGATGAGGGCGGCCCGTTGCTTGCTATTGTTGAGCTGCATTATACAGCGCCGATTTATTTATGCCACGAAGAGCTAAAAATAGAGATGAGCCGGAGAAGGAAAAAGATAAGGCTCATAAGCCTGCCCAGGCCCGCACGCCCAAAAAGCAGGCTGCCGCCGAAGCCTCCATGCGTGCTGCTCACGGCGTGCCGCTCGTTGAGATGCCCGCGCTGCCGGAGCTTAGCCCCAAAGCCGGCGAGTTGCTCGCGGAGTTTCGTGCTCGCTACCCCTTTCCTTTAGATGCCTTTCAGGAGGAAGCTATCACACGCCTGGCGACAGGTGAGAGCGTCATGGTAGCTGCGCCCACAGGCACAGGCAAAACGGTAGTTGCCGAGTTCGGGGTTTTCCTGGCGGCGCGGGCCGGTCTGAAGGTGATGTACACCACCCCTATCAAGGCGCTATCCAATCAGAAGTTCCGCGATCTGCGCACCCAATATGGGGATGCGGTGGGCCTGCTCACGGGCGACATAATCGAGAATCGCGAAGGTTCGATTATCG
>JADMIH010000170.1 GCA_015478675.1 Chloroflexota bacterium | reverse complement strand
CTGCTTTTCATTTAGCACTGTTCGTAACTGTTGGTATTCTTGTTCGCTTGAGAGCTTTTCCATACTCTCAATCTTAGCATTTCCCGCGCCTTGTGTCAACTTATCTGTGGAAGACCTCTTACTGAGTTGGGAGTTGAGCCGTGACATGGAGCAGGGCTTCGTCATGTTGGCAGCACGAGCGGCTCTTGTCAGAGCTACACCTACTATATGGAACTCAGATCAGGGGAGCCATTTTACCTCTCCTCAGTACACGAGCCTGTTAGAAGAGGCGGGAGTACGCATCAGCATGGACGGGAGAGGTCGGTTTGTGGACAACATCTTCACGGAGCGGCTTTGGCGAACAATCAAATACGAGGAGGTGTACCTGCGCGAATATTCTACCGCGAAGCAGGCGAGGCAGAGCCTGAACGACTACATAGAGTTCTACAACAATGAGCGGCCACACCAGGCACTCGGCTACCAGACACCGGCGGCTATCTACTGCCGGACAGCGGCTTCAACGGAGCTATCAACACCCCACCTGAAAGGAGGAAATCTCACCTTAGAAATTGCCTCTTGATTGTCTCGACAATGGGGGTCACCATAACTGGCGCTATCTGCGGTAAAGCATGAGGGCAATAGGTAGAGGTGCTAAGACTATGCCAGCATAGCGAGACAAAGATAGTGGCCGCACCATTAAGGTCGTAGCCCCTTCTCTATGGTTTCAGCACGTTTCGTGCTTTATTAGGTAAAACCTGGCACTGCGATTTTATAGCTAAAATGTAGCATTCAGTGCCATATTGTCGTAGAACTCACAATATCTCAGCACGAGGCTTTGGCCTGGTACGCCCGGAGGGACTTGAACCCCCGCGCCTGGCTTCGGAGGCCAGTGCTCTATCCGACTGAGCTACGGGCGCGTCTGTAGCAATTATAGTCTATGAGGCACCTCGTTTCAAGAGATGCGCTTTGATGTACAGGCTCTACGAAGTGGACATTTCGCGACCTGCCGATGTAAGCCGAGATAACGCCAAGCAGGGCTGATGCGAAGTCAGATATGGGTGTGCCATCTCGGCTTACATCGGCAGGTCGCTCACGCCGGGAGGCGTGTTTGCCTCTATGTTGCTACCGCCGGAAGTTGTGCTATCCACAGCCATCTCCGGCATGTCAAGCATGCTCGCGGCGGCGGAGCCCGCATCGTCTACTGAGTCATCGTCGGCTACCTCGATACCGGTGTCCTCGGCGAAGTCCTGAGTATCGGTAGATGCCGCCTCAGTGGTGCTATCAGAACGATCAGCATCGGGAGAGTTGCGGAAGGGATTGGGATCTGTATTCATAAGAGCCTCCTCTGTTGTACCAACTGCCTGCAAATTGCTGCGCCAACCGGGTTTACTTACGTAGTATACTAAACAGGTAGTGGGCGCAACATAAAGAGGTGTACATTGTTGCCAAAAGTCGCTTTTGCTAACCCAAAGCTGTTCCTGCTTACGTAATAGTTGTGTAAGCAGTTCCTATACTTAATTAGCAGAGACAGGGCTGTGGGTAACTCATCAGGAAAGGCTGAGGCAATGGCAACGACGTTATCAAGTAAGCCATACAACGTTGTATCGGGGCTGGGAGCCGGGGCGGGCGCTGCGCTCGCGATGATGGCAGTCATGGGGTTGCTGCGTTATAGCTTCAATGTGCCTACCATCCCGGAGCTTATGCTAAGTACTCTCCTCAATCTGCTTGGAGGGCAAAGCTTCTCCGATGCGCTGGATAAGCTCTTCTATGCCGGGCGACCCCTCCTCTTTGCCGCCATCCTGGAGGGCATCCTTCTGGTGGGGGCGCTGCTGGGCCTTCTTTACGCATGGCTTGCGCGGCCTGATGCGGCAACCGGGCGAAGGATGCTGCTACTCAACAGTCCTTTCGGCGGCATTCTCTACGGCCTGGTGATTGGCCTACTGTTGAACACCCTCTTCCTACAGATAGTGGGGCTGCCCATCTTTACGAGCAGCACCTTCGGACCATCGGCCAGCTCGGGCAGCTCGACCTTTCCCTTATGGTTCGGGCTGATGCTGCTGGCGCTTTTCTACGGTGTCACCCTGGATTGGCTGTTGCCGTTGCGGAGGGTTTCCATATCTGCGGCTGACACGAGCGACCAAATAGAGGAAGAGGAGCCTGTAACAGCTAACGAGGGCCGCAGGAGATTTCTACGCATAGCAGGCAGCACCGCACTGGCCGTCGTTGGTGGTCTCATATTCGCGGGCGCAGGCACGGTGGTCAACCAGGGCGGATTTACCAACCCTGTGGACCGCAGAGCCGCCGATGACAGCATTGGCGCACAAGGCGCAGGGAGCAGTAATCCCGCCGGGGGTGCAGCCGCCCAGGTGCAAAGCACACCTGAGCCGCCGCGTAACACACCGATAAGTGAGCCTACACAGTACCAACGCAATGAGACGCCAACGCAAGCTCCACAGCCCACCGGCACCTCAACGCCAGCGCCTGTATCCACCGAGATGCCCACGACGGAAGCAGCTCAGCAGGCCACTGAAACCCCACCTCCACTGCCTGCTGACACGCCGCCACCTCCACCGTCCACCGGCACAGCCGCCCCTCCACTGCCGGTCATGCGCGTGCAAGAGATAACGCCTACAAATAGCTTCTATCATGTCTCCAAGAACTTCTTTGACCCGGCGCCTTCAGCTAACGGCTGGCAATTGGTGATAAAAGGTAATTACGTCAAAAAGCCCTACACGCTCACATACAAAGAGCTTACGGCTCTCCCTGCTGAGGTGGTAATAGTAGGGATGATGTGCATCAGCAATCCGATAGGCGGAGGGCTGGCGGGCAACGCCAGATGGAAGGGTGTGAAGCTGGCCGACCTCCTCACGAAGGCAGGACTGAAGCCGGGCATCGTAGATATTTCGATGACGGCGGTGGATGGCTACACCGACTCTATACCGTTGCAGAAGGCGATGGACCCCGACGTGGTGCTGGTGTGGGAGATGAACGGCGCGCCTCTGACTGCGCAGCATGGCTTCCCCGCCAGGCTTCTTGTGCCCGGCATTTACGGGATGAAGCATGTGAAATGGATTACCTCCTTCGAGCCGGTAAGCTACGACTTCAAAGGCTTCTGGCAATCGCCTCAACAAGGGTGGAGCGATCCGGCGATTGTGAACACGATGAGCCGCATAGATTACCCTGTGGATGGTATCTTGCAGCTTAAGAAGCAGAGCTTATCAGGGGTAGCTTTCGCGGGCAGCCGGAGCATCAGCAAAGTAGAGGTAAGCGTTGACGGCGGGAGGAGTTGGGACCAGGCATACGTGAAGCCGCCTCTCAGCAACACATCATGGGTACTGTGGGGATATGATTGGGCGCCCACAGCTGCGGGGCAGTACACTGTAAAGGTGCGCGCCACAGATGGCAAAGGCAACTTGCAAACGGCTAAAGTTACCGACCCCTACCCGTATGGGGCCACAGGCTATCACACTGTCAAGTACATGGTGAAGCGGACAGCCGCAGAAGTGCCCACGTCACAAAGCAGCGTTGCGCTAAATGAGAACGACCCCAGTCCTACATCGGGGCGAAAGATAATATGGCTACCCGAAGGCGGGCGGGCGAAGTAAAGCGCGAGGGGGCTTAGAGGCCGGTTAATGATTACGGCTGTGGGCGACAGTGAGCGCCTGCGGAGGGCGGATGAGGCTTGATCAAGCCTCAGGACCGTAAGATGGCAGCGACCCGTGGGTCTAGGGCGGGCTGCTCCCCTCCTGGAAGCCTACACTTAAGCAGCTCTCAAACTGCTGCCTGGATTTCAGCTGGGTAGCCGAGCAAGCGGTTGGCGGCCATGCGATTCTCTTCTGGGGTGATTGCTGTCTTTTTCTCGGCGCGGGCAGCTATGCGGGCAAGGCTATCAAGATAGCGGTTGAGCCTGTCGAGGGCGTGCTGGGCTTCGGGGTAGGTGGGGTGCAGGTTCTTGATGTCGAAGAGGCGCACCACCACATCTATCACCTGGCGGAAGTACTCGGCGATACCGTAGTTTGCCCCGGCGGATATAATGCGCTGGCGCTCCCCAAAGTCGGGCATAAGATAGCCGGGCATGGCGAAGTTCATCAGCACATCACATACGGGCCAAACGTAGTTAGGGTCTATCTCGAGGTGGGCCTTCACCGCCTCACGATAAAAGGTGTAGTGCAGCGTTTCGTCCTTGGCGATGGTACGCAGGATGTGCGCGAGAATAGGGTCTTCGCTATCCGCTACGCGAGCTACGTTCACATAGAAAGCCTGTGTCGAAAGCTCCTGCACAGTCGTATAAACCATCCCCTCAAAGGGTGTAGCCTCTCCGGGGGTCCAGGCGTTACGCACAACTGTCTTGCGGAGGCGGTGCAGGCGGTCGGGGTCGTCGTTACGGGTGACGAGGAGATAGGTTTCGAGGATGTTAGAGTGCTGGTCTTCCTCAGAAGTCCAGGTACGCACAAAGTCTTGCAGCACCTCAAGCGAGCCTGCGAATATATTGGTGAGACCTGTGGTGAACCAGGGAAGGTTGATTTCGGTAAGCAGGGCAGTTTCTACTGCGACAGCGAGTTCGGGTGTTATGGTAGCTTGCGTTGGGTGCCAGGGGTCGGTTGTAAAGTTGCGCCCGCGCTCCCACGGGATGAGGGAATGATAGCTCCAATCAATTCTGGCTGTACGTTCCATATGCGTTTTGTACAGCTCTTTGAGCTTGCCTTCTAAGCGTTGATCTACAGCCTTAAGCTTCATAAAAGAGATATTCTCCATTCTGGGCTGACCACGTAGGCGCAATCTACCCCTGGAAATGGAGCACCTTTACGAGACAGCCTGGTGGCAATTGTACCATATTAAGGTGCCCTAAGCAATATCTTTGGCGCAAGTCAGGGCTTGGATTAAGGGTGTAGCAATCTTCAAGGAGTAGCGTGGAGGCGTACCCTTACGCACCCTCACCCCATGCCCCTCTCCCCTCATGGGAGAGGGGGCTAAGCTAGCCCTCCACTCTAATTCTGAACAGTTGTTGGCGCAAAATGCTTCAGACGCGGCAGGCTTGGCTTCAGTTATGCCGGCCCAGCGATAGGCGTTGGGCTATCAGGGTCGGTGGCGCGAGCTTCACCCGACCTGGGTGGCTCCCACAGCTCGATACGGTTGCCTTCGGGGTCCATTAGCCAACCAAAGCGCCCGTACTCGTATTCTTCGGTGTGGTCGTCTACAGATACGCCTTCGTCTCGTAGGGCGGCAAGGACCGCGTCGAGGTCGTCAACGCGGTAGTTGATCATAAAAGTGGACCGGCTGGGGCTGAAATAGTCAGTGTCGGCTGGAAAGAGGCTCCATACCGTTGCGCCTTGATCAGATGGGTTCTCGGCTTCGCGCCAGGTGAAGATCGTGTGGGCGCTGTCGTCCAGGTCAAGCCCCAGGTGCTCTCTGTACCAGGCACCGAGTGCCTCAGGGTCTGCAGCCTTGAAAAATACGCCGCCAATGCCGGTTACACGTTTCACGATTTGCCATCCTTTCCTGGCTAGACGACGTTACTGAACTCTTGCACACCGAAGACGGTCTTGAGAACGTCACTTATCTCGCCCAGGGTGGCGTAGGCGTGGGCCGCCTCGATGAGAGCAGGCATGATGTTGGTGTCGGTTTGGGCGATGCGCCGCACATTTTCCAGGCTCTCTTGCCAGCGCTGTGGGTCGCGCTCGGCTCGCAATCGGGCTAACTTCTCGCGCTGCTTCTCCTCGCCTTGCGGATCCATCGCCAGGATCGGTATCTCTACCGGCTCTTCGATGATGTACTCGTTGACCCCTATCATTGTCTTGCGGCCTTTGTCTACCTCTTGCTGGTACCAGTACGAGGCGCGGGCGATCTCATTCTGGAAGAAGTTAGCTTTTATAGCGGGTATAACGCCGCCGTACTCCTCTATTTTGTCGAAGTAATCGTAGCACTGCCTTTCAAGCTCATTGGTAAGCGCCTCCACCAGGTAGGAGCCGCCAAGCGGGTCTACGCTGTTTGCCACTCCCGACTCCTCGGCGATAATCTGCTGAGTGCGTAGAGCAATGCGGACAGCTTTATCGGAAGGCAGGGCAAGAGCCTCGTCCATAGAGTTGGTGTGAAGCGACTGCGTGCCGCCGAGTACCCCGGCAAGCGCCTGAATCGTGGTGCGCACGATATTTATCTCCGGCTGCTGCGCGGTGAGCGAGCAGCCCGCAGTTTGCGTATGGAAACGGAGCCAGAGCGAGCGGTCGTTCTTCGCGCCAAATCTTTCTTTAAGCTCGCGCGCCCAGATGCGGCGAGCCGCGCGATATTTGGCAATCTCCTCGAAGAAGTCGTTATGGGCGTTGAAGAAGAAGGAGAGGCGCGGGGCGAAATCATCAACGTTCATTCCCCTATCAACACACCACTGCACATAGGTAAGACCATCCGCCAGGGTGAAGGCCAGCTCCTGCGCGGCGGTAGAGCCTGCTTCGCGGATATGGTAGCCGGAGATGGAGACAGGGTTCCACCTGGGCATCTCTTTGGCGGCGAACTCGATTGTATCCACCACCAGGCGCATAGAAGGCTCAGGCGGGTAGATAAAGGTGTTCTGGGCGATATACTCTTTGAGGATGTCGTTCTGGGTGGTGCCGCCAAGGGCCGTGCGCGGTATGCCCCGGTTCTCAGCAGCGGCGATGTAGAAGGCCCATACCACAGCAGCAGGGCCGTTGATCGTCATAGAGGTAGTAACCTGGTCAATAGGTATATCGTTGAAGAGTATCTCCATATCCTGCAATGAGGAAACACCCACCCCAACCTTGCCGAACTCACCATAAGCGCGAGGATCATCGGCGTCAACACCGTAAAGGGTGGGGAAATCGAAGGCGGTGGAGAGGCCCGTCTCCCCATGGTCGAGAAGGTAGCGGAAGCGCCGGTTAGTATCCTCAGCCGAGCCGAAGCCAGCGAACATGCGCATCGTCCAGTAGCGCGAGCGGTACATTGTGGGGTGAACGCCGCGTGTGAACGGGTATTCGCCAGGGAAGCCGAGGTCCTGATCGTAGTTGAAGCCGGGCAAGTCGGCTGGGGTGTAAATGCGCTGGATAGGCTCGCCCGAAATAGTGGTAAAGGCTTCGGCTGCACGCTCCGGCAGACGCTTGAGCGAATGGGCGACGGTGGTCTCTTCCCACCGCCTGCGCTCGTTAGCCACTTGCTGCTGCTCAGGCGACAGTTGCTTCGAGCGCGACCTGCGTCCTGCCCCGTTGCGATACTGAGCACGAGCGCGTCCGTTGGTTGGCCTGCTACCGGCTGGCTTGGAAACTGTATCTACCATGATGCTTCACTCCTTCGTGAGGGGAGATAATGGGTGCTATTCGACGCTTTATTATACACGCATTATGTATTGTAATGGTAATATCACTCTACGGGCGAGTTTAGAAGCATGCGTTGGCCGATTCCTTACATCATTATTTCCTGAGGAGGAAAGTGTGTTATGGCAGAATTGCTTTGGCTTGAAAGGGACCTGGTTATTGAGAAAATAAAGTTGTTACGTGGGGCGAATCTTCGACCATTGGCGGAGCAGTGCAATATAACCATCTTCAAACCGGAGGGCGGCTTCAACAAAGGTTGGGTTGATCACATGCTTGAGGCGTATCTTGGCTTGCCCAGGAACTCTCTACGTGCAGGTGACTTTGTTGATGCAAACGGCTCATGGGAGTTAAAAACAGTGGCGCTGTTTGGAAAGGCGTTGCACCCGGATGGCAAAGTGCCTGTGCAGCGTACGGCCTGGTACGACAAGAGCGAGGCTACCTTCTCTGACGTGCTAGCAGAAGTCAGACGTCATCTGTGGGGCAACTTCACTTTTCAAACATCCCCCACAAACCCTGATGTCTGTTTAGTTCCACGCTCACACCTCGAGAGGCTGGCTTACGCGGTCTGCTATTGAATTGTTAATGTACAAAGTCGAGATCAGGAGGATCGACAAATATCAGGTCAACACTGGAAGCAGGCAAGGTAGCCAACAGTTGCAAACAATCGCCTGCGTATAGCTTCGCTGAAGGCAACTCCCAAAACAGCATACTTTTCGCATCGTTTTCATCTATCTTATCTACCATACAACCTCTTGAAAGTTTTGCTATGATAC
>JADMIH010000169.1 GCA_015478675.1 Chloroflexota bacterium | reverse complement strand
GCACCCACAGGTGCTGTAGCGCTTGACAAAGTTGCCTGGGAACCACTATAATACGGGCGTCACGCCGAAGTGGCGAAACGGCAGACGCGCTACGTTCAGGGCGTAGTGCCCGTAGGGGCATGGGAGTTCGAATCTCCCCTTCGGCACAACTACAGGTAGATGTTATAACTCTATGCAACTGAGAGGAGCCTTTGGAGGCTCCTATTTGTCTATTTGTCGTAAGCGTTCAGAATAGGGGCGCAGGGGCCTGGCCCCTGACGGGGTTACAGGGGTGTCCCCTGTGCACTCACCAGGGAGAAGGCCCCCACTCCCCTCATGGGAGATATACTCCCCAGCAATAAAGCCCCCTCTCCCTTCATGGGAGAGGGGCATGGGGTGAGTGGAGGTGAGCGCGCGTGGCGGGCCGCCCGGATGCCCCAAGAAGATTGCTCCACCCCAACTCTGAACGCTTACATCGTGTGCCGCTGTTGACTGCTCGATTGCATAGATTTATACTGTTAGAGATTGGTCTGAGGTTTGCTCTATCTAACTTAGCCATTTGTGGCTGCAATCATGCGGCATGTCAGAGAGCCGAGGAGTTTTGGATGCCCTCCTTCTCCATGCCGATCCGGTGGGCGAGGCTATAGTCTGTCCAGGCAATCCTCTTTAGCACAGTAAGGAGCAAAGAGATGCAGAGAGCTTTACGGCACCGCTTTTTCCTCGTGGCTGTCCTCTTTCTGGCCGTTGCGCCCATCGCACCGGTCGCCGGCCCCGGCGCAGTAGCTACGGCGCGAGGCGGCGCAGGTACGTACAGCAACCCACTTCCGATCCAAATACCAGGGGATGGGTTGCAAGAAAGCTGTGCGGATCCTTCCATCGTCAAAGGGGCAGTAGCAAGTGATAATTACTGGTATGCGTATTGTACCACTGACCCGCTCAATGATGCGGACCGCGACCCGAACGGCAACCTCAACTTTCATCTAATCCCTATGCTCAGGTCTTATGATCTGACTACGTGGACTTATATGGGGGATGCTTTCGCGACTAAGCCCGGCTGGGTTGCCGCTGACGCCGGTTTGTGGGCACCTGACATCCGTTTCTTCAACGGCCAATACTATTTGTACTATACTGCATCGAACACTTCTCTACCGGGCGGCGGCAGCGCGATAGGGGTGGCTACCAGCGCCAGCCCGCTCGGACCGTGGGTTGACAGCGGAGCGCCGGTTGTTGAGCCACACGAGGCTCCTTGCTGCGCAGGGTCCCGCCGGTGGGTCTATGATCCCGACGTGATAGAAGTGGCCGGGCAGAAGTACATATTCTATGGCAGTTACTTCGGCGGCATATCGGCCAGGAGGCTCACACCCGATGGGCTCCACTCCGATCCGGCCAGCCAGACTCAGATAACCATAGCCAACCGCTACGAGGGGACCTATCTCGTGCAGCGCGGAGACTACTTCTACCTCTTTGCCTCGGCCACCAATTGCTGCAACGGCCCCCTCACGGGGTACAGTGTCTTCGTTGGGCGCTCGGTGAATGTGCTCGGGCCTTATCTTGACCGCGAGGGCGCTTCGATGCTGGATGGTCGCGTGGGCGGCACGCCCGTTATCAGCATGAACGGCAACCAATGGGTAGGCACGGGACACAACTCGGTTTTCACTGATTACAGTGGGCAGTATTGGTTCCTCTATGCTGCCATAAACCGGAATGATCCTTACTTTGCTTCACCGAACCCCCAGACGATAAACAAGAGGCGTCTGCTTATGGATGCGCTTGATTGGATAGATGGCTGGCCGACTGTGCGCGGTGGGCTGTGGGCCTCTGACACGCCTCAGCAAGCTCCGGCGGCCCAACCGGGAGAGCAGACCAACTATCATCTTCGTACGCCCCAGCCTGACCTTCCAGGCCGTTTGATCGCGTCAGCGTCGGATGAATTTAACGGTTCCTCTCTTAGCCCTCAGTGGGGATGGGTGCGGCCACCGGACCCCGCCAGCTACGGTGAAAGCGGTGGGCTGTTCCGCTTTGACACGCAGAACGCCGACCTGTACGTGGATAGCAATAACGCCTCGGTGCTCACCGAGCCTGCACCCAATGGTAATTACATAGTTGACGCTAAACTTAACCTGAATGTGCCCCCGGAAGGCTGCTGCTTCAACTATGTGCAGGGTGGGCTGGTGATTTACGGGGACGATGACAATTTCATCAAGCTGTCGGAGGTTTCCATTTTTGAAACGCGGCAGACGGAATTCGCGAAAGAACTCTTTCCTGTGCCCAGCGGCTACCCACGATATGGCAATACAGTGGTGGGGCCGCCAGGCGACTGGACATACCTGCGTGTTGTGAAGAGTACGCAGAGGGGTGAAGAGCAATACCAGGCTTACACAAGTCGTGATGGCTCGACGTGGGAGCGTGGAGGCACGTGGACGCACAGCCTGGGGCGGAACTCGCGCATAGGCCTTGTTTCTATGGGCGGCTCGGGCTTCGTTTCCAGCTTTGACTACGTACGGGTTTACCAGCTAAAGCGCTGAGTCTAATTAGCGTGTAAGGCCGGCTGAGAGTTGAGTAGTAATCTCATTCAACTCTCAGCCTTCATTGCCCGGCAGTTTGTTGCGTGAGGTGAGTTTTCACTGGGTGCCTGGGCGCTTGCCGCATGGGAGATTGGAGCGCCATATAAGGGCGATTTGCAGTTACGATGTGTATACGAGGACATTGGTGTGCTCTCCTTTGTTAGGATGCCAGAGGGTGGAGGTGAAACGCACACGATAAAGCAACCGTATAGAAGGTGCGTGACAAGCAATGTGTGAGTAGTAATCTCACCAAATCCTCATAGCTTGTTGCCGGCAATATATAAAAGGAGACAGCATTATGGCGCTCAACTACGACCGCCCATTGCTTGCTGATCCACTAGCTGCTGAGGCTGCTCGGCCAATTGTGCCGGGCATGCGGTCTACCCCTATATTAGGCTGGCGTGGCAACGCGCTCGCTATTTTGCGCGACCCCGCCTTACAGATGCTTGCGCTTCACCAGAGCTACGGCCATATAGTTGCTCTGGCGCGTGGTAACGACTCCTTTATCTTTATCTTCTCCCCTGAGTATAACCACCAGGTGCTCACAGACCAGCATCTATTTCATAGCCTCAACACGCAGGACAGCGCATCGCCTATTCGTATGCCGGATGGCACATCGGCGGCTCGGCTTTTCTCGGGTGTCGCGGGGATGAATGGCGCGAAGCACACCCAACAGCGCAGGCTGATGATGCCCGCCTTCCATAAGAAGCGTATAGAGGGGATGCGCGATATTGTAGTTAGCACCACTGAGGCCCATATCGCATCGTGGCGCGCAGGCGACCGGATAGATCTTCTGCGCGAGATGAAGGATCTCAGCCTGTCGCTGGCAATTAGCGGCCTGCTGGGGTTGGACCCGGCGCGTGAAGGCGCTCACATCAGCCACCTTCTGGAGCGGTGGAGCATAATGGCGATGTCGGTGAAGGTGAGTATCGCGCCTTTCAATTTCCCCGGGTTCCCATACTATCGCTTCCTCAAGCTCTCAGACCATGTGGAAAGAGAGTTCAAGGCTGTTATTAAGCGCAAACGTGAGGGTGCCGCCGACTCAGGTGACGCGCTGGCTATGCTGATAGAGGCGCATGACGAAGATGGGGGCAAGCTCACAGATGAAGACCTGCTCGGCCACCTGACGACGCTCTTTACTGCCGGGCACGAGACTACGGCGGCTTCCCTTATCTGGACCCTCTTTCTGCTCTCGCAGCACCCTCAGGTGGCAGCCGACTTGCTGGATGAGCTGCAAGGGGCGCTGGGTGGCGCTCCGCCCACAATTGAGCAGGTCAATCAATTGCCTCTGCTTGAGGCTGTGATAAATGAGAGTATGCGTATATTGCCACCTGCTTTGTGGTTCCTGCGCACCAGCACAGGCCCTTTTGCTCTAGGCCCTTACCCTTTTCCTGGGGGCACTCACCTTGTTATCAGCCCGGCCGTGACCCACCGCAACCCGGAGATTTATCCGCAGCCTGATAGATTTATCCCCCGTCGCTGGGAGGGGTTCAGCCCTTCGCCATATGAGTACATGCCCTTTGGCGCTGGCCCACGACGTTGCCTGGGCGCTACTTTCGCTATGCTTGAGCTAAAGCTGGCTCTGCCCACAATTTTGCAGCGTTTCCGCCTGAGCATTCCGCAAGGCGCGTGGGTGGACCGGAGCGGCGCTATTCTCTCCCTCCCCAGGGGCGGCCTGCCTGTTACCTTGGCAGCGCAAGACCGCCGCTTCGAGGCGGGTGGTGTACGGGGCAATATCCACAGGTGGGTAAGCTTGCAGTGAGCAGTGAATCGCTCATTACTGGACAAGCTGTCATATAATAGAAGTAGAGGACGCTTACTCTCTCTACTACACAGGAACTTTAGATGAAGGCACTTGGTCGAGCATTAACTTATATGCGCAGCTATTGGCCTCTGGCTGTAGCTGCTTTTCTTAGTCTTATACTCGTTACAGCCGGTAACTTGCTTGCGCCGCAGCTTATTCGCTGGCTGATTGACAACGGCATAAAAGGCAAGAACGAGTCGCTTGTGCTGCAACTGGCGGGGGCGCTCATCGGCATCGCGGTGCTGCGCGGCCTCTTCACCTTTTTGCAGGGTTATCTCGCTGAGAAGGTGTCGCAGAGCGCAGCCTACGATATGCGCAACCAGCTTTTCGGTAAGCTGCAAGGTCTGAGCTTCAGCTACTATGACCAGGCGCAAACAGGGCAGTTGATGACGCGCGCCACAAATGACGTTGAGCTGGTGCGGCAGTTCATCAGCCAGGGCTTCTTGCAGCTTATATCCTCAATGGTAATGCTCTTTGGCACGGCGATAATTTTGCTGCTGACCAACTGGGGCCTCGCGTTGATAGCTTTGCTTGTTGTGCCCGCCATGTTCGTAGTGATAGGCTTGTTCGTCCGCAATGTTATACCGCGCTTCAGGATGGTGCAGCAGAGGCTAGGGGCGCTCAACACCATATTGCAGGAGAACCTGGCGGGGGTGCGAGTGGTGAAGGCATTCAACCGCAACGACTACGAGATCGAGCGTTTTGGAGCGGCGAATGACGCCTGGCTTGAGGTTAATATAGGGGTGGTGCGTGCGTTCGCCAACAACTTCCCTCTCGTCTTCTTTATAGCCAGTTTGGGCACCCTGGCCGTCATCTGGATTGGCGGCTTGCAGGTAATCGGCGGCGGTCTCAGCCTGGGGCAGCTTGTAGCCTTTAACACTTACCTGTTGTATCTGGTGATGCCCGTACTGTCGCTTGGGATGATCAGCGCCATGCTGTCGCGAGCGGCGGCTTCTGCTGTGCGCGTCTTTGAAGTGCTTGACGCACATGTGGACGTTACAGATAAGCCCGATGCAGTGTCGTTGCGCCAGGTAGAGGGCGCGGTCGAGTTCAGGAACGTCAGCTTTCGGTACCTGGGTGGGGAGACCGATGTGCTGCATGATGTGAGTTTTGAGGCGCAGCCGGGCCAGACGATAGCTATAGTAGGCGCTACGGGGTCGGGCAAGTCAACGATCATAAACCTGATACCGCGTTTTTATGACGTTGCAGGAGGCGCGGTGCTGCTGGATGGACACGATGTTCGCGATGTGACGCTGGCGAGTCTTCGCCCGCAGATCGGCATAGTGTTGCAGGAGACGACGCTTTTCAGCGGCACGATCCGCGACAATATCGCTTATGGTCGTCCCGATGCCTCGCTTGAGCAAGTGCAAGGAGTAGCACGGGCAGCAGAGGCGGCAAGCTTCATCGATGAGCTACCGGAAGGGTACGAGACGATAGTGGGTGAGCGCGGCCTGGGGCTCAGTGGCGGGCAGAAGCAGCGTATTGCCATCGCCCGCGCGTTGCTCCTCGACCCGCGCATCTTGATCCTGGACGATAGCACCTCAAGCGTTGACGCTGAGACTGAATACAACATCCAGCAGGCGCTGGACTCGCTGCTTACTGGGCGCACCAGTTTCGTGATAGCTGAGCGGATCAGCACTGTGCGGCGCGCTGACAGGATTCTTGTGCTGCAAAATGGGAGGCTGATAGCCTCCGGCACTCACCAGGAGCTGCTTGAGGAGAATGCTGTGTACGCCGATATAGTGGCTTCGCAACTTCACGAAGATCGCGAGCCCGTGATGCCAGCAGGCGTTAAGATAGCTGAGGAGGTGCGGCGATGATGCGGCACCAGATAGGGCAAGGCTCCTCTGACAAAGCGAAGAACACGACTGCTGTGGCGCGCCGTTTGCTTGGGTTTCTGCGACCGTACAGGCTGCAACTCCTCGGCGTGCTTGCTTTGCTGGTGGTCAGCACAGTTGCGGGTGTCGCGGGGCCTTACTTGATAGGGCTGGCGATAGACACAGCTATCGTGCGCGGTGATAGCCCTGCTCTGGCGTGGATAATGCTGCTGCTCCTCGCCAGTTACGTTGTCTCACTGCTGGCGACGCGTGGTCAATTTATTGTGATGGGTACGATAGGGCAGCGCACCCTTGCCCGGGTGCGCGCCGACCTCTTCCAGCATGTAGAGCGTTTGCCACTCTCCTACTTCGATAAGCATGAAGTGGGCGACATTATGTCGCGCCTGGTGAACGATGTGGATACGCTGAGCCAGCTTCTCAGCAACGGCCTGGTGCAGCTGCTGAGCAGCTTGCTCTCAATCGTGGGAGTGCTCATCGCGATGATAACGCTCAACTGGGAGCTCGCCTTCGCCAGCTTCTCTGTCGTGCCTCTGATGCTCCTAGCCACCACCTTCTTTTCACGCCGCGCGCGTAATGCCTTCCGCAAGACGCGCACATCTATCGGCGACGTATCGAGCCAGCTTGAGGAGAATATACAGGGGGTGCGGGTGGCGCAGGCGTTCAACCGCGAGGCGACCAACCAGGAGCGTTTTGTGCGGGCCAACGCCAGGAACCGGGACGCCAACGTCTCCGCTACCGCTATTACCTCGGCTTTCAGCCCGGCTATGGACGTGCTTGGCACCCTGGGTACGGCGATTGTGGCGGGCTATGGCGGCTATATGGTAATTACCAACCGCCTTGAGATCGGGGTGATCGTGGCCTTCCTGGGGTACGTTCAACAGGTGCTGCGGCCAATTCAGCAGATTGGGCAGCTTTACACGCAGTTTCAAGCTGCCCTGGCAGGCGGCGAGCGCATATTCGGCTTGCTGGACGAAGCTACGGGCGAGGACGATGCGCCCGACGCTGTTGACCTACCTGATGTGCCCGCCTCGGTGGCTTTCGAGCATGTAGATTTTGCCTATCTGCCCGACCGCCTTGTGCTGCACGACATCAACCTGACCACTTCACCGGGGCGAACGGTGGCGCTGGTGGGAGCTACAGGGGCCGGTAAGACCACTATGGCGGCGCTGATACCACGCTTCTACGATGTGACGAGGGGCCGGGTGCTGGTGGGCGGCTATGACGTGCGCCAGGTGACACGCGCCAGCCTTCGCAAGCAAATAGGGTTCGTGCTGCAAGACCCCTTCCTCTTTGGCGGTACTGTCTTCGACAATATCAAATATGGGCGGCTTGATGCGACGCAGGAGGAGGTTGAGGAAGCGGCGCGACTTGTGAACGCGCACGATTTTATCAGCCGCCTGCCTCAAGGTTACGATACTCCTGTAGGCGAGAGGGGTAACTTGCTCAGCCTGGGCCAACGCCAGCTAGTTTCTTTTGCAAGGGCTGTGCTGTCGAACCCGCGCATATTGATCCTTGATGAAGCTACATCAAGCGTGGACACTCGCACGGAGATTCTCATACAAGATGCTCTCAACCGCCTGCTCACGGGGCGCACCAGCCTGGTTATTGCCCACCGACTCAGCACAATAGTCAACGCGGATGAAGTAGTGGTGTTGGCACATGGCGAGATCGTTGAGCGCGGCACTCACCGTGAGCTACTTGACAGGCGTGGCGTCTACGCCAACCTCTACGCCCGCCAGTTCCGAGACCCTGCTGATCCGGAAGTCCCACTTCACGATCTTGTGCCTGCGGGTAACGTTTCGCCCGCCGAAGGAGATGGAGCTACTCACCTGAATGGGGCTGCAAAAGCCAGGTTGTAGGCCAGCGATTGGGACAAGGTGGCTAACTGTTGGCCTTTGATCCCCGACCC
>JADMIH010000168.1 GCA_015478675.1 Chloroflexota bacterium | reverse complement strand
GAATGCTCTATTTTAGCCCATTTCTTACTTCCTCCTATTTATGATTGGATGTCAGGCGCCACTCGTGTAACTGTTCAGATTTAGGGTGGAGCAATCTTCCTGGGGTAGATGTGCACCCTCACCCTCCCTCACCCCCAAACCCCCTCTCCCATGAAGGGAGAGGGGGCTTTATTCCTGCTGAGTATCGGCGGCTATGCCCCTCCACCCCTACTCTGAACAGTTACCCACTCGTGGGGGTGCGCGTCATCATTTAGGCGACTTTCTTGAGGCGGGTCTTAGGCCAGCTTTGCTCCCAGCGGTCACTCAGTAGTTCAGCCCTCAAGGTAAGCACCCCTTGTGCTCCCCGCTTGCCCCAGCACATGCCCCCTCCCTTCATGCGAGCACCAATCAGCCGCTTGCAGGCACTTTCCACCGTGCCTGAGCCGATTGGATAACCAGCTTGCCTGTATTCACTGTAGCGCATCCTCTCGCGATTGATCTCAAAGTAGTGGATCTGCTCACGTGCAGCTTCTCCCTCTGCACCTTCACGCCTGCTCTCTCGGTGTAGTGCCACTATCACCGCTTCTACCCTTCCCTCCCAAAGCTCTTTCTCCCACTGTTTCACCCATCTCACTGCCTCTAGTGTGCCTTGCCCAAAGATGCCGTTGCCTGCTTGCCACAGGTGCTCCATCGCGTGATACCAATCTAGCACCTCTACCCTGTTGGCAAAGTGTTCATCGCTGGCCCCCAAGCCCAATTGGAGGGTGCTCCATCTCCCAGGCACACCACCAAATCATCTGAGCCTACCCCTCTCCTCCAGGCTTCAGCACTCAACCGTTCTCCCGCCCGCTCCATTGAGCCGACCTCTGCCACATAGCTCTGATGGGTGGCTCTAGCCCCCTCTATCGCTCCCTCTTCGTTGTATGTAGGTTCAGCCCAAAATACCACTCCCGCCTTTGTATCATGCCAACCATCTTCGTAGCGCACTTTGCCCGCGTCTAGAGTTACCGCCCATATACCATCTGCTTTTGGGCTGCTTTGTACGGGCACAGGCGTCACCATCGGCGGGCTTTGATCCTCTACTCGTAAACTCTCCTCCAGTGCAAGTCCTCTGTCTTCGGTCATGCGTTCAGCTTCTTTAGCAGATACCGAGATACCAGTGAGCACCTCCATAGTTTGAGAAGCTCGCTCGAACGGCATCTGCACTCCCAATAGACACACACCCTGTTGCACTCCATCCGAGAAGTGCTCTCTTCCTGCTATGCCTAGCGCCTCATCTAGTGGGTAGCGTCCGGTGCGGCACTGCTTACAGTAGAAGTAGCTCCTCTCCAGCGTGACCGCACCTACCCAAGTGTACAGGGTGCGCTTCTGTGTACCCTTGTACTGTGGTGTCCCACCACATTCACAAACTGCCCTACCAAGCAGCCACTCCTCTTCTATGCGCGTGCGGTGCAGTTGGGCAGCCGCTTGCAACGCTGAGGCAAAGCACTCTCTGCTCAGTCTGCGGGCTTGCTCCTCAAGTTGGGAGAAGTCGGCGTGTGGGTTGCGTCGGGCAAAGACCCAAAGCTGTTTGACAAGGCCCTCAAACTCCTGCACAATACTGGTGAGCACAGGTGACAGGTCACAAACGGCCTGAAACTCGCTGCTTTGCATGATGATACCCCCTGGGATTTCGGCTATCGCCGGGATGTTTTGCACCCAGAGGGTATCATTTTTCTCCTCTTCCTAAAAGATGACGCGCACCCGGTAAGTGGGGTGCGCGCCAGGGCGATTGCATCTAAATTGCCGGAATGACTCAGCCAGGCAAAACCATGCCTGGTATCAGCCAATCTGCGAGCCGACTTCACCTGCTGTATGTTACAGTGACAATGGGTCGAGGTCCTGTATAGGGGAGTTCGGTGCGTAAACCAATTTAGATGCAATCGCCCTGGGCACTCTACGCGTCAGTTAGCGCCTATTTTACTGGCGGCCTCTGTACGGGTGGTATAGAATAGAGCTACTACGCGCAGGCAGCAGTGCAGCAAGCGAGTGGGCGAACAAAAGCCCTGGTGCCAGGGCCTGAGGGTGGGCGGTATTGGACTCGAACCAATGACCTCTACGATGTCAACGTAGCACTCTAGCCGACTGAGCTAACCGCCCGAACGCCTTATATTATAGTCTATCGTGCCCAGAAGTGTCAAGAAAATGCTTGGAGCGACGAACATTAAGGCGAGACAAGTACCAGCGGTGCAGGGCTACCTTATTATCATCAACGTACACCAAATGAGTGTGCAACCTCATGTCAGGCGCGGTAGTTAGTGATATATTGGTGGTGATAAGTAAGGGGAGGATAGCAGCACATGGGCAAGCACATAGCGTTCGGCTGGTACGGTGGAAAGTACAGTCACCTCGACTGGATACTCCCCTTACTCCCACAGACTACCCACTATTGTGAGCCGTTTGGAGGATCCGCCGCCGTACTTATAAATCGGGAGCCAGCGCCCGTCGAAACCTACAACGATATTGATGGCGAGCTTGTCAACTTCTTTAGAGTATTGCGCGAGGAGAAAGAGATGCTGATAGAGGCTATCGGACTCACCCCCTTCTCAAGGGAGGAGTTCGAGCTTGCTATATCCGGCCTCACTGCCGGTATATCAGACCTTGAGCGAGCACGGCGATTCTATGTTCGGGCACGCCAGGTGCGAACCGGACTCGCCCAGAAGGCGAGTAGTGGGCGTTGGGCAAACTGCCTGCTTACTAGCAGAGCGGGCATGGCTGGTGCCGTGTCGCGGTGGTTAGGCGCAGTCGAGGACTTGCCGTATATCGCCCAACGTCTGCTCAGAGTGCAGATCGAGCACGCGCCAGCCATCGAGGTGATCCAGAGATACGACAGCACCGAAACGCTGTTCTACTGCGATCCACCATATCCCCACGACTCGCGCACCGATCATAACGCCTATGCCTACGAAATGACCGACGACCAGCACCGGGAGCTTGCGGAGGTGCTACATAGAGTCGAGGGGAAAGTGGTCCTGTCCGGCTATCAATCGCCGCTCATGCAGGAGTTGTACGGCGACTGGCGTTCAATAGAAGGTGTGGAGCGGTTGGTGCATAGTGTTAAAATGCCGCGCACCGAGGTAGTATGGGTAAACTACGATACAGAGGTGGAGAGCACATGGCGGGCGGAGGGCGACCACAAGAAATCCTTGCAAATGCGGTTCGCAGAGCAACAGGCGACTTACCAACTCCCCTGATTACAGAGCGGGATATAGCGGCGCGAATAGAGGCAGTAGTATGGAGCACCAACCGGGCTGGTGTGCGTCTGCTTATGGCCTGCACTCTTGCTAAGGTGATGAATCCCACTGTTGATATACGCAAGCCCTACACGGAAATTGGAGGGGGCGACTGCTATTCCGGGCGCGATTACGACCAAATGTATATTGGCGATTTCATCAATACCTACGAGCTACCGGCAAATCCGACCACTGCTTTCTTGACGCCAGCTCTACGCACCAAGAATATAACTCTCATGCCGGGCGTCAACTTAGGGGGCAGGCCCCCACAAATGTACACGGCGGCAATTGCCCTGCTCTCGGACGTGCAGGAGGGGAGGGCATCGGCGGAGGACCTACTTGCCGAGCCGGAGAGTGCAGTGCGTCAGGAGCTAAAAGAGACGTTTTTGACTTTAAGACGCGCCGCCGAAACGGGCAGCACGTGATGAAATGCAGCAGGAGTATCAGATGTTTATAAGTACAGTAAATTGGAACGCTCTTAATGCGGACTGCCTGCGCCACTTGCAGGCGCTTGTACGGCTCGATACCAGCAACCCGCCTGGCAACGAGATCATCGCCGTTAACTACATATGTGAACAGCTAGCGGAGGCAGGCGTGGAGTGCGAAGTCGTAGAGTCCGCGCCGGGGAGAGCTAACCTGCGTGCCGTGTTGAAGGGCGACGGCACCGAGCGCCCTCTGCTCCTTATGTCACACACCGACGTAGTGCCCGCCGAGCCTGAGTACTGGAGCCACCACCCATTCTCAGGCGACATAGAAGGTGGCTATGTATGGGGCCGCGGCACAGTTGATATGAAGCAGTGGGGTGCATGGCACCTGGCGATCTTCCTGGAGCTTGCCCGCTCCGCGCTGCCGCTCAAACGTGATGTTGTGCTCCTTGCCACCGCCGACGAGGAGGATGGCTCGTACATGGGTATGCGCTGGATCGCGGAGAATATGCCGCAGTGGCTCGAAGCCGAGTACGGCTTGAGCGAAGGTGGCAGCGGCGAGATACAGGTTGGGGAGCGCTCTTTCTTTTCTTGCCGGGTGGCCGAGAAGGGCGCGTGCCGCTTCCATATACGAGCGCATGGCTCGCCGGGGCACGCCTCGCGCCCGCACAACGACAACGCCATAGTCAAGCTGGGCACCGCCTTAGAGCGTTTGGGCGGTAATGCCTTGCCCCTCCACGCCACCGACACTGTGGTTGGGATGCTTGAGGCTACCCTCGGCGACACCCCGCATGGGCGGCGCATAGTTACAGACCTTCTCAATGGAGAGACTTTCCAGAGCGCGCTTGAGGCGTCGCCATTCTCACCCGCTACAAAGATCAGCCTCAACGCTCAGCTGCACAATACAGCCGCACCGACGATCCTGCACGCCGCCGGGAACCGCATCAACGTCATCCCCTCCAACGCAGAAGCCGATGTAGATGGGCGCGTGCTCCCTGGCGTCACTGCTGAGGCATTCGCAGAGGAGGTCAGGCAGGCTCTTGGTAACGATGTGGAAATAGATGTTTATGAATACTGGGCGGGGTCGTCAAGCCCATTTAACACAGAGCTGTTTCGCACTATGCAAGAGGTAACGCAGGAAGCCACCGGCTCAGGCCTGATCCCCTACATGGCGACAGGAGCAAGCGACGCCCGCTTCGCAGAGCCTCTGGGCGTAGCCGTTTATGGCTTCGGCCCGATGAAGAGCGAACCGGACGCCGACCCGTCCGCCCTGATGCACGCCCACGACGAGCGTATCTCACTCGCCAACCTGGAGCTGGGTCTGCGGATACTCTACGAGACGGTGGTGAGAAGCTGCGTTTCGAGCCTTGCTAATCCCTCATAACGGCACACAGCTTGCATATAGAGTGTGACTTGCACCGGAAGGAGACTCTACATGAATCCAAAAGCTATTTTCGGCCTCTTCAAAGATACCTACAAAGACTGGAGCGAGGATAAGGCATCCCGCCTTGGCGCGGCACTTGCCTACTATGCCATCTTCTCTATAGGGCCCCTCCTATTGATTGCTATCTCCATAGCCTCGATTGTTTACGGGCAAAAGGCGGCCCAGGGGCAAATAGTGGGCGCTATAGGTAGTGTTGTGGGCAACAATGCTGCCAAGATAATCCAAACAACTATCCAGAATGCCAATAGGGGTAATGGGACTATAATCGCCACGATTATAGGCATTGTCACACTCTTGCTCGGTGCATCAGGCTTGTTCGGGCAACTTCAAGATGCCCTCAATACCGTCTGGGAGGTTATGCCTAAGCCGGGCGCGGGCATAGTAGCTATGGTCAAAGAGCGCCTTCTCACCTTCTTGATGGTGCTGGCTACAGGTGTTTTGCTAATCGGCTCGCTGGCGGTGAGCGCTGTCATAGCAGTGTTAGGTAAGACAATCAGCGATACACTGCCGGGCGGCGCTATCCTGTGGCAGGCCATAAACTTTCTTATCTCTCTTGGCATCATCACGCTGATGTTCGCTTTGCTCTTCAAGTTCTTGCCCGACGTGGAGATCAGGTGGAAAGACGTCTGGTTAGGCGCGGCGGTAACAGCGCTGTTGTTCGTTATAGGCCAGATCGGCCTCGCCTTCTATCTAGGCACTGGCAGCGTCGGCACGGCATTCGGTGCGGCAGGCTCTCTGGTAATTGTTCTGGTCTGGATTTACTACTCAGCGCAGATCCTCTTTTTCGGCGCGGAGTTCACACAGGTGTACGTCAACAAATATGGCTCGCAGATCAAGCCCTCGAAAAATGCCGAGTTCATCACAGAAGAGGCTCGCGCTCAACACGGCATGCGCCCTCGCCCCACGAACCGGACGAAGAGGGCAAAGCGCGAGGCAAAAGAGCAAAAGCACGAGCTGAAGGCATCTCCCTGGTTCAAGTAAAGTCTGCTATAATCGAGGCGTCGCCCACACACTGTCTGTGCAGATAGAGGTAGAGAAAGCCATAATGTGATGCCCGCTGAGTGAGACATAAATACACGCTATCCATAACCACTCATGCACTACGTAGTACGCAATACCGGCTCCGAACGCTGACTACCGACTCCAGATGCTATATACCTATCAGGCTATAACTTCCAACTTATGAGCCACATCGCAGTCGTAGGAGCGGGTTTAGGAGGTCTGAGCACCGCAGTGCGCCTCGCGGCCAGAGGGCATCGCGTTACCCTGCTGGAGAAGAACGCTCTGCCGGGCGGCAAGATGAACATTGTTACCCACGAGGGCTTCCGCTTCGACACGGGGCCGTCGCTGGTAACAATGCCGGGAGTTATCGCTGATACTTTTCGCGCCGCGGGCCGCAACGTCGAAGATTATCTTACCCTCAAGCCGTTGGAGCCTGTTTGCCGCTATCGCTATCCGGGTGGGGCACAGCTCGATATCTCCTCCAATCTGCCCCGCCTTGTCTCCGAGATAGGAAGATTTTCGCCTGATGACGTGACCGGCCTTTTCCGGTTCCTGGCTTACGCGCGTACTCTATTCGAGCGAGCAGGACCTGTTTTCCTGCTGCGAGAGCGTCCCCGCCTGCGCGATTTTATCTCGCCGCGCGCGATTGACGTGCTGAGGATAGACGCCCATCTCACTATGCACCGTAAGGTAAAACGATCTTTCAAGGACCCACGCCTGGTACAGCTATTCGACCGCTACGCCACTTATAACGGCTCTTCCCCTTTCCGCGCCCCTGCTACTCTCTCGATAATACCTTACATCGAACTGGCGGGTGGAGGTTGGTATATAGAAGGGGGCATTTACCGCCTTATAGAGGCCCTCATGGAGGTCGCAGGCGAAGTTGGGGTGAACTTCCAACCCAATTGCCAAGTATCAGCGATAGAAGTGGGGAACGCAGGTTGGCGGCAACCTCGTGCCTCTGGAGTGCGCTTCGCGGGTGGGGGCACTTTGCACTCGGATGCCGTTGTTATAAACGCTGATCCAATGTACGCTTACCCCTCACTCGTGCCTGAGCAGTACAGGAACGTGAGCCTCGTGCGCCGCATGGAGCGGTTAGAGCCATCTTGCTCAGGGTTTGTGCTATTACTGGGCGTACAGGGCGATTTCCCTGGTCTTGCTCACCACAACGTATTTTTCAGCAGCGATTACAAATCGGAGTTCAGCTACATTTTTGAGCGGCGCGAGCCCGCGCCCGACCCTACCATCTACGTAGCCTGCACCTCAAAGAGCGATCCGACGCAAGCGCCCCCCGGCTGCCTCAACCTCTTTGTGCTGGTCAACGCTCCTGCGCTCACTCCTGAGGTGGATTGGGCGAGCAGACAACGTTCATACCGTGACAAAATTATCTCGCGCCTTGAGGTGATGGGGTTGCCCGGGCTGCGGGAGCGCATCGTCTTTGAGAAGGTAATCACACCTCGCGACTTCGAGAAAGAGTACAACGCCTGGCAAGGCTCTATTTATGGCATCTCATCGAACAGCCGCCAGACAGCATTTCGCAGGCCGCCCAACCGCGCCCCCGGCCTCAGCAACCTCTTCTTCGTGGGCGGGAGCGTACACCCTGGCGGAGGTATTCCCCTGGTCCTGCTGTCGGCGCGGCTTGTGTCGAGGTTGGTGAAGTGAAGGTTCCTCTCCTACCAGGCAAAGCGCCCACCGGTTTCTCATTCCACACAGCAAACAAAAACATGGTGGGTGACTGGCTGGTTAGCAGGCTCCTTGTGCAAAGGGGGCTTAGTAACGCCTTCGGAGGCGTATACCTGCGCCTTGATCCCAAGACAGCGCGCCTGCGTGGGCAACCTCCCTATCCTGTTATATTCTGCGCGACACATTCGGGGTGGTGGGATGGGCACACAGCCGCGCTCCTCAACTGCCGGGTCTTCAAGCAAAACGCCTACTTGATGATGGAAGAGGCCAATCTGGTGCGCTATCCCTTCTTCACATGGTCGG
>JADMIH010000167.1 GCA_015478675.1 Chloroflexota bacterium | reverse complement strand
TCAGAGAGCATTTCCTGACTCAGTTGCCCACCTGCTTGTTAAAAAGTCAGCTTACCCTGGTTTTGTGAGTTAGGAAATGCCCTCAATATCTGAGCACTCCCCTCAACACGGTGCTGCTGAGCAAACGCGAGTTACTTGGCACGCATCCGATTGTTTTTCGGATGATGCTCCAATTCAACCAGGCCTAATTCCTCCATCAGTGGAGGAAGATACATGCCAAACCGTCCCCTGAGTCCTTTCTTCAACCCATACCACCCACCAAGAGGATTGTTAGGGGAACGTCCCCACGCTTCAACCGTTCCTTCCTTTTACCTCTGCCATCGTGACCTCCACTTTTATGAAACTGAACGACACCTCATAATACCACACGGAGTAATTCGTTCTCGACGAAAAGTACTTTCCTCACAGCAATAGGAATTAAACCCTTCTTCTCTCTCCTCGGCAATCCGCTATGGCTGGCCTTTTTTGCAAACAGGAGCCTCAAAGAGATAAAATATCTCATAAGTAAACACTCTGTCTTTCATGACTCAGTGTCTATTTCCCATGAGGTTGCTTGCACGAAGGAGGAAGCATGTCGCGTAAGGGCTGGCTACTGTTCATCGCGATGTCTGTTGTCTGGGGTATTCCCTATCTCTTCATCAAGATTGCGGTGCGCGAACTTGATCCCATCGTTGTGGTATTCGTTCGCATCGGCATTGCTGCCGCTATTTTGCTCCCTGTAGCCATCCAGCGCGGGGTGTTGCGACAACTGCGCAAGCGCTGGCTCATGATTGCTGCACTTTCTTGTGTGCAGATCGCTGGGCCGTTTCTGTTGATCAGCTATGGCGAACAGCACATTGCATCGTCGCTCACCAGCCTGCTCATCGCCGCCGATCCACTGCTCGTTGTGCTGTTCGCGCTCCCTTTCGATCCTGGTGAGCGTGTTAGCGGCCTGCGACTGGTCGGACTGCTGATCGGCATGGGAGGGGTAGTGACCCTGCTCGGTCTCGACGTAGGCGGAGACAAACAAAGGTTGCTTGGGGCAGTCTTGGTCCTGCTCGCCGCTACGGGCTACGCCGCCAGTGCCTTGCTCATCAAGCGACCGGCCATCTCTGCCCTGCCCAGCCTGGCAGTGGTAACAGTCGAGTGTGTCACCGCCACTATCCTGCTCGCGCCTCTGGCTCTCACCCGACTTCCCGGCAAGTTACCCACTCTGGAGGTGATAGTGAGCCTGTTCGTGCTCGGCCTGATCTGCACCGCACTCGCCTATTTGATCTTCTTCGCGCTTGTAGCCGAGGTTGGAGCCAGCCGTGGCACCGTCATCACCTACGTCAATCCGGTCGTCTCCGTCTTCCTCGGCGTCACCTTGCTTGGTGAGCCGCTCACCCTGGCTATCTTGCTGGGATTCCTACTGATTATCATCGGCTCCTGGCTATCCACTGGTGGTGTCCTACCCCCACCACTGGGACATCTCCTGCGGACACGCCGACAACAACAACGCACCGATTTCGATGGTGGTGGCAGCAATAAGACGACGGGCAATATTCCTGGGAAAACCAGTCTCAACAGTCTACATAAAGATGATGTCGTATCATAGTGTACAGCCTGGCCTCAATGTGTCCCATTAGACTACCAGATTCGTGTACATCTTATATCAGGCATAGATCGCCCGAAAATCGAAGAGATAGGCGAAAGGCAGGATTAATATGTCTCAAAATGTGTGGATGGCACCAACCGCGCAGCCGCCGCGTCGTGGTTGGAGATGGTTGCGTGCTCTCCTGATTGGCCTGGGCCTTTTTATCGCCACAACGATAGTCATGTTGCTCACCGGCAACCCTAACCTGTACCCGACAGTCATCTTGATTGGGAACTTTCTGGTGCCGGTTGTCTTTGTCGCCTTCCTCTACGACCACCAGCATTTCAGTGCGCTCTCAACAGACACGGTCGCGGCAAGTTTTTGCATCGGGGGAATTCTGGGTATACTGGGAGCATCGATCCTGGAATCTCTCTTGCTTCCCACTGTAACAAATCCCACGCAAGGTTTATCGCTGCTTGCCGCATTGGTTGTTGGGCTCATTGAGGAGGGCTGTAAGATCGCTGCCGTTGCCTTTCTGGCGCGGCGCATACCTCATACGTCGCAGATGGACGGGCTTTTATTGGGAGGAGCGGTTGGGATGGGATTTGCGGCTCTGGAAAGTACGGGCTATGCCTTTACAGCGTTGCTGCTCAGCCAGGGTCATATCGAAGCCTCAATCTTCTCGACCGTGATCCGCGGGCTGATTGCGCCATTTGGCCATGGCACCTGGACGGGCATCTTGGGTGCCGTGCTGTTTCGCCAGAGCACTTCACGTCACTTTCGTATCAATGGCCCGGTGATTGTGGCTTACCTCTTCGTCTCCGTCTTGCATGCTCTCTGGAACGGGCTGCCATACAGTATTTACGTGATTATCCCGCCCGGCATTCCTCTCTCGATCACAACGCTGATACTCGGAGTAATCGGCATTGTCACGCTTTCAGTCTTGTATCGGCGGGCGATGATCCAGCACATGCAGCAACCTATATCGACACTTCCATAAGCCTCTGCAGCATGAAAGGGCGTTTTGAGTCGCTCACCCATGACATTTGTCACGCTCAAATCAGGAGAGACTTCACTTCTCACTAGTTCCGTTGACGACTATACTGTGTACAGAACAGTAGAGTCAGAGGAGAACGAGAGCATGATGAGAGATGACGCAACACTTGACCGCGAACAATTACAGCAGGCCCCCGGGGTGAGCGAAACTCCCCTTGTCCTGCCTCTAACGGCCCTTCAGGCTCATATGCTCCCTCTGGTTGGTGGCAAGGCGGCGAACCTGGGTGAGTTGATTCGTGCTGGCTTTTCCGTCCCCGGAGGCTTCTGCGTGACCACCGCGGCGTATGAGATGGTGAGCGAGAGTACAAAACTGGAACTCACACTCGCAGAACTCGCCTCGCTTCGTGCTGAAGAGTCAGTGCGCCTGGCCGAACTGGCTGCGACTGTCCGCGCCACCTTGCTACAAGCACCTTTGCCGATAAGCTGCGCCAACGCCATCGCTTCAGCATACCAGGTGTTGGGGAATGGAGAACCAGTTCCCGTGGCTGTGCGCTCCTCTGCTACCGCCGAAGACCTACCCACTGCGAGTTTTGCTGGCCAACAGGAAACCTCTCTCAATATCATTGGGATCGAGTCCCTACTCACTGCTGTACGGCACTGCTTCGCTTCGTTGTGGACCGAGCGCGCTGTCACCTATCGTGCAAGCCTGGGCATTGATCCTCGCTCCGTGCGCCTTGCCGTCGTCGTGCAGCGCATGGTTGACGCCCAGGTCGCTGGTGTACTCTTCACCGCCAACCCGCTTACCGGTAAGCGGCGCGAGAGCGTGATCGAAGCGAATCCTGGCCTCGGTGAGGCCGTGGTTTCCGGCGCAACCACCCCTGACTACTTCATTGTGAACACCCCTTCCGGCGCGATTGGCGAGCGACGTCTCGGTGACAAACGGGTCGTCATTCGGCCCATCCCTGGAGGTGGGACAGAAAAAATCAATGCGGATGCTCACGCGGCTGATGCCTGTCTCTCTACTACTCAAGTTCGTGCTTTAGCGGAACTAGGAGCAGGCGTCGAAGCACACTTTGGCTCACCCCAGGATATCGAATGGGCGATAGATAGCTCCGGCCAGATCCTCTTGCTTCAGGCTCGTCCGATTACCACGTTGTTTCCGCTGCCCGCCGATGCCCCCTCTACCGACGAGACCTTGCACGCATATCTCTCATTTGGGATCCAACAGGGGACCTATCGCCCCTTCACACCGATGGGGATCTCTGCCCTTCGCCTCATCACCTCTGGTTTCTCCGCGTTCGTTGGCTTACCGCTGCGCGATCCACTCGTTGGCCCTCGCTTCGTCAAAGAAGCCGCGTGCCGCCTCTTCTTTGATGTAACAGGAGCACTACGCCACTCGTTTGGACGTCCGTTTCTCATTCAGGCAATGGAAGATGCGGAGCTTCACGCTGCCGAGAGCTTTCTCCAACTGATCACCGATCCACGCCTCTCCCTCGTCAAAACGCCACGACGCACGTTCGGGCGTGCTCTGTTGTTGCTGCTCATCCGCTCACGCGTGCCGTGGTATCTGCTCCAGGCACTGGTTTCGCCCAGTGTGGCAACCGCACGAGTAGCGCGGCTCGTGAGTAAGCTGCGGGAAGCCGATAGCCTCGGCGAACACGCTGACACTGCGACACGTCTCGCCGCAGTAGAGCATCTCCTCTTTGAAAGTCCACGTCTGCTCTTGCAAGTCTCTCCGGTCATGCTCGCTGGTATGCAGACCTTCGCCCTCGCTCAGCACCTTCTGGGCGACCTCGCGACGGTTTCCGAGTGCCAGACCGTGTTAGGTGGATCACCTTCCAACCCAACTACCCGCATGAATCTAGCCCTTTGGTCACTCTCCGAGCAGGTTCGTGCCGATCCAGCAATATCACAACTTGTGCAGAACACTCCTGCTGCTCAGCTTGCGGAGGACTATCGTGCGGGATGTCTTCCATTTACGTTACAGCAAGGACTCACTCGCTTCCTGCGCGAATACGGCCATCAGGGGATCGCCGAACTCGACCTGGGCGTACCGCGCTGGTCGGAAGACCCAGACACTGTGCTGACGAGTCTTGTCAATTATCAGCAGATGCATGATCTCACACACGCGCCGGATGCCCAGTTCCAACGTGCTGGGCATGCGGCATGTGCAATGGTGAGAACCCTTTCCCATCGTACTGCCCAGCACCACTGGCTACGCGGATGGTTCGTCGGCTTTTGCCTTCGACGTGCCCATACCCTGGCTGGCTTTCGTGAGATGCCCAGATTCGTCGTCGCGCTCGTGCTTGCCCAGGTACGAGCACTCCTTTTGCCTCTCGGTGAGGAGCTGTTTCAGGCCGGGAGGCTCTCGCAGGCAGACGATATTTTCTTCCTCTCTCTTCCTGAGGTACACGCAGCACTGGCCGGAGCTGATCTTCGTAATCAGGTCAGTTCGCAGCGTGCCGCATATGCTCAGGAACTTACCCGTCACCATGTTCCCCTCGTCCTCCTCTCTGATGGGACGGAACCTACTGTCCAGCGCAAGTACACAACCCCTGTAGAAGGTGTACTCCAGGGAGCACCGGCCTCACCGGGTATCGTCACGGGAAATGCACGGGTGCTGCTCGATCCGTGCGGTGCCACACTTTCCCCTGGTGAGATCCTGGTCGCGCCGACGACTGACCCAGGCTGGACTCCCCTCTTTCTCACCGCTGGAGGTCTGGTGATGGAGATGGGAGGAACCATGGCCCATGGTGCTATCGTGGCCCGCGAATATGGCATTCCAGCGGTCGTTGGGGTACCGGAAGCTACCCGGCGCATATCCACGGGAAACCGCATTACCGTCGATGGCACTGCTGGCACCGTCATCATCGCGCAGACGTCGGCATGAGGAAGAACTTCCTGAGAGAAAATGATCTCAGACCAGGAGATGGTAGAATAGGGCATGAGAAGCATGCCTATGCGTAGCAACGGAATGGAGGGTTCGCTCACATGCAGAAACCACACGACCAGGGAAAGCGAGAAAAGGCGTGGGAAGCCGTCAATCCTGGTAGAGCACAGCCGACAGATGCTGTGATTGCTTCCAGCGGCGTCACCTTTCACCTCTGGCGGCTCTACCAGCACTTCTGGCTTGTGTGCCTCCTCTTTCCCCTCATCTCTTTCGTCAGCGAACCTCTTGTCCCTTGGCGGCTTGCTCCAGGTGTCGTGGCCCTGCTCTTTTTTGCGACCAGCTACACCTGGATCATGTGGCCGCATCCCGTGAACCAGAGGACGCAAGCGCGTGCCCGGTCCCGTCTTTCGTTCCTCCTCTTTGTCGCCCTCTCTCTCCAAGTCACCGTGTTCAGCCTGGTGTATGGCCCTGCCTGGCTCTGGCTCTTTATCGGGGTGAGTGCCATTGCGGGGATACTGCTCCCCATGCGCAGTGCAGGCGTTGCCGTGGTGCTCTTCACGCTGCTGCCCCTCTTCATCACGATCAGCACACATGGAGGCATAGTGGGGGTCGATTGGTGGTGGCTCATTGCGCTGATGCTGCTGGTGCGGGGACTCGGTCTGGATATGATTGGTGTGGCCCGCATGGGCAGCGCAATCCGGGAACTGCATGCTGCGCAGCGCGAACTCGCTCGCCTCAAGGTCGAGGAAGAAAGGCTACGCCTGGCACGCGATCTGCATGATCTCCTTGGGCAGACCCTTTCCTTGATTGCCCTCAAGAGCAAGCTGGCGGGGCGGTTGATCGAGCAAGAGCCAACACAGGCGGCGCAAGAAATCCGCGAGGTTGAGCGTATCGCTCGGCAGACCTTACGCGAGGTGCGCGAGGCCGTGGCCGGGTATCGTCAGCCGACGCTTGCGAACGAAGTGGACGGCGCGCAACAACTGTTAGAAGCGGCGGGGATCGCGTGTTCGCTCGAATACTCCACGCTTGCGCTTCCGCCTGGCACGGAAGCAGTCCTCGCCTGGACGGTGCGCGAGGGCGTCACCAACGTGATCCGGCATAGCCGTGCGCAGCACTGTGTCATCCGGCTCCTCCGTGAACATAACATGGTGTATGCCGAAGTGAGCAACGATGGGGAACAGCGCGAACGTACAGAAGGCACAGACGCTCGTGAGGGTCTCGGACTCTCCGGCCTCACGGAGCGTGTCACATCGCTTGGAGGGCGTATCGAGGCCGCTCCAGTTCGGATGGTTGGAAAAACGGGCTTTCGCCTGTGGGTGGAACTCCCGCTCCAGAGCCACGGGGGCCGTGGAGAAACAGTGCAGGAGGAGCAATCATGATCCGGGTACTCATAGCAGAAGATCAGGCAATGGTGCGCGGCGCACTGGTGGCTCTGCTCAGACTGGAGCAGGACATCGAGATGGTGGCAGAAGTCGCACGGGGCGATGAGGTGGTTCCGGCGGCACTTCTGACTCGTCCCGATGTCGCGCTGCTCGATATTGAGATGCCAGGCGGAGGTGGATTACCAGCGGCCCAAACACTGCATAAGTGCTTACCAACGTGCCGCATTGTGATTGTGACGACCTTTGGGCGCAGTGGCTACCTGCGCCGGGCAATGGAGAGCGGAGCTGTCGGTTTCCTCCTCAAGGATGCGCCTGCCGATGACCTGGCCGTTGCCATCCGCCGCGTCATGCAAGGCGAGCGTGTGGTCGATCCGGAATTCGCCCTCGCGGCACTTTCCGAGGGGAACAACCCCCTCACCCCGCGCGAGCGTGAGGTGCTCGCAGCCGCGCTCAGCGGGGCCAGCCTTGCCGCTATCACCGCACAGTTATCCCTCTCTGAGGGAACCGTCCGCAATCATCTCTCGGTAGCCATGCAGAAGCTGGGCGCACGTAATCGGATGGAGGCGGCACATCGTGCCGAGCAAAAAGGGTGGCTGTAGGACGTTTTGCCTTGATGCTGGCAATATAAGGTCATTGCATATGCGACATGCCTGACCATTGGGCTTCAGGAAGAAGCCTAATGATCCGGCATGTCGCATAGCCGGCTTTGGCCTGGCTACTACCCGGCAATCTATTATCCTACTGGGTCAGTGCGGCCAGGGTTGGCGTGCATACGAACCACTTGCCGAACAGCCCTTCTCCTGTCGTCATACCAGGAGCCGTGTCTCCCGCGTAGGTATAGAGGAGATGTCCGTTGTACTGCACCTGGTTGCCATTGGCGTCATTGAGAACCTTCAGCGCACCAGGCAGTGCGGCATCACCGAGAGAAGTTCCTGAGCCTGTAGAGACCAATGGGGGCCACGCCTTCGCGCAACCGCCAGTGCAAGCCGCCTTGGCCGTCGTATCAGGCGTAAAGTAGTACAGCGTCATGCCTTGCGGCGTGGCGAGTATCGTCTCTGCTTTGCCTTTTATGGTAGCCGAGGCTAACCTCACCGCGAATGAAGCCATGTCAGGCGTGGCAACGTACCATTTGCCGCCCAATCCCTGCCCCTTGGTTTGACCGGGCACTGTATCTCCTGAGTAGGTATAGAGCAGATATCCACTGTACTGCACCTGGTTGCCATTGGCATCATTCAACACACTGAGCGTGCCAGGAAGAGCTGTGGCACTGGTGGGCGTGCTTGATCCTTTGAAGACCAGCGGCGGCCAGGCCTTCGCGCAACCGCCGCTACAGGCGAGCTTAGCCGCTGTATCAGGCGTGAAGT